>RZZU01000094.1 GCA_009929735.1 Clostridia bacterium | reverse complement strand
GATAGTGTTAACTAGTCTATGAAAAACTACAATAAAAGAAAGAGAACCTTGAAAAGTAAAAATTGATTGAAGAACAATAAAAAATATCCCTGAAAACCTGTGTGGGAATCATAGCATGCCCTCAAACACCAGTCAAGCGGGTCAAGGCCGAGGAAGCCGTCCAATTGACAGGCATTTGAAGGCACGCTAAAGAGCCACTACCAGGTTAAGGGAGTAGAATGCTAAGACGCCTGGGTATGATTTTGTATAGTCCGCAGATGCTTCTGCGAAAGCTCAATAAGCTTCTGCCATTTGGCGGGCATATTTGGCAGCTTTTCAAGTTCGGGGATCTGGTTCAAAGGTCTCCAATAGTTGTATGGGTGGGGTCTTAGAAAATTGTAAAAAGCAACAAACAAGGCTACATGACTGTCGGCACCTTGAATGTTTCCATAACCATTCGTCACTCGGTAGGAGAACTTGAAAGTGCGGTTGAGGCGCTCCATGACCTGTTTGGTCCATCTGTATTCGGTAGAAACAGGGTCCTCATTGGTAAGACCAATTACCTGGGTAAGAGGGAATTCCATTTTTTCAAGGGCAAACTGGATTTGTGCCAATTTGTAGATGGGGAAGCCATCTGCTATGAATTTCATTGCCATTCCAGGAAAAGTGGTAAACTTATCAAAGGCCATTCTCATTGCACGAAGACAAGGCTCCAGAGTACGGGTATCCGATACGCTGTATCCTAGAATGGATTTTTTAATCACATCCATAACAAACCAGACATAATGTCTAGTGCCCTTGACCTTGACGTAGGTTTCATCTGCAGCAAGGTATTGAGTCGGCTTGTAGTCATAAGAATCAACATAGGGCTGAAGGATCGCAGCGGCAGTCTTGGCATATTTGCTGACGGTAACATGCGAGATTTTGACGCCATGTATTTCTAAAAGAGCTCTTTGGGTAACGCGAGAAGAAAGCCCTAGATTAACCATGTAGGTTAGGCATAGTCCCAGGATGTGGGGAGAAAAGTCTCTGAAGTTAAAGTTCACAGAGCCCTTGGGCATGGAGTATAGTTCCATTTCAGAGAACTTCAGATGGAATTCACGATAGAGATATCTTAGCTTGTAACGCTCCGGATGAGCCTCATACTCCAGTTTATCCTCAGAGGAAAGTTTTTTAAGAGAACCTTTGTAGAAGCTGCAGTCATCATTGACACACTTGTGGATAGAGAATCCTTTTCTAGTCTTGATTTTAGAGAGGGATCTGCCACAGTAAGGGCAGAACAGGGAGACCGGAGAAATAGATTGCTTTTCCCGAGAAAACCGAGAACTGCATATTTTGCAGAGAATTTGACCACGGCCGCCGGAGTTATCGTATAGGTACTTATGAGGAGCACCGCAATAAGGGCATGTGACCTCCTTTGGAACAGGGGTTCCACCCCGTGATTTTACGGGCTTGATGGTCTTGCCCCACAATTCCTCATGAGACTTGATCAGCTCGCGGTAGTCCAACTTCGCAAAATCCCTGACAATAGGAGGCTTATCAACTTCCAGCTTCCTATACTTGGGACTTTCCAGGGTACTATCCTTGCGTTTGGGAGTAAGTTCTTCAATAATTTTTAAAAGATCATCAATCTTTGCTAAAAGAGATTGATTAAACTGAATAAGGAATGTTATAATTGAGTTCACAATGACACCTACTTTCGAGTATATTTGGATGTTTTCGTCGACTCAATTATACCAGAAAAAGGGGGGTCATTGTTTTTTTGTTGCAAAGAAACATACAACCCCTGAAAATTAGAGGTTCTATTGAAATTTATATACAAAGTAGTTAACACTACG
>RZZU01000050.1 GCA_009929735.1 Clostridia bacterium | reverse complement strand
TACAGACCTTCAAAAGATGATGATAGAAGAACAAAAAAAGGCTGTAAGAGCTGGTTATGATATGGATATTATCCCATCAGACCTTAATGTATATGGAAGCGATATAAAAAATCTTTTGACCGACCTTCAATCTAGGGATGAGAGAATGTTTTATGTAACCTTTACTATTATGAATTTAAGCAAAAGTAAGGAAAAGCTAGATAACACTATAGCCCAAATATCTTCTATATGTAACCGTAATAACTGTGCCTTAAAAAGACTAGACCACCAACAGGAGCAAGGTTTTATGTCTGTCCTTCCTCTAGGGGTAAATGAGGTTGAAATAAAAAGGCAATTAACATCTTCGTCAACTGCTGTATTTATGCCTTTTACAACAGAAGAACTTTTTATGAGTTCAAATACAAGCTTGTATTATGGGCTTAATTCCCTTTCACATAACCTCATAATGGCAGACAGGAAGAAATTAAAAAATCCAAATGGGCTTATTCTAGGAACACCAGGGTCTGGTAAATCCTTTGCAGCCAAAAGGGAAATGGCAAATGCTATTTTAGTAACAGATGATGATGTAATAATCACAGATCCAGAGGGAGAGTATGGAAGTCTTGTAAAACAATTTAAGGGTGAGATTATTAAAATTTCAGCTAAGTCTAAGGATTATCTAAATCCCCTTGATATTAATATGAATTATGGGGATGGAGATGCACCTCTTAAAGATAAGGCGAACTTTATAATGAGTATGCTCGAACTTGTAGTAGGGGGTAGTGGTTTAACTGCTGCTGAAAAGTCTGTAATAGATAGGTGTTTGCCTAAGATATACAAGGATTATTTTGCAGACCCTAAACCTGAAAATATGCCTATACTAAGTGACCTTTATAACCTTCTCCAAGAACAGGAAGAAAGTGTAGGAAGGAAACTGGCTACAGAAATGGAAATCTATGTTACAGGTTCTTTAAATGTATTTAATAATAGAAGCAGTGTAGACCTTAATAAAAAGCTTATATGCTTTGATATAAAGGAACTGGGAAATCAACTGAAGAAAATAGGAATGTTAGTTATACAGGACCAGGTATGGAATAAGGTATCCTCAAATAGGGGGGCTAATAGGGCAACAAGATACTATATTGATGAGTTTCACTTGCTTTTAAAAGACCAACAAACTGCCCAATATTCAGTTGAAATATGGAAAAGATTTAGAAAGTGGGGTGGAGTTCCAACAGGTATAACACAAAACGTAAAAGACCTTTTAGGAAGTGCAGAAATTGAAAATATCTTTGATAATACAGACTTTGTCCTTATGCTTAACCAGGCTTCTGGAGATAGGGAAATCCTAGCTAAAAAACTTAAAATTTCTCCTTTTCAATTAAACTATGTAACAAATTCTAATGCAGGAGAGGGGCTTTTATTCTTTGGGAATACTATTGTTCCCTTTGTTGACAAGTTCCCTAAAGATACAATCTTGTATCAAAAAATGACAACAAAACCTGAGGAAGTAGATTAAAATGAAAGATAAGAAGAAGGTAAAAAGGAGAACAAATCTAGATATAGGTAAACGTGAAAAAGCAAAGGATTACAAGGATAAAAGAACCAAGGATGGTGAAAGATTTCAAGAAAGTATTGTAGAAAAGAAGTCTAAGTTAAATAATTTTGAGAAAGAAATTAAGTCCACTTATAAAAAAGGTGGGCTTTCTTTATCTCAAAAGCAAATAGAAAAACATAGGACTAAGGAAGAAAGGACTGGTGATCTAAATAATTTAGAAAAGCTTACTACTGAAAGTAGCCAAGTAAAGGAAGTCATAATAGAAGAAAAAAATCTAGATATAGGTGAAAGGGTAAAGACCAGTAATTATCTTGATAAAAGAGTTCATGAGAAGGATAGATTTGATGATTCTGTTATAAAAAAGAAAGCAAAATTAAAGCATAAGAAAATTAAGGTTACCAACAAGAAGGTCAATGAATCCGAGGACAGAAAAGGATATGATAAGGGTTCTTTAGATAATTTACAAGATAATTCAATAAATGTAGAAAAAGCAAAAAAACAGAAACAGATAAACAATTTAAAGCAGAAGATAGAAGACCCAAAATATGAAGCCTTAGATAAGGAAACAAAAAGTAATACCTTATTTAAAGATGATGCCAAGAATCTCATTATTTCTAATAAGGAAGACGATGAGGTCAAGGTAGAAGATTTTGAGGAAAGAGCCAGTGGTGTAGATAATTTCAAAGATAAGAGTAAGAAGAAAGATTATTATAAGAGAAAACTTCTATATGATAATCAGAAGAAAATAAAGAAGAAAGATGGAAAATTAACTACAGATGACGTTAAAGACCTTAAAGATGGCATGGCTCATAAGACGAGTGCAAAAGCTCCAAGTCAAGCTATAGCCCTTGATGGGAAGGTAGAAAAACAATATAGAAAAAGCGAAAGCAAACTGATTCAAAAAAGGAAAAAGGCAAGTAAGCTTTATCATAAGCCTAAGTATGACAAGACAGGCAAATTTGTAGGGGGAATTTCAGGGGCAAGCTATCTGGTTGCTGAATATATTAGGACTGGAAGTGATGAAAATGTAGCTATTGATGCAAGTGAAAAAGGTTTATACTTAAATGCAAGTATGACAAGACATGCCCAAAATAAGCTTCAAAGACAAAGAAGGAATCCTATAAAGCTTGAAAGAAAGCTAGATTTAAAGCATCAGAAGAATTTGGCAAGAGCTGAATATAAAACTGAAATTAAGGGCTTGAAGGGTGAAAAAGAATTTCAAAAAAAGACTGCCTATAAGAAATTGATTAAAAGAAGGAAGATGAAAAAGAAAATCTATGAAGAGCATAATATTGCGATTGGCTTCAAGGATAGGCTTAAAAAAGGAATGGAAAATATCTTAAAAGGAAGTTCCCAACTAATAAGAAGAAATATAAGAAAGTTCCTTATTCTTCTTGCTATAGCCATTATAGGTTTTATGACCCTGAGCCAAGTAGCAACATTTTTTCTAGCTGGAATATCATCAGTAACTAGCCAAGTTATGAGTACAACTTATTTGTCAGGCGAAGATACTCTTGCAGATATGAATAGTGAGTTTACCAAGCTAGAGTATGAACTAGCAGATGAACTTGCCAATATAGAAAGTTATTATCCAGGCTATGATGAGTATCATGTAGGAGGAAATACTGATATAGGTCATGATATTCATGAACTTTTAAGCTTTATAACTGCCAAACATGGAGAAGTAACTAATGTATCGAGCCTAAGTGGTGAATTAAAAAGCCTATTTAATAAGATGTATAAAGTTGATTATGAAACCATAGTTGAAACCAGATATAGGCAGGTGTGCTATGGAAGTGGTGAAGATAGATACTGTGAAATGGAGCCTTATGATTGGTATATCCTAAAGGTTACAGTCACTAAAAAGGAACTGGATACTGTTGCAAGAGAGGAATTTGCTGGATATGAGGAAAATCTTGCCCACTATGAAGCACTCCTTGAAACAGGTGGGAACATGGAAGAGTACTTTGGTGGGAGTGGTATAACTCCTGTTATTCCAGATAGCACAATAATAGGGGAACTGGTAAACAACCCTAACTTATCGGATAAGGAAAAGGCTCTTGTATTAGCAGCTTATAGGACACCTACAGCTGGAGGTGGCTACTGTGCAGCCTGGATAAGCAATGTTTATGTAAATGCAGGTTATCCAAGACCTGGAGGCAACGCAAATGACCAGTATTATTGGTATTGTGACAGTAGTGACCTTTCAGAGCTGAGGCCTGGAATGATGGTAGCAGTACCTACTCATAATCATACTCAGGCAGGTAAGAAATATGGCCATGTGGGTATTTATGTCGGCAATGGAATCATAAGAGAAAATATTGGTATTGTAAAGGATACCAAGCTTTCAGATTGGATTGCCTACTATGGAAGTAGTGCAAAATGGGGATTCCCCTATTAAAAGAAGGAGGTTTTAATGGATGGATAAAAAAACAGAGAACAGATATAAGAAAATAAAAAGAGATCAAAAGAAGTTGAAAGAGCAAATTAAAAAAAGTGAAGATGAACTGGAACTACTAAGATTAGAAGAAGAGGAAATAGCGGGTCAAGAAATAATGGCCATATGCTACGAACAGAAAATAAATCTTTTAGATGCAGTGAAAATTTTTACTGAAAATGAAAAGACTAGAAAAAATGAAAACAAAGTATTTAAAGAATTTGAAAAGGAGAATGTAAGCTATGGAAAAGAATAATAAGAAGAGAAAAGTTATAAAAATATTGTTGGCAATAGTTATAGTGGGAGCAATTGGAACAAGTTATATGCCTAGAGTCTTTGCAGCTGACTCTAATGGCGAACTTGAAAGGGAATTTGTAATAGATGTTACTAGTCCTGATATTACCAAGGATAGGGAGGATAATATAACTGTTGATGTTAATAGTCCTTCACTAAATCCAGCAGAAACAGGCAATGGTTTTCTAATAGATGTAAATAAGCCCAAGGAAGGATCAACTATACCAAAGGAAAATCCTTATGAGCCTACAGATCCTAGCCAGGCAAGAGGAACTATTACAGAGTCTGTTGGAGCTGATAATAGGGAATATCCAAGGAGAAGTGAGATTACAGATATTATAGAAGAAACTAGTAGTGGTCAAATGAAGGAAAGACCACAGGCTGATGCAAGAGAATTTCTTACCTTCCAAACAAAGAGTGGCAAGGTATTTCACCTTATTATTAATCATGATGAGCCAGATTCAAATGTTCAGCTTCTAACAGAAGTTTCTGAACAGGATTTACTAAATATGATTGAGCAAGATGAGGAAAGAAATGGAACAACTAAAGTTAAGGAAGAACCTAAAAAAGAAGTAGTGAAAAAAGAAGAAGCTGAACCAGAAGAACCTAAGAAGAAAGATTCTAAGGGTTCTTTTTTAATTGTCCTACTTATAGTAGCAGGAGTAGGAGGAGCTGGTTACTACTTTAAGGTTGTAAAATCCAATGATAATGGATTTGAGGATTTTGAAGATGATGAAATTCCAGATAATGATTTCTTTAGTTCAGATGATGAAGAAAGTTTCGAAGAAGATGAGGAAACAGAATACACAAAGGAGGATTTGATATAATGGGTAAAAAAACAGGGTTATTTAATAAAATCTTAGCGGGGACACTAAGCCTTATTATAATGTGTGGGCTAGTAACCCCTGTATTAGCAAATGATAAGAATGATAGATTTTCTTATGAGGTTGATATGGTGCTTGTAGTTGATATTTCAGGATCAATGAGTGGGACTAAAATGACAAAGGCTAAGAAGTCAGCTAAGGATATGGCTGAGGCTATATGGAAGGAGCAAGAGGCTCATAATATAAACACCAATATAGCACTTATTAGCTTTGCATCTGATGTGATCCATTATAAAAATGATGGAACAGATTTTTTCCAGAAAAAAGATAAGAGCAAATTATTTAATGTTATTAATGGGCTTGTTGCAAAGGATATGACCTTTACACAAGGGGGAATTCATGAAGCAAGGATGATATTTAAAAAGTCTACAGGAGATAAAAAGATTATAGTCCTTCTTTCAGATGGAGAAGCTAATCGTATTTATGAACCAAAGATTGACCTTGATGACTACATGAACAATAATAAAAAGGTTCTTGAAGGAAGTTTTTATTATGATAAGGCTGGGCAAGATACAACAGTTGCCAAGGGTAAGTTTTGTGCCTTAGCAGAAGCAAATCTTGCAAAAAGCGATAATATAGATGTCCTTGATATTTATACGGTAGCAGTCGATTGTAACGAACAGGCAAAAGAATTCCTTAAGGATGTGGCCAGTGATAAGGATAAATTTAAAGATTCAGATACAGATGATTTAGAAGATGTTTTTGATGATCTAACTAATGAAATCAAGGATAAGATAGAAAAGGAAAAATTAGAGAAGGAACTAGAAGATCTAAATAATAGGATTGATGAACTAGATAAGGAAAAGGCAGAACTTGAAAAGGAGTTTGAAAAAGAGAAGGAGCAGGCAGCCAAGGATAAGGAAGAGCTTAATAAGGAAATAAATGATTTGAAGGATAAAACTGATGAACTTGAAAAAGCCAAGGACAGGTTAGAACAAGAATTAGCAGATGAGAAGGAAAAATCAGAGGAAGATAAAAAAGCTCTTGAAAAAGAGATAGACGATTTAAAACAAAAAACTGATGACCTAAATGCAGCTAAGGAAAACCTAGAAAAAGAACTAGAGGATACAATAAATAAGATGGAGGTGGATAGAAAAGAAATTGAAAATGATATTGCAGAATTAGATAAGAATCTTGAAGATCTAAGAAAGGAAAAAGATTTAGTAGAAGAAGAACTTAATAATAAAATTAAAGAGCTTGAAGACAGGCTTGAGCAAGAAAAAGCTGAGTATGAGAAAGACAAAGAGGAGCTTGATAACAAGATTTCTGACCTTAATGATAAGCTAGACCAATTGGATAAGGAAAAGGTAGAAATTAAAGAACAACTTGAAAAGGAAATAGAAGAGTCTAGGTTAGAAAGAGATGAATTAAGAGATAGTATTGATAACCTAGATAAGAAAATTGAAGAAATGAATGAAGAAAAGGCAGAACTTGAAAAAGAACTGGCTGATGAAAAAAACAAGACCAAGGAGGAAAGAGAGAAACTTAAGGAGGAAATTGAAGAGTTAAATAAGGACTTAGATTTAATAAATAAGGAAAAAGAAAGGCTTGAGGATAATCTAAATCAAGCTATAGAGGATTTTGATAAAAAGGTGGAAGAACTAGAAGATAAAATTGAACAATTAGCTAAGGATAAGGACTTACTTGAAGTAGATTTAAGAAAAGAACTAGATGAGATGAATAAAGAAATAGAAGCCTTGAAAAAGGCAAAGGAAGAGATGGAAAAAGAGCTAGAAAATCAAAAAAACCAGTCAGGTAAGGACAAGGAAAAGCTAAATAATGAGATAAATAAACTAGATGATAAAATCTCAAACCTTAGTAAAGAGAAGGACAAACTTAAAAAGGACAATGAGAAATACAAGGGAAAATTTGAGAATCTTGAGGATGATGTAAAGGATTTGAGGGAAAGCCTTGAAAAAGAAAAGGATAAAAACAATTTAAAGGATATGAATCTTCCTGAGGGTGTCAAAGTTAATCAATGGTATCCTGAAAAACTAGTAAGCCTACCTGATAAAAATACCTATGATGATGGTGAAAGCATAGATATGACTGGAATGAAAATGAGATTTACTCGTGTAATAAAAAGCAATGGAAAATATATAAGGGAAACAGAAGATGTTGATTATAAAGACTTTAAGAGTAGTTATAGGGGATGGGAGTTTAATCTAAAGACAAAAACTGCTAAATATGATGAGAGTACCCAAGGCAAGATGAAAATTATATATACATTTACCCTTAAATACCCTAATCAGTCCTGGTAGAAAGATAAATAGATAGATGATAGCGGCTCAGATAAGTAAATATATCTGGGTCGCTATTTTTTTGTCCAAAAATAAAAGGGAGGAGATATTTTGAAATTAGTAATAGCAGAAAAGCCCAGTGTAGCAATGACTATAGCCAAAGTATTAGGTGCTAAAAGAAGAAAAGATGGATATATTGAGGGAAATAATTATATTGTAAGCTGGTGTGTAGGACATCTTATTAGAATGAGTAATCCTGAAATTTATGATGAAAAATATAGAAAATGGAATATAGAAGATCTTCCTATCTTTCCTAAAGAATATAAATATGAAGTTTCAAAGTACACTAAGAAACAATATGGTATTTTAAAAAAACTACTAACAGATAAGAATGTCAGAGAAGTAATAAATGCTTGTGATGCTGCAAGGGAAGGAGAACTTATTTTTAGATTGGTCTATAATCAGGCAGGGTGCAAAAAAACTGTTAAAAGACTTTGGATTTCATCCATGGAAGATAGGGCAATAAAAGAAGGTTTTAATAATCTTAAAGATGGAAGAGAGTATGAAACCTTATATCGGTCAGCACTAGCAAGGAGTCAAGCAGATTGGCTAGTTGGAATGAACCTTTCCAGATATTATTCTTGCCTTCATAGTAATAACTACTCAGTAGGTAGGGTACAAACGCCAACACTTGCAATGGTTGTAGATAGGGATAAGTCTATAAGAAATTTTGTGAAAGAAAAGTATTTTACAGTTCAGATAAAGGCACAAGATATTGACTTGGAGACATCAAGGATTAATGAAAAAGAAAAGGCAGAAAAACTTTTACTATCTATACCTGAATACCTTGAAATAAAGAAAATAGAGAAGAAAAGGAAAATTACTAAACCTGATAGACTTTTTGATTTAACAACACTTCAAAGAGAGTGTAATAAGTATTTTGGCTATAGTGCAAAGCAGACTTTAGACTATGCACAAAGCCTATATGAAAAGAAACTTATAACTTATCCAAGGACAGACAGTAGGTTTCTTACTGACGATATGGTCTCTAGTGTTAAAGCTTATATAGATTCTTTTGGTAATGATTTTGATGAAAAGAATTTTAAGAGTATTTTTGACTCTAAGAAGGTAGAAGATCATCATGGCATAATACCAACAAGTGGTTCTCTTAACTTTGACACTAGAAGTTTACAAGCTTCAGAGGAAAAGGTATTTGAGCTTATTAAAGCAAAGCTTCTAGCAGCAAGAGCAGGAAATTTAATTACTGAAAACACCAAGGTTATATGTGATGTAGAAGGCTATGAATTTACAAGTAGAGGAACGGTAGTAATAGATGAAGGATTTACTAAATACCTTACTTCATATACTAAGAAAAAAGAAGACAAGGTTCTTCCAAGGTTAAATAAAGGTGATAGTCTTAAGATTGAGGATAAGAAAGCAAATGAAAAATATACAAATCCACCTAAAGCTTATACAGAGGATACTCTGCTTAAGGATATGGAGCTGGCAGGTAAAGATGCAAAACAAGATACAGGTATAGAAACTAAAGGCTTAGGAACACCAGCAACTAGGGCAGGAATAATTGAAAATCTTATCCAAAAAGAGCTTATAAATAGAGAAGGCAGGAAACTTATTTCAACAGATAAGGGAGAGCAGTTAGTATCTCTTGTAGCAGACTTCCTTAAAAATCCAAATACTACAGTAGATTGGGAAGTAAAACTATATGAAATCTCAGAGGGAAAAGCTGATTTAAAGGATTTTATAGGAGATGTAGAAAAAAGAATAAGGGAAGTTATTTCATAAGGATGAAGGTTGTAGAGCTTTTTGGTGGTATAGGTGCAATAAGGAAGGCTTACATCAATAGTAAAATTCCCTTTGAGATTGTAGATTATGTTGAAATAGATAAGAATTGTGTTAAAAGCTATAATGCACTTTTTAATGAAAATTATGAGCCAAGAAGTGTATGTAATTATAGCCTTCCAGATAAAAAAATTGATTTGTTAATGCATGGTAGTCCCTGTCAGGATTTTTCCAGGATAGGGGAAAAACTTGGAGGAAAGAAAGGAAGTGGGACAAGGAGCAGTCTTCTATTTGAAACTATAAGGATAATAGAAGAAAAACAGGATAAGCCCAGATTGGTAATATGGGAAAATGTTAAGGGAGTTCTCGATAAAAATATGAGAACTTCCTTTTTTTATTACCTTAAAGAAATGAAAAGACTGGGTTATGAAACCAAGTATGAGATTCTTAATTCGATGAATTTTGGAATACCACTGAGATTCTACGTCAGTACTTTATAAACCACCCTCAAAGCATTGATAAATATACGTTCCTTCAAAATTCAGCTTTCACCCATTGGGTGAAAGAAAAA
>RZZU01000093.1 GCA_009929735.1 Clostridia bacterium | reverse complement strand
AAAACAAAAAATGGCAGTGCTGCGCTTTGTATCGTGCTTGCTATTGTACTTTTTTTTCAAACTGTTGCCGTAGCTATGTACGGATGGCCAGGCTTTGCGGTAGACGGCTTGTTTGGCAAGAGTGATCCCTACATGTTACAGGCGGATCAATCCTCTGTGGAAACTGATAGAAGTGAAGCCGGCGGCCCTACAGGTTATTCAAAAATCAAAATAAGCAAAAGTGATTACAAAACCAAGCCCATTACTGTAGATGTGGGACCTGAAAGCACGCTTGCTGAAACAGAAGGAATCTCTGTAGATTTCGGCGAGTTTAACCTTTCTGAGGAGGAAACGCTTGAAATTAGAGATCTCGGAGTAAAAAAAGACGACGAAAATGGATTTTCAGCCCACTGCTATGATTTTTCACTGGGTGATGTGACTGAATTTCCTACGTATGTGACGATAACATTGCCGTATGAAAGGACAGAAAATGCGGCTGACAGACTGTTTGTGCAGTATTATAACGACAGTACGGGCACATGGGAGCTTCTTTACTCCGAGCTCGACGAATCTAATGGCACGATTACTTTTTACACCGACCATTTTTCCACATATGCCTTGTTCGACTATTTTGAATATGAAAAGGGATATAACAGCGGTCCTCTCTCAAAGGTAGTCTTTAGTTCCGCAAAGCTGGATGATATGATTGATAAATGCTTCGGCGACCAGGATTTGTTTATCGCAATGCTGCGAAAAAACTCGGCAGAGGACAGCGGACTTATCAATATTGGAATTGACTCCTTTGGTTTGTCCAACAATCTTACCTCTGCATCAGATAATACCATTCATCTTGTATCGTCAACGGGGTTGATGTCGAATGAAATGTCAAAGGCTCTCGGAAACAGCTTTGGAAAGATCGGTGCAGGTCTGACTGCAATAAAGGTTGGCTTATCATGGTATCAATCGGGAAATGTGAGTGAAACGCTTAAAAAGAATAAATATGACATTATCGAGCTCGGGTTAAGCACGGCTGCGGGAGCCCTTGGAGCTGCTCCATTGACTGTTGCCGCAGCTGGAGTATGGCTTGCTGGTATGGTGGATGATGGGATAAGAGATGTAAAGAACTATGGGTATGAAAACGAAATAGAGCACGCTTATCAGGAATTTACCTGGGAATATGTTTCCTATTCCAACTATTCCGGAGAATTTGGTTGTTCTCTCCCTAATAATATGCCGGCGCGAGCATTTATTGATGAAATGAAAGATGCTGTAATAGTTAATAAGGGAAACACTTGGGCGTGGCTTCTCCAGCGGGAATTTGTTAAAAACCGTAACAACCCTCAAAAGATGTTTGAATCAATCGACAAACTCCTGGATGATTACGCAAATGTGTTCTGGAAGCTGAAGCCGAGTGCCCGTAAAATGATTGCCGAGGATATACACGTAGCGGACCGATGGCAGGAGCCAGGCACACAGGAGATAACAGAGTATAAGGAAGGGCTGAAGGCCGTATTGCGTTACCGACTAAGGAAGCTGTTTGCTTGCCTTTACGAGCGTTGTATTTTAGACGCAAAGCAGAGACTTCTTTGGGAGATAAATGGTTTTGAAAAACAGATGAATACGGTAACTGAATTCAGTGTCTATGCGTCCGATGTAGACGGAAAGGAAATTCCTCTGTCTAAGACTGAGTATAAGGATTATATAGCGGCATTTGCCAAATCCCCCTCCGATAAGCCTACTATCTGGAGCTGGTCGCCGGGGAGTAAAGATAACGGTAAGTTTATGTGCACGCTTTATAATTTCATTACTATGGGTACGCCATCATTCGTCAAATTCTATAAGACATGGGAAGACCAAGTCGAAGACAAAGCCGCTTTTACTCTTTC
>RZZU01000092.1 GCA_009929735.1 Clostridia bacterium | reverse complement strand
TGGTTGAGTTGGTGCTATCCGACTTTTATTACACAAAAAGTGAAACTTATATTGAAAGTGAGAAGATGTACGAAATCATTTATGAAATGGAGATGATGGCTGAATGAAAGTAACATATGGTCTGAAAAAATTAGCATATGCCAAGATTACAATCAGCTCTGAGGGTGTCGTTACATACAGCAATCCTGTGATGCTGCCAGGTGCAAGGGAAATGTCCCTAAGCCCTGTGGGTGAAGATGTGGCTGTATATGCAGATGATATTGCCTATGTAACCATTACATCCAATCAGGGCTATGAGGGAGATTTGACTTTGCTCAATGTACCCGAACTGTTTTTAACAGATATCATGGGGATGACAAAGGATACAAACGGCGTCGTTGTAGAAAATGCAGAGGACGCAAAAGACAGCTTTGCCCTGTTAGGTGAGTTTTCTTCTGAAACCCCAGAGAAGAAGCGCTTTGTACTATATAACTGTGTGGCAGGTAGACCAGACTTTGCGGGTAAAACAAAAGAGGAAAGTACAGAAGCAGCAGAGTTTACACTGCCCATTACTTGTAGTCCTGCCATTGACACAGGTGCAGTAAAAGCAACGGTTGTAGGCGGTATTACAGCAAACACAGCTTTTGACGGTTGGTATAATGCTGTTTATCTGAGTGCGGAGGGATAATCTATGGAGAAAATCGTAAGAGTTGGGGAGTATGAATTCCCGGTAAAAAGTACGGCGGCAAGCCTGTTTTCTTATAGAAGAAATTTTGGGCGAGATGGTATGAGAGACTTGTTGGCACTGGTGGGAGGCATGAATCCGAAGGATCATCCTAAGGATGTGGCTGTCAGTGCTTTTTTAGACGGAAATTTTGAGATTGATACGCTGTATCGTTTTATATGGGTGTTTGCCAAAGCAGGTGATTCCACTATTCCGCCTATGGAGGAATGGCTAGATAGCTTTGAGGTAACACCCATGGACTTTGTAGCTGAAGTGTTCCCCCAGGTGACGGAGCTGCTGTTTTCTATGGCAAAGACGACTGTAAAGTCAAAAAAAAAGCCATACCCTCCCAAGTAGGAGAAGTGACCACAGAGGATATTTTGCGTATGGCTATTGCTAGAGGATTGACAGTAGCAGACTTTGAAACAATGGAGTTGGGTATGATTATTGACTTTCTGACAACCTGCCAGAACGCAGAGTATGAAGCGAGGAATCCAAAACGGACTGCAACACAGGCGGATATTGATGCGTTTTAAATATCAAAACGGGGAGGAGGGATGAAATGTCAGGAAACATCAAAGGGATTACTGTGGAAATTGGCGGTGATGTTAACCCGCTGTCTAAGGCACTGAAAGCAGTGAATTCAGAGGCAAAAGGTCTCCAAAAAGAGCTGAACGGCGTAGAAAGCCTATTAAAGCTTAACCCTTCTAATGTGGATTTGTTAAGACAAAAGGAAGAACTCTTAAATCGGAGTATTGGCGATACCAACACTAAGCTTACGGCATTAAAGGCAGCAAAGGCCCAGGCTGATCAGGATATGGCCAATGGTACACAGATAAATCAAAAGGAATATCGAAATCTGGTGCGTGAGATTGCCGCAACAGAAGTGAGACTTGAGGACTTAGAAAGACAAACGAGAGAGTTTGGCTCTGTTGCCCAACAGCAATTGAAGCAGGTTGGAGAGAAATTTGGAGAAGTCGGCGGGAAAATTGAGGGCGCGGGAAAGAAATTTAGTGGCGTGTCTGCTGCCGCAGGTGGTGCTGTTGCTGCTATTGCAGGTATAGGCTTTAAAGCCATTTCTTCAGCGGATGATATTAATACATTATCAAAGCAAACAGGGCTTTCCGTTGAGGAGATACAGAAATATCAATATTCTGCTGATTTATTGGACGTTAGCTTTGACACT
>RZZU01000021.1 GCA_009929735.1 Clostridia bacterium | reverse complement strand
GCTTCGGGGTTAGCAAACCAATCCTCCACCTGCTTTACAGGCTTTCCCAAATACATATATTCGTTGCTTAAAACGTCATTTCTCTTATCCCCATTGTAAAAACGGTCGGGAAATATTTGATATAGCACCGCCCCTTTTGCCCATTGCGGCGTATGATAATCTTTCAGTATCTCAAACCAGCCCTCGGCTTGATGCTCCTGAAATACACCATATTTTGTGTAATAAAGAGTAAAGCCCTCCCCCTCGACGCAAAAATAATAATGTTCCGCTGTTGGAGAAGGTGCTAAATTGACCTGATAATAATCAAAAACAAAGCTTGATCGCATTTTATTCATTGGGAAGCGGCTTTTTTCTGTACATAAATAAGGCTGTAACGCAATATCCCGTCCTGCTCTCAGGGTAATGGTTATCGTATCCTCTTGGGATGGCTCTGCTGGCATTCTATAATTTATCGTTTCATCGCTAAAAATCGCTTGGGAGCAGAAATAAGGGATTTTCTTTAACCAAGAAAAATCAGCATAATTTGGCATAAACTCACCACCTTTGCTTAGGGAAACACGCACAATTCACAGCTTATGCCTTGCGGTATTGCCTTAGATTTTCAATATTATAACACAGTTGCGAAAAAAGTAAACGCCAATGGTTACAACTTGAAATCCGCAGATTTATTTCTTCAGTACAAATCAGCGGATTTACCTTAACATTTTATCCCAAGGAAAGCCTGCATACAGCTTTTTGTCTACACATTTCGCTTGAATAAAGCGATTAATTCCCAAAACTTTCCTTCAACAATTTTTTATTGATTTAAGTATTCTCTTTTAACCGCCTCATGTGCTCCTTCATTCTTCTCTCCACGCCGCTGTCAGAAAGCTCGTAATAAACCGTTCCTTCCAGTTCATCAGGCATATATTGCTGTTTGACATAATGATTTGGATAATTGTGGGCATATTGATAGGCAATCCCGTTTCCCTTTTCCTTTGAGCCACTGGTATGGGCATCCTTTAAATGCGGCGGAACGGTACGGATACGAATATTTTTCACATCCTCCAACGCTTTATTGATTCCCAAATAAGCTGCATTACTTTTTGGTGCGCAGGCAACATAGGTGACCGCCTGCGCAAGCGGAATCCTGCCTTCCGGAAAGCCGATAAAATCAACAGCCTGCATTGCGGCAACGGCAACCTGCAAAGCATGGGGATCTGCATTTCCAACGTCCTCCGAGGCACAAATGACCACACGACGGGCAATAAACTTCGGATCCTCTCCTGCATAAATCATTTTTGCCAAATAGTATAATGCTGCATCAGGGTCAGAACCTCGCATACTTTTGATAAACGCCGAAATGGTATCATAATGATTATCTCCATTTTTGTCGTAATTTAATGCCCTTTTTTGAATACATTCCTCCGCAACAGGCAAAGTGATATGTATTTTACTGTCTTTTCCTTTGTCGGTCGTTAATACGGCAAGCTCCAAAGCGTTTAGAGCCGTTCGGGCATCGCCATTTGCGGTATCCGCAAGAAACGCCAGTGCGTCCTCATCAATTTCCCCTTGATACGCACCCATACCTCGCTCCACATCCGCAATTGCCCAGCGCAACAGCTTTGCAATATCCTTTTGCTCCAAAGGCTTTAGCTGAAAAATAATGGAACGAGAAACAAGCGCCTTATTCACTTCAAAATAAGGGTTTTCTGTGGTTGCCCCAATTAAAATGATTGTGCCATCCTCCACATGGGGTAAAAGAGCATCCTGCTGTGTTTTATTAAATCGATGTATCTCGTCAATAAAAAGGATGGTTTTTGTGCCGTACATCCCCTGTCTGTCCTTCGCATCAGCAACCACATCCTTAATATCCTTAATTCCTGCTGTGGTTGCGTTGATTTGGCGAAACTCGCTTTTTGTTGTATTGGCAATAATTTTTGCAAGGGTTGTTTTTCCTGTGCCTGGAGGGCCGCAAAAAATAACAGAGCTGATTCGGTCACCCTTTATGGCACGATACAATAATTTGTCCTGCCCCACGATATGCTCCTGCCCCACAAATTCTTCCAAGGTTTTCGGGCGCATACGAGCTGCCAAGGGAGAATCTCCGCTCCCCCTTAGACTTCTGTTATATTCAAAAAGATCCATACCCTCACCGCCTTATTTTTTCGTCAAAAACAAGCAAGCATCTCCAAAGGAAAAGAATCGATATTTTTCCTTTACCGCCTCAGCATATGCCGCCATGGTTAAATCCTTTCCAACCAAAGCCGAAACCAACATGATCAAAGTAGATTCAGGCAAATGAAAGTTTGTAATTAAGCAATCTATCACTTTAAATGAATACCCTGGGTAAATAAAAATCTGTGTCCATCCGCTTTTTGCCTGCACCATTCCGTTTTCATCAGCGACGGATTCTAATGTTCTTGTACTGGTTGTTCCAACCGAAAATATACGTCCGCCGCTCCGTTTTGTTTCGTTAATCAAATCTGCCTGTTCTTGCTCCACAACATAATATTCGGAGTGCATTTCATGCTCCAGAATATCCTCAGCCTTCACTGGGCGAAAGGTACCCAAGCCAACATGGAGCGTAACATGTGCAATTTTGACGCCCATTGCCTCGATTTCCTTTAAAAGCGAGGGGGTAAAATGCAGACCTGCCGTAGGAGCTGCTGCGGAACCTTCATGCTTTGCATAGACCGTTTGATAGCGTTCCTTATCCTCCAAACGGTGGGTAATGTAGGGCGGCAGGGGCATTTCTCCCAGCTCGTCCAAAATCGCCTCAAAAATACCGTCATAAGCAAAACGGATGATACGATTTCCACCTTCAACGACTTCCAAAATCTCCGCAACCAGTTTGCCGGTGCCAAAAGAGATTTTATCTCCAGGTTTCGCTTTTTTTCCAGGACGCACCAAAACCTCCCATGTATCCAAATCCTTTCTTGTTAAAAGAAGGATTTCCATAGCCGCCCCTGTGCCAACTCGCTCGCCATATAAACGTGCGGGCAAAACACGTGTGTCATTGATTACCAAGCAGTCACCTTTACGCAAATATTCCATAATATCCCGAAAATGTCTGTGCTGCCAGCTTCCCGTTTCCTTATCCACAACCAATAATCTGGAGGAAGCTCTATCCGCCAATGGCTCTTGCGCAATCAATTCTTCCGGTAAATCAAAATAAAAATCGCTTGTTTTCATATCAAACTCCTTAACCCAAAGTGCTTTCATTCATGAATATAGCTACAAACAAAATCGCATCTCAAGCCGAATACAAACCTTGGGCGGCGCCGGCTTTTGCAAAGCAAAAGTGAGTGACCCAAAACCCTTTCTGGGGGTTTGCGAGCAAAGCCATCAAGATTTTGACTTTTTCTACACGCTGAGTTGCAAATGAAAATCGTAGCTATATAACATATTTTTCCAGTTATGATGTATCTGAACCTTTTAATCATGGTGATTTATTTTTTCTATATTCACAAAATTAACAGATAAGTTCATAAAAATCAATTGAACCTATCTGTTCTTTGTCATGCCTATTTAAATATTTCTGCACAAAAATTCACTTCATTTTTGTTTCATTATAATGCTTGCTTTCCTTTTCCCACATTTCAATATTTTCTAAGACCTTTTGCCACAAAATCTTTTTACCACAACCCAAAAGCACCTCTTTAATATGCTCCTTATCACAGGGGATTTTTCTTGCAGTACCACCACAGCGCAGACCTTCATCTAAGAACAACCATAATTCCTCTGTCTCAGGCTCATAATAAAGACCTCTGTCCGTAAAATAAACCTTGTTTTCATTGTCATCGGCAAACCCATGCTGTTGTAATAAAAACGCTCTTAAATCCATGCTTATCCCTCAATTGAAATACTAGTATAATAGTATTTCAATATTTCTTCGTATGTATAGCCCAATTTTGCCATAGCCTGCGCACCCTTTTGGCTTAAACCAACACCATGTTCCCTGCCGATTCCCTCAAATGTAAAGGTGCCACTGTTATTTACTGTGCTGATATTTACAGAATATACCTCATACGAAGAGGACTGTTTTGTATTCCCCGTTGTGCCACTTACACCACTTCCACTAGGCATTGAGATGACTTTTCCGTTTATAGATGACAAGGCTCCTTCCGTTTTTGCAACAATTCCGCTTTTTGCAGCTGCGCTCACAAGACTGTCGTCGTTTGCATTGGAAACTTGGCTGCTGCTTGTGCTTTTCGAAAGGCTTCCGCCATAGACACCAATCTCGCCGCCCTTATCGTTTATGGTAAACATTTTCCCAGGCAAGCTTCCGCTGGTTGATGCCGAAAAATAGGTTCGTATGCTTTCCTTTGTCAAGGTTTTTGAACCTTTGGAGCCTACAATCTTCATCTCCTGCACTCTGCCGCCTGTTGAAAGCTTGGTAATGACAATATCCTGTGCGCTTCCTATATTTTCCCCTTTGACCGAAAGCAAGGCATCCAAATCATCAAGCGTCAGGGCAACTGTCCATGAATTATCGCCATCCTCTGCAAATTCAGGCACTGCTTTCAAATACGGCACTGCATTCGCCCAAACATTTTCGCTGTTTTCCGTATATCCACCTGTTGAGGCACAAAAATATGCCTCAATGGGATTTCCGTTGTAACAAGCGATTTCTCCCGCCGTTGCATTCACCGCCTGTGTGGTTCTTGCCGACTCTCCGCTATACCCACTGTAAACCTGACAACTTGTTGTATCGGTAAATTCATAGCCTAAGCTAAGATATGCGCTTATATTCATCATCGCATAGGTTCTTGCGGCAATCGTCTGGGCTTTTAACGCCTCCATTTCGTAAGAAGCGGGCATTTCAGCCGGAACAACACCATATAGATACGCTTCTAAATCCACAATATTTACTGCCGTCATAGCGGCACTGTTAAAGACAAATGTAAGCATCCCTCGATAGCTTTTCCCGTTTATGCTAAAGGTGTCCTGTTCCCCTGTGCCCATAAACACTGGGTCTACATCACTGGCGATTATTACAGAATCCAGATTTCCATCCAAGCGTATTCCAGTAAAATTTTTTACCTTGGATGCACTGTAATGGCTGGCTGACTCCACCTCAGAAACGGAACTGTCAGCAACATAGACTGACCAATCATCATCACCCAAGTAAGCTGTATATGCACGAAAACCCAAGCGTTCCATGACGCTTGCCAAATCCAAAGCTTCCTCTTCCTCCATCTCCTCATCAATGCCAACAAATTCGCCCGAAGTGAGCGTAACGGCAAAGCCTGCGTTTGAGGAAAGCGTACCGTCTTCTTGAAAAGCTCCATTGCTTTCGGTTCCAATCAACAGCATTTTCCCACCTATTGTGGCAGTGGTTTTATTTTTGCAAATCGATTCTAAGCCTATTCGAACCGTCTTAGGAACTTCATATGCTAATACCGCTTGCGGCATAGCTGTGATTGCCAATCCCAAGGTTAACGCCATTGTAAGCATTTTTTTTATATTTTTATTCATAATATCCTCCTGGTGTAGCTTTCATATTCTCCTATCTTAATTTTCCTTTCAAGTATACCAAACTATAATCGATTTCGATAGAGGATTTCATAAAAAAACTGTTTTTTGTACGTCAAAAAGCTTTTCTTTTCGTTATTTACAAAAATCGTTTTGTTTTCAGTTCGAAGGAATCGTTCCCCTCTGGCAGTGCAGTCATTTTTAAATAATATCTTTACTGCCGCCCTTTAAAACTGCCGGGAAGCATAAGCAGATAATTGCGACCAAACACGATAAAAAAGTATCCTTTCAGATACTTTTAAGACAAAAAAATTCTGTTTTCGGAAACGTTCTTATCATGAAAGTAAGAAACTCGTGTCCTGTTTTGATGCAAACTATGCTTAACAACCTATATTTTTTCAAGATACTTATAAATCAGAAACCTTTTCCTTTTGTAAATATATAAACCCCTGTAATTACGAAGTAAACAAAAATTAAATGATACAAATACAGAGCTTCCTTTTCTTGAAACAAACTTTTCTTAATTGCGCCTTTGATAAATAAAATAAAAGCAAATGGGATGAATGTTTAAATTTTATTTTTATTTCCAAAACATGAATTGTCGCACTTGGCTTTACAAACCGTCACTTTTGTATTTGCAAATAGAAATGTAGGATTGATAAAATATTTGATGATTTATCTTGTAATGAGCCATATTTTAACAAGCAAAAAATGTGGGGAACTTCTGAAAGAGCATTTAAACAAAGGAAAAGAGCAGTCTGCCGATGACTGCCCTTTTCCAAAAAGAGAAGGTATTTCTTATTGGGATTACGGATTTACCGCAATGTGAAAATATTGGGGAGTTTTCACAACAATATTATAACATGTGGGACAAAAAATGTCTAGCAAAAAATATTAAAAATTCAACAAAACTCAGCTAGTAAAATCAGATAACAATCGTACCAGATTTTCCTCACCTAAAACATAGATGCCCTCGATCAGCTGCTGACGCTCCGCTTCAGGCAAAACTGAAATCGGAACTTCTGTTAATTCTTTCAGCCGCATTTTTTTCTCACTGTCCTCCTCAAAAACCGCCAAATATCCATTATATTCCTTAAGCAAAAAAACTTCACTGCTTTTTCCCACAACAGAACATCGCAGAATCACCTTTTCGGGAGAAAAATAAACAATTTGCCATCCACTATAAATACTTTGCATCTGTTCACGGTTTAATCCTTCTAAAAAATCAGGAACAGGCTCTTTAACTTCTTTTGTAATTGCGTCCTTTGTATAAAAATACTGGTAAATAATTTTACCCTCTTTTTTAACCGTAACTTCACTCTTCCCAACTTGAACCGTTCCCTCTTGCGTTGGAAGATTTTGCTTTTCTTGGTCTTTCACAGAAAAAAAATAGCCAAGTCCCAAAGATAGAAGAAAGCCGGTGAGGGCCAAAAGTACTACTTTTTTCTTCATAAAATCCACCTCGAAAAAAGTATGTACTCTTTTGGAAAATTTTATACAAAAACAGCAAAATGTTTTTCTTTTAAAAGGATTATTCTCAGCTGCTGTCAGCTTGAAACAAGACTTTATACAAATAACTTAAGACACTTTGCCAAAATCTTTCCGATATTGTTATAATTAAAAATACCAAATCAAAAATTGTTTCTCATTGAAACAGCCTAAAGTGCACAGGAACCCCATTTTGGTATGTGCAGGGCAGCTCACCTTGAATGAATGGAAGCATATAGTCAATCAATTCCTGCGTTACGTCGTTTCCTTTTTGATTAATCCATTCAATGGGTACTGTCTTAACCTGATTTGCAATTTTTTCAATTTCCACAAAATCAATCTCAAACTGGTAAGGCTTGGTGGATATTCTTTTGATTGCCGCCATTTTCCCGCTTCCCCCTGCAATGGCATGATCTGCCGCCGCCATGCCGAGGAGTCTGGATTCATAAATATCAGCTCCGCTTGCCACATGAGATGCACAGCGCTGCATCAAATTCAACTCCACACTTCTCACCTTGCAGCCGATTTCCTCCCGAACAATTTCTTCTAAAAATCTAGCCGCACCTGCAAGAATTTTATGCCCAAAAGCATCTGCTGCTTTATCTTGCATACATTCGGTTATGTATTTACCTTCTTCATTTTTAATTCCCTCGCTTACCGCCACCACAACAGCGTGCTTTTCCGCAAGCTTTTCTCTGACATCCTTCAAAAAGCTATCCACACAAAAAGGGGTTTCACAAAGATAAATTAAATCCGGCGCAGCATCCCCATTGCTTCTTCCTAAAGCTGATGATGCTGTCAGCCACCCTGCATCCCGCCCCATCACTTCAACAATGGTTACCGCAGGCAAGGCATATACGTTGCAATCACAGGCAATCTCCGAAAAAGTGGTTGCGATATATTTTGCAGCCGAACCAAAACCGGGACAATGGTCTGTTTCCATCAAATCATTGTCAATTGTTTTGGGCGCACCCATAATACAAATATCATTTATTTTATGCAATCGGCAATAAGCGGCAAGCTTATGCACTGTATCCATGGAGTCATTTCCCCCGATATAAATGAAATAACCAATGTTGTATTTCCGAAAGATAGAAATTATTTTTTCATATTCAAAGGTAGTTTCTTCCCAATGAGAAAGCTTCATTCTGCAAGAACCCAACGCCGAGGAAGGTGTCTGACATAAAAGCTGTAACGACTGCGGATCTGAAAGCAACGCATTCAGCTCAATGATTCTATCCGCCAAAATACCAATGATACCGTTTTGCGCTCCATAAATTTTATCTATGCTTTTATCTGCCAAGCCTTTTTCAACCACACCGCACAGCGTTGCATTAATTGCCGCAGATGGGCCGCCTGATTGGGCAACCAATAAATTTTTCATAGCAATCCGCCTTTCTGACCATTCGTTTCCCGAAACCTCTAAAATTTATTATAGGGGTATTTCTGACAAGAAACAACAACATTTTTTTCCTGTACACGCTTTCCCCTTTTCAAAACCTTACATAGGCACCAAGAAAATCTCTCACAGAAAAAGCCCGCCATTCTATTCAAATGACAAGCTTTTGTTTTTTATCCTAAAATCAGTTTTATAAAGAATAATATCCCGATGATAATAATAACTGGATTCAGCTCTTTTTTTCTACCGCTGAACAACTTCAGTAATACATAAGAAATTACGCCAAAAACCAAACCTTCTGAAATACTGTATGCAACAACCATCATCAGGATTGTCATAAATGCAGGGAAACCCTCTGTATAATCGCTAAAATTAATATCTTTTATGTTTTCTACCATAAACAGACCAACAACCACCAATGCAGGTGTGGTTGCAAAAGAAGGAATTGCAATTAAAATTGGAGAAAACAGTAATGCAACCAAAAACAACATTGCGGTTGTAAAGGCAGTCATGCCTGTGCGCCCGCCATCAGATACACCGGAAGCACTTTCTACAAAGGTAGTAACCGTGGAGGTACCCAAAAGCGCACCCAACGTTGTTGCACAGGCATCTGCAAACAAAGCACCCTTGATATGAGGCAGCTTGCCGTCTTTATCAATAAAACCCGCCTTGGTGGAAACGCCGATTAATGTACCCAAGGTATCAAATAAATCTACAAACAAGAATGCAAAAATAACCGTAATAAAATCAAGGATTTTAACATCCGCAAAGCTTAGCTTCATTGCAATAGGCGCAAGGCTTGGGGGTGCGGAGATAATTCCCTGCGGAATTAAGGAATACATCCCAGCATCAATATTCACTACATAAATTCCTGTAAGCTGGCAAATAATACCCAAAACCCAAGTTGTAATAATCCCTAAAAATAAAGCACCTCTGACTTTTTTAACAACCAACGTCAAAGTGATAATTGTACCAATTAAAGATAATGCCACAGAAATATTTTGAATATCCCCCAACGCTACACAAACCGTAGTATTTGGAACAATGACGCCTGCGTTTTGCAGACCAATAAAAGCAATAAACATACCAATGCCAACACTGGTTGCTTTTTTCATATTTGAAGGAATTGCATTAAAAATTGCTTCTCTTACATTTACAACCGAAAGAAAAATAAAAATCAAACCCTCTACAAATACCGCCGCCAAAGCGACTTCCCAGCTGTAGCCATACTGTCCGCAAACGGTAAAAGCAAAGTAGGCGTTCAACCCCATACCCGGAGCCAACGCAAAAGGATAATTCGCAAAAAAAGCCATAAATAAGGTACCCAGTGCAGATGCAATACAAGTTGCAGTTAAAAGAGCACCTGCATCCATCCCCGACGCACTTAAAATACTAGGGTTTACCACCAGAATATATGCCATTGTCATAAATGTCGTTAATCCAGCAAAAATTTCTGTTTTCATTGTTGTATTATTTTGTTTTAGTTTAAAAAACCTTTCAAAAAAAATCATGTTTTTCCCTCCTTCTTGAATATTGGATAAAAAAGTTAATATAAAGACAATGACTTTAAGATGATAGCAAAGTAAAGCGAAACTGTCAACGGGTTGCACGATATATCCTACAAACAATCAGCGAAGAAAACAGCTTATTTCATGGTTTTTTCTCTTGTCAATATTTGTGGGCTATGCTAATATAAACAAAGAACCTGTCGTCGGAGTTTTTCGGCGACTTTTCTTTTCAAAAGACCGGATGATAATGAAATTTTTTATGGAGGTTAATGATGAACCACGAAATGATTATCGTATTAGACTTTGGCGGCCAGTATAATCAGCTGATTGCACGCCGTGTCAGAGAGCATCATGTATATTGTGAAATCATGCCTTGGAATAAGCCTGTGGAAGAAATTAAGGCAAAAAATCCAAAGGGTATCATTTTCACGGGCGGACCCAACAGTGTGTACGATGAAAAATCCCCCCACTGTGACCCCCAAATTTTTGAGCTTGGCGTTCCTGTTTTAGGCATTTGCTATGGCTGTCAATTGATGGCATATACTTTAGGCGGTAAAGTCGGAAATGCCCATGAAAAAAGCGAATATGGCAAAACTGAAGTTTCTTTTAATACAAACAGTAAATTGCTTCAGGGAATTGGAGAAAAAGAAATCTGTTGGATGAGCCATACAGATTTTGTAACTGAATTGCCCGAAGGCTTTCATATTGTGGGTAAAACCGCAACCTGCCCTGCCGCTGCCATTGAATGCCCCGAAAAAGGATTTTATGGCGTTCAGTTCCATCCCGAAGTGAACCATACCCCCAGAGGCACCGAAATGATTCACAACTTCTTATATGAAGTTTGCGCTTGCAGCGGTGACTGGACGATGACAAATTATATAGATGACCAGATTAAGAAGATTCGTGATCAAGTTGGAGATGGAAAAGCTCTTTGTGCCCTTTCCGGCGGCGTTGACTCCAGCGTTGTTGCGGCTCTGGTTTCAAAGGCAATCGGCAAACAGCTGACTTGTGTGTTTGTTGACCATGGCTTAATGCGTAAAAACGAAGGTGACGAAGTGGAGGCGGTATTTGACGGCTTCTTTGATTCTTATTTTGTTCGTTCAAACGCGCAGGAGCGCTTCTTGAATAAGCTGAAAGGCATTACCGATCCTGAGGATAAAAGGAAAATTATCGGAGAAGAGTTTATTCGTGTTTTTGAAGATGAAGCTAAAAAAATTGGTAAGGTTGATTATTTGGTACAGGGGACGATTTATCCCGACGTTATTGAAAGCGGCTTGGGTGATTCCGCTGTCATCAAATCCCATCATAACGTAGGCGGATTGCCTTCCGTAGTTGATTTTGAAGAATTGATTGAGCCATTGCGCTTGCTATTTAAAGATGAAGTGCGCCAGATGGGTATTGCCCTTGGCCTGCCCGAAAAATTGGTTTGGCGTCAACCCTTCCCCGGCCCTGGATTAGGCATTCGTGTAATCGGTGAAGTTACGGAAGATAAATTGGCAATTCTAAGAGAAGCTGATGCTATTTTCCGTGAGGAGATTGCAACGGCCGGCTTAGACCGCAGCATCAATCAGTATTTCGCAGTAATCACTGATGTTCGTTCCGTTGGTGTTATGGGGGACTTTAGAACCTACGACTACACCCTCGCACTTCGTGGCGTAACAACCACCGACTTTATGACCGCAGATTGGGCACGCATTCCTTATGATGTGTTGGATCGCATAAGCGTTCGTATTGTAAACGAAGTGAAACACATCAACCGTATCGTGTATGATATAACCTCGAAACCGCCCGCTACGATTGAGTGGGAATAATGCTTAGTCTATTTTACACAAATTAAAATTGTATTTAAACGAAAAAATTTATTTTAATTTTAAATGAAAACCTCCTTGTTTTGTATAATTCGGTGTCAAGTCGAAGACTTGCATAAAAATGATTTTTCCTAAATCATAACCGTAAATTTTACATTTTAGGAGGTTTTTCATGTGGAAATTAAGATAAGCAATGGCACTGGGAAACAATGAGTGAGAACTGCACGATCAAAGCAAGATATGTCCTATAAAGAATTATTACAAATCAAACCCAGTTCAAAGCAGCGATAAATTGTTTCGCTTTTAAGTCTGTTAGAGGGATGTCTAGGATGCTCTGGAAAGTGGAGAATTTGGCCCTGCAATTCCATCATACATCCCTTTTTAAATTAGGTGTCCCTGCTGTTGAATGACTTAACTTACAGATTTGCACTAGTCATAAAGCTGTACCGCGTTTTTTGGCTGATAATTTAAATAAACTTTTCGATACTCCTTTCAGCGCTTCATTCATCCCAACTTAATGTACGCCTGCCTTATGTATTAAATATAATGTCACTTTTTTGTATCCTCAAGGCTGGGTTGAGACATTCGTGCAATACTTTTGAATATAGATGAAATTAATACAAAAAAAAGACAGGCTGTAAGCTTTTTGACTCGCAGCCTGATTTATAAACATGAAAAGATTTAATTGTTCAACAAATTATACAGCACCTGTGCCATTTCAGCTCTGGTGGTCGTGCTGAGTGGATTGAGCTTACCGGCGTTGCCGCTAATCGTTCCGGTCACGACAAAGGCCGCCATAGGTTCTCTTGCCCAGTCATTAATTTGTGAAGCGTCGGGGAAATCGGAAAGCGTCTTGCCAGAGTCTCCCTGCGGAATCTGACCCATAACCTTTAGGGCGTTGTACAGCAAAGCGAACATTTCCTGTCGGGTTATAGCTTGATTCGGCGCAAATTTGTTATTGCCTATGCCGCTTGAAATGCCCTTTGCCTTGGCAGCTGCAAGATAACCAGTGTAGTAGGTATTTCCGGCATCAGTGAAATTATCGGTGGGGCTTATATCCGCTTCGATATCATAGGCTTTCATCAGCATCACTAGGAACTGACCACGTGTAAGTTTCGCCTCAGGGCTGAATTTACCGTTCTCGGTGCCGGTGGTAATGCCCTTATTTGCGATGAAGGTCACCGCATCATAGTACCATGCATCGGAAAGAACATCACCAAATGCTTCAGATGCAGCGATTTCTTTATATCCCACAGCGTACTTGCTGAAATGTGTGGTAGTGAACACGACGCTTTTGGTCGTCGGATTATACTTTGCATCCTTCATCTCGATGATATTACCACTGCCGTCAATGTAGAAGGCAGTAATGCCGTCGGGATTTTGCAATTCCTCGGCTGTTGGTGTGTATGGAATCGAAACTGTTACAGGTGCGTCGGGGTTATTCCACGCTGTAGCCTTGCCATCGATTGACAGGCTGAGCGAAACGATTGGGTGATTGCCCACCTTCTCCTGTACATCCTTCGGCAAATCACTGGATGTAACCGCACCGATATGAATCTGCGCCTGACTGCCAGAAACAGAGCTCTCTCCAGCAAGCATGTTGGAAGGAAGCGTGATATTGCCTACATCGGTATTCAGAGTAACCGAACCTCTGTCTCCTGTCGAAGATAAGCTAGGCTCAGGGATACCAAGGCTGTAGTTGTTCACGCCTGTAATTTTCGGTATGGCAACTGCAATGTCCTTGCCCTTTTCCAACTGTGCAGTGCTCAGTTCCGCAGACGCACTACCCGCTTTTGTATCGGTCTTAATTTCAGTTTTGATAGAGCTATCACCACCAGTTACATTGGCTTCCTGCTTGGGGGTGGATGGCGCAGCACCACCGCCAGAGCCGCCGCTACCGCCGCCCGTCCAGTAAGCATATACAATCATGTTGGAAGAAACGGGTGTGGAAGCATTAAAGCTTGTTCTGCTGCCGCCAACACCTGTATACCATCCACTAAATGTATAACTGCCATTGGTTGGGTTCGCAGGCAGAGTGTCTATGGTCGTAGCAGGCGAAACAACGGTTTTCGTTGCGTGTACCGTGCTGCCATTCATAAAGGTAACGGTATGGGTGTAGCTCGGCTGTGATTGTGTCACAGTTACAGTGGCTGTGCCGGATTTTGAGGTATCAGCCACTGATGTAGCTCTGACTGTGAGTGTCGCTGCCGTTTCGTTAGCCGCAATTGTCAATTTGCCGTCAGTGCCTATGGCAGTTGTACTGTTGCCGCCTTCAACCGTCCACGTTACGGCTTGGCTTGGATTATACGCTCCATTCACTATGGCACCAAAATGATAGGTCTTACCTTTTTGCACCATTACAGCAGAAGGGGTCACCGTTACGCCGATATAGGTGGCAGAAATCGTCTCATAATTTGCCGTTGCCGTCACTGTTTCTGCTGGCATGGTGAATTTCGCCGTCTGGTTATTTTTGCTTGTTCCATCCACAAAGATAACATTAGGGTCAATACTCCACTCTTTGAACTGTTTTCCGGCGGGTGCAGGATAAGGAGTGATGGTAATGGTTGCACCCCGCACATAGCTGCCGCTGCCTGTGCCGTTTGTGACGACAACATCATTAGGCGTGTCAAGACATATTTTGAAGTACAACGGCGTTGAGCCTTCATTGGAATTGATTGCATTGTCCTTTTGCGCCCACACATAAACGTCATAGTCGCCCCTAGATAGATCGTCTCCGCTTAAATTCTTTGTTGCTAAGGTCAGGCTTGTGTTGTCGCCATATCCATAGCCCACCACTTGCCTTTCGCCACCCTCTGCTGTAACAATTTTATAGGTTAGTTTCGTGTCTGCACTGGCACCTGCCGCTGTAATATCAAGGTTTGTGCCAAGTTCAATCGCATTTGTTGAGCCGTTTTGCAAATCCGCTCCATTAAGTCTTAGTGTGCCGAGCTGAAGAGAGCTATTTAAAATTGTCAGCTTGTAATTCTTTGCTGTACCATCGCCTGTGGCGTAATTATTTGCCACGGTGGCTGTTGTCCAAGGTTTATTTGTCACATCCGAGAGAATTTCAGAAGCAAAAAGTACTGATTGGGGATCCAACTTGCATAAAGGGCGAATACCATTATAGCCTTCGACATGACCCGCGCTGTCTGTATATCCATAGTAATCTACCTGGTTTTCATGGGTATACTTATTTGAGATAGGTGACCTGAGCCAATAGCTGACCACCGTGCCACACTTTAAGGTCGCAATGTTATCACTGACGGAGTCTCCTAACTGTACGGTTGGGGTTGTTTCCATATTGGCATACCAAGTGACATTACCTTTTCCGCCAGAACCTTGCCTAGGGTAATTAAAATCAGGCAACCAAAATTTGCAATCACTTAACTGGTTAATCCCCCCGATGGAAGATGTTTTTGCGGATAGTCCTGTTGTCGTTAGGATATGCTCCGTCTCTGGAGCGGTAAAGCTTTTCAATAAAAAAACAGCATCTGGACTATATGAAATGGTCGTATTTAGAATACCTTTCGCGTAGCTTTTCTCCCAATCATTCGATAGCCCAAATTTGTCACAATCCACAATATAATGGCTCATTAATGTAATCCCATGGTCTGGGCTTCCCTGTTCTTCCCCCATGATGCGCCACAGAACGGGGGTATCCTGTTGTTCCCAAGTGCTATGCAATGTTCCCGACCCATGAAAAGGTTCCAGGATGTGCCGATAGCTTCCATAGTAAACTTTGCCGCCGCCAGACAGTAACGAAGTAAAGTTTACGCCGTCATTGCTCTTGCCCACGGTGTCGACATCTGTATTAGGGGGAACATAAGCCGCCGCTTCAATTTTCAGTGGGTCGCTGAGATTTCCTGCCACGTCCTTAACCACCACATAGATGTCCTTTGCGCCTGCGCTCAAGTCAACCGCCTTGCCTGAGACCGTTCCGCTCACCGCGCCGAGGGATGTTCCGCCGCTTACGACATCCGCTTTATCTGGCGCAACTACATCTTTGTCTACCACTGCATAGTAAGCTTCGCCCGCTTCAGTTGTAGTAAAGCCAATGGTTGCCGCCGTATCACTGGTACGGTTCACACTGCCCGTCGAAAGGATAGGCGCAGTGTCTATGGGAACATAAGCCTCCGCTTCAATTTTTAGTGGATCACTGACATTATCTGCAACGTCCTTGACCACCAAATAGATGTCCTTTGCGCCTGCGCTCAAGTTAACCGCCTTGCCTGTAGCCGTACCGCTCACCGAGCCGAGGGATATTCCGCTACTTACGATATCCGCTTTATCTGGTGCGGCTACATCTTTATCTACCACAGCATAGTAAGCTTCCCCCGCTTCATCACTGATGAAGTCGATGATTGCCTCCGTATCGCTGGTGCGGTTCACACTGCCCACGGAAAGCACGGGAGAAGTGGAATCATCTGATGAAAATCCAGTGCCGCTTACAGTACCGTTTCCGTTTGCATCCACCGTCAGCGTCATTGTGCCCACTGGCGCACTTGCATAATCCGAAAAATAATCGTCGTTAACCTGTTCACTGAAGATTTGTAGGTCATAAGTTCCATGATTTACACCCGAGATAGAAAACGTACAATTTCCACTGGGATTGCTGTTACAGTCCGCCAACTTACCATAATATTCCAGGGTTTTGCTTTGCTGCAGTGCGCAGGAGAGATACTGATTTATTCCCGTCTGTGCGCCGGAATAAGCGAATTGGATTGCATTCGTGCCATTGGTTTCTGCTGCCAGTGTCAGCGATGGCGTTGCTATGGCTGAATCGATAATCGTACATTTCATCGCACCGCTGGGAGCTGTCACCTTGGCGAGGGAACCTATGCTTGTGGATTTGCCGTTTGCGGCGGCGGTTCCGAAAAGAGCAGCCGTCACATCCACCTTAAAAGCTGGGCAAATGGCAAGTGTTTTACTTACGTCGTCGCCGTCTACGATAACTTGACCGTCAAATTTGACATATGCTGCGGCATTATCACTCGCACTTGGTGTCCGTAGCCACCAGCTATTAGGTAATGAGCGAGCACTTTGATTTATATTCCACGCACCAGTGTTACCATCGGTACCCATCTCATCTACCGATGGCAACACGATTTTTTGGCTGATGTCAATACTATTCGGATCTTCTGTACTCCCATAAGTGTCTATCAACTTCTGTTCTGCTACGGTGAAAGCATCATCCAAAAATGTGCTGTTCAACCACGTGCAGATATCTGAGCCGCTCCAGTTGTCATGTCCGCTGCTGTCATACGCCTTATTTCCCATACTGTCCGTTGTCCACAGAGTGAGGCTGTCGGCATCGTTTGCTACAATGTACCACTTGATAGGGTTGCCACTGCTGTTTTTTCCAAAATACACCTGTGCTCTGTCTATCCCCCCCCCGCAAACACTGATGTCGGCAACATGGTAAAAATCATACACACCACTAAAAATAGGCTACTCATTTTCTTCCATTTTTGTTTCATTCTTAGAATCCCTCCTTATTTTTGTGCCAGCTGGAACGCCTCGCTCAGGGATATTTCCACTTTCCCCTCCCAATTGATGCAGATACCGTCCGTGGTTGCTTTCTTGAACAGCTCCATATCTGTGAGTTCTCCAAACCGTATGGTTCCCAACCTACTTTTCAGGCTCAAATGAATACTGCTGCCGTTATCTAAAATAATCTCCAGACAGTAATCCTCTTTTGGTACAACATTGATTATTTGACTCAACTGAATCACCTCCAAAAACATAAAAAATCCACCATACCTATTGTACAGTGGATTTTCTATGTTTTATATCACCCAGTGGGTGATTTTGGCGAGTGAAAAAAAATCAAGGATTATTCCTCACGCTCAAAGTCTATCTGTTGCTTTAGTAAAGCCCGTGAGCCGATGCCTAGTTTTTCAAAAATATGCTTCAAAATGGTTTTTACCGTATTTTCTGAAATATACAGCTGCTGCCCAATTTCCTTGTTGGAAAGCCCTTTCGCAACTAGCTGCGCAATTTCTGTTTCCCGTTCCGTAAGAACAGGCTTTTCGCTGGTGAAATATTCCGCCGTAATACTGCTGATTGCCTTCTTGTAAGGCTCATGCAGCCCTAAGACGGAAGAAATAAATTCTTTCTTCACCCCTTTACGATACAGTTCTGCCAATAAAGCTTCTATCCGTCCGCAATGTTCCACAAAGGGCATCAAGAACAAATCAGGAAGTGCCAGTTCCAGAGCTTTTGTAAGCTCCGTCAGTGCCTCATCCCTTCGATGCAGCTTTTCATTGGCCGCTGCGGCATAGATGTGGGTATATAGCTGTGCCAGAAGATTGGGGAACACCCTGGCATTCTCCATAAAGTAATCCATGCTTCCAAGCAGCTTGTGGTATTCCTCCTGAACCAGAAGCACATGACCATATATGATATTGAAAAAAGGCAACGCTGGAAAGTGAAGCTTACTGTATTCATAATTGCCACAGGCAATCCACTTAGGAATGTTTTGCCTCTGCCCCAGCGAAGCCAGCAAAAAAGCTTGGCAAAGTTCAATCGTATCCAGCAGAGGATACCATTTTTCTTTCTCCGTTTGTTCTCCTATTTTTTGAAGGTTGTACGCTGCATAGGCATAATCACCCTGATACAGTGCCATTTTCATCTGAAGAAAAACCGCACAAATCAAAATATCCTGCTGTTTGTAGCGACTCGCATGATAGAGTGCCTTATGGACTAAAATTTCTGCAGTATCAAATTCACCGTGCAGATAAGAAATCTCTGCCTCCATGATGTGGGCGGCACCCGCTCCATGACCTTTTGCAATCCGATCATAGTAAGGCAAGGTCTCCTTCATGAGTTCCAGTTCCCGCATAAGTTCCCCAATTTCCCTGTGAAACATATAAAGTACAGAGGGCGCGCCAAATGTCCAGCCACCACGGGTATCCATAAACTTGGCGGGCCGTTCCATGAGATTGCAGGCGGCTTTGATATGCTCTCCCATTTTTTCGAGATTATTATATTCAGTGAAGCTAAGGAGGAGCTCTAATTCACCCTCAATTTCTGAGAGCGACTGATTTTCTCCACTTTCGTTTTTTTGCAAAAGTGCGCCTATTTCTTTACATACCGCTGCAAAACGTTCTGTTTCATTATAGGAAAAAAAGCAGATTGCAATGACCAGCAATGCCACAGGGTGTTTTTCTCTAATAGGGGCTGGGCATTCCTCATAGAAAGAAATCAGTTCCTTGCGGTGCTCATTGAGTATACTGTGCCCCTGATCCTCTTCTAGCACCTCAAAAAGAGCATCCCAATCTTGCGCAAGATAATAATATTTTAAGGAAGGAATATACTCCCCGGTTTTTGCATACCATGCAGCCATACGGCGGTATAATTTATCTTTTTGTGCAACTTCCGCCCGTTTCAGCAATGCCTGAAGAAACTCCCCAAAAATTCTATGGACTTGATAAATGCCCGTTTTTTCATCCCGATTAATGAAAGCATTTCTGCCTACGATTGCATCTAGCAATTCTTCGGTGTTTCCCTTCTGCCACAAATAAGATGCCTGCTCTAAGGTAAAGGTATCTAGGAAACAAATATGCACAAGGAAGTCCTTAATTTCCTGACTGAACGGCGAATAGACCGTCTTTTCAATCAACCGAGAAAGGTTAGGTGATGCTGCTAGGATTCCCTCATCTTTATAGTTTAGCATCAAGAGGTATAAGGCACTGATCCACCCTTCTGTATAGGCATGAAGATTTTTAACCTCCTTTTCCTGCAAGGTTACCCCACACAACCGAAAATATGCCTTGATTTCCTCAGGTGTAAACTCCAAAGCATCCTTTTGGATATGCAGTAAATATCCTTTCAGAATAAGTTCATCTAAATTGGTTAAACGTGTATAACGAGCAGTTAAAACAATATGTAATTCCGGCAGTTCATTCCAAAGCAGATACTCTATAAAGTCATTGACTTCGGAGCTGTCAACCAGATGGTAATCATCCAACACCAAAACTGTGAATTCCGAATGCAAAGCCTTCTGGATGAAATCCACAACCATTTCTTTGGTATTGCTGTTTGTGGGGAACCCAATTTGCAAGAGAGAATCATAGCAGTCTGTATTCATCTCTCGAAATAAGCGGCAAAAGTCTTTCCAAAAGCCTGTCAGAGAATCGTCATGAAGCTTTTGCCTTAAAACCTGAACGTTTATATTTTTCAAAAACTCCCTCACACCGGTCGTTTTTCCATAGCCCATGGGAGCCTCCACAAGTGTGCAGGGGTACTGCATTACCATTTCCATTTGCATCTTAAATGCAGCAGTGAGGTAGACTGCCGCTGTATCAAAAGTTTTTATTTTCGCCATCCACATAGCCTCCCAAAACCTTGCCACGCTTTTATTTTCAATCTGTTGGTTCATGGCATCTGCCGGAATACATCCTTCCACACAATCGTAGTGAATCATTGTGCCGCTAATTTCCCATTGGGCAGCCACCTCGAATGCACAAATATACTTCATATTGGTAACTCACTGTATCCTGCTTTTTATTTACAGTATACTTCCATTTAAAAAAGATTACAAACGAACAAGGGTGTTTGCAAAAAAAAATTAATTAGGACATTAAGTCACTGAATTAACGGCTTCAACGTAAAAGAATAGCCGTTTGATCAATAATTGAACTAACGGCTATAGAAACATATTTTTTCAAGATTTTTGTGTGATACGAATTTAAAAGTTTTAACGCATCATTTGTTGCCTCAACCTTTCGCCCAATCTCATTGTTTTTCAGTACCATTCATTCAAACCTATTCAGCACATGCATCTCATCATCCACTGCCGCAATTCGTATCATGATTGTCATCTTCAATTTTAACACTTATACCTTTCCACAGATGCGTGCCTCGTGTCTACTTTATTGACTATCATCCACAATCCGTCTGCACAGTTTTGTTGTCAACTAGTAAGAAAGCAGGAGTTCTAAAACTTGTTGCTTTGATACACCGGCAGGAGGGGTGCAGAGATAAACAATGTTGTTGTTCTGATATAAAATAATATTTGTATTTTCCAAGCTATAATACGTAATACCATAAAGGCTATTCTGTTTGAAATATTCATTTTGTTCCTTTTGCGTTTGAATGAATAAATAGTTGAAAATTGGTTTGGCCAGCATATTTGACTTCATTTTTGTACGATTAGTAAATATAGACAAATCTTGTAATTCTTCGGCATAGATCATATTATTTCCTAATATTGAATTATTTTCTTTAATGGCATTTTTAAAACCAGTTACAGATACAAAATCATTGAGATGCGCAACAGGTAAAAGGTAACTTTTCGTAAGCAATTGGTCTGCTTCTTTTTTTTCATTCATCATACTATTTTCCTGCAAACGATGCACAGATAAAGGAATTAGTATGAATAGGATCAGCCCCATAACACAAATTACAGGAATCAACCTTTTATTGTTTTCTTGGGGTGTTTTTGATCGTTTTGATACAGTGATTAAAACAATAGACCCAATCGCAACAACAAGAATAGGAAGAAGCAAATAGCTCAGTATAGAACTTTGATTCCTTGCCTGTAAGAGTATCGCTAAAATGAAGAAGATAAATATCATTGCATCATGAATGAGGTATCTTTTGCTATCGATATATACCGAACGATTCTTTGATTGTTTCAGTAAAATTGCATTTATGATGTGATAAATAATCAAAAATACTATCACTCCCGTTAATACAATATAAATATCGGTAAGAAGTATACAGTATAATATGGCGGGGGTAGTGAATAATTTTATAAGTACAATTGTAAGTATGGCCGCTAACACAAGTGATGCTATGAAGCAGGTCTTTTTCACAGATTCTTCCAAACCTTCTTCTAAGTCCGGAATTTTCGGATTTGTATTGTCACTGCAAAAAATATAACACCCTTTACTTTTACCTATAGCATACCAGCCATTTTCCATATATTCGTTTAATCGAGATTTTGGAAATTTTCTAAGATTAAAAATAGATGATACTGCGTAAGGGTCTACAATATAGTGTAGATTTTTATTTTCGGTTCGCACAAACCCGGCCAAGGTTCCCTTACACCAACGCAAACGCCAACCTTTTTGGAGCATTTGATTTAAAAAATTCTCTGTTTTACGGTAATCCTCTGGCCTGAAGGAAAATATTTTTATGCAAGTCTGGTTCATAGAATCATCCTTTCTAAATAAGAACACCTGATACTTTTTGATTTTTTACCAAGGTATAGCTTCAATCTAATCTTGAAAATATACCTTGATAGAAAAGGCGGGCGGCGGAATTCAGCACCGCCACCCAAATGAATTTTCTATTTATAGTTTGGAATACTTGAAGTTCTATACTACATAGTATTGTTTATTTCTTTTTTGATTTATATAAGAAATATCCAATAAAAAAGCTTAGTAAAATTGCACTAGGGAATTTTGCAACGCTAGGCAAAGGTGCTTTTTGCAATACAACACAAATTGCTAAAATCAAAGGCACAAAAACTTTGTTTTTCTTAAAATATTGCGCAATGACACCACCTAAAATTGCAGGCAATGTATAATCAAAAGCACTAACAATAAAGGGTGGCAATACATTTAAAATCGCAACGCCGGTAATTGCGGCAAGCGTAACGAAAGCTAAGTTTACAAATACAGACATACCAATAGCGATTGTACCTACCAATTCCCCTCTTTTTGTACCTGCTTCACAACCTGTTGCTACTTGTGCAGAAATCATGGCTGGTAGACGAACAGATGGGATATTGCCTGCTAAATACCCAATATAAATGCCTGATAACCCCATAACAGGATAAAATCCTAAAGGTTCAACAAAATAAATGATTAAATAAGAAGATACAATAATAGCCCAACCTTGCCCAATTAAACTCCAAGAAGGTTTATAACCCAATGCTAACCATAAATATAGGGCTGGAATAAAAGTAAGCAGAGCTGCAATTAAGGTAGTTAAACGTCCACGCTTAATCATTTTAACCGTGTATTCTTCATGAAATCTCTTATCAACATCTTCAGTATTGTGAACATTACTCATAGTATCAACCTCCTATTTGAACAACAAACTGTGCAATGAAAATTGCCGCCAACATAGCAAGACCGAGGTTGTATTCTTTTAGTTTTGGATATTTTTCAGAAATCCGAACTAAAATTGTCATGATAACAAAACCTGCGATTGCTGCAATAAACTTGCCGGTGCCGCCAACCATTTGTCCAGCGAGGAACATAGCCACACAACCAATCATTACGCAAAGACCAACAGCGTCAAACATATGTGCATCGTGGCGTTCTACAGCCATTTTAACTTTTTCCATTTTGTGAGCAAATAAGAGGTTTACGATAAAGAAGCCCCATGTGTTCAATGTAATAACCCAAACAGAACAGGAGAATGCAGTGATGCCATAATCCAGACCACCTAAGTCAACGCCCATTGCTGTTGCGCCTGCTGTTGCGCCCAGCATTTCTGTTGTAATGGTACCAATAATAGAAAGACGCAACCAAGCAAAGGGACCACCTAAAATACTCATTAAAGCAATCATAACTGTAAACATTGAGAGACCAGGTCCGATAGAGCAAATGGCACCCGCCCGCATTGCTTCTTTGGTATCTTGTTTTGTTAGACCTACAATAGGGCCTGCTTTAATCGCATCTCGTATGAAAATATAAGCTTGGATACAAACCATAATAACAGTAGGAATTACCACTGCCCACATCATGGGGGAATTGGCAACATCAAGATATGCCTTATTTGTCATTGTATCGGCCATTAATAAATATGAATCCATAATACGCTCCTTTCAAATGATAAGGCTGCACAAGCCTTGGCAAAAGTAATTCTCGGTGGGGTGAGAAAGTCCCACCGAGTGAATGTTTTTCTAATTGAAAGACATCTGTTCGTTAATCCTCTGCTTTGTCCGCATTCAAAACCGCATTTAACATAATGCTTATGCCATTTGTACATTGTTCAGGAGTAGAGTATTCTACTTCTGTATGTGACAGACCGTCTTTGGATACAACAAAAATCATTGTAGTAGGAATCATGTAAGAAATATATTGTGCATCGTGGCCGGCGCCAGAATTAATTTCCATATAAGGAATATCTGATGCTGCTACTGCTTCTCTAACATAGCCAATCAATTTTTCATCAAAGTAAACGGTATCCCTGTTCCAGCCAAGAACAACTTCACACTTACATCCTTGCCACTCTCTTGTTTCAAGTGTTGCAAGAATTTCACGAACCTGATTAAGAACTTCGGGGTTTTCATGTCTTACATCGATAGAAAAATCGAAGAAATCCGGGATAACTGTGTTTACACAAGGATGGATTACAACTTCACCCGTTGTGTATACCAAGTCTTCATGCCCCAGTTTGTCAATTTCTTCGTGCAAATAGCAAAGTGCTTCAGAAGCTGCATGAAAAGCATCTTTTCTTTTTTTCATAGGGAATGTGCCGGCATGGGCTGCTTGCCCGTAGAACTTTATTCTGTATAACATTTGGCCAAGTACGCAGGTTACAACGCCAACATCTTTTCCTGCGTCTTCCAGAATAGGACCCTGTTCAATATGAAGTTCAAACATGGCTTTGTATTGATCGGGATTGATTCTGTTAGCCTTTTCTCCTTTATATTTAAATGTGGACAATTTTTCTCCAAAAGTCATTTCTGGATCTAAGATGGATCTGGAAGCCATCATTTTATTAAATTCAAAATTATCTCTAAATCTTTCTGGCATATAGTCATAGGAAACAGTTCCAGAACTCATCATGCAAGGAGGAAATTCAGAGCCCTCTTCGTTGGTCCAAATCATTGCGGTTAAGGGGTGTCTGTGAGGGATATTTTCTGCCACTACTGTTTCTAATACTTCCATAGCACCCATAACACCCAAAATACCATCATAGTTTCCACCGTTTTTTACTGAATCACAGTGAGATCCCATTACAATTCTTTTGGCATTTGGATCAGAACCTTGAATGGTAGCATACATATTTGCCAAGTCATCAGTTTCAATTGTTGCACCGATAGCTGCCATTCTTCTTACAAATTCATCTCTAGCTTGGATCGCTTCGGGAGAAAGGGAATACCTTGTAATACCACCATGGCCTGCATCGCCAAATTTAGCAAAAGTTTTGATTTTGTCTTCCACTCTTTTTAAGTCACAAAGATACATTTAAAACAGCTCCTTCTTAATTTGTTCAAATTCATTTGTTCAGTAACAACGTTGAATAGCATAATAATATTTATCGCGATGCTAAATAATAGAGCACATTTTATACCAAAACTATATTTTTAAAGAAATTAAAACAAAAAAAACGAAACTTTATTAAAAAACCGTGATTTACTTGTGCAAAAAATCGAAAGTTTAATATCTTGAATTGAAATGTGATATGGGAAAAATATATTTTTAACACTGATTATATTTTTTTGTCGGAAAATTAGAGGGGATGGCGTAAAATATGGGATATTTCCTTGCAAAAATGCATAATTATTGAGAAGGGAATAGAAAGTCTTAACAAAATCAAAATGGGGCTTTCAATGAAAACGTAATCATATGGGGATTCTATTATAACCATTGCACATCTGCAAAAATTCATGCATTTTCGCATATATCTTGCAAATGTGCATTTTTCATGGTTTTGATGATCTTAAATCAACCTTACTCACTTAAAATGTTATAACGTGAAAGTTTTCTGGAAATCGTAGACTGATCTGTTTGAAGAGCTTCTGCCATTTTTGCTCCACTCCTATATTTTTTTTGGTATTGTGCAAGAATCCCCTTTTCATAATCTGCAACCAATTCCTTTAAACACTTTCCATTTTCAATATCCACAAAAAGCGTGTCCGAAAGAATGTTCTCTTGTGATGCAGGTTTTAAATGTCCTGCTGCTAGCTGCGCATCCGCCAAAGTGATAATGACGCCCGTACTCATGACCACAGTTCTTTCTACAATATTTTGCAGCTCACGCACGTTGCCAGGATAATTGCATGATGTTAAGTAAAGCAGTGCTTCCTTTTGATAGGTTTTGTTTGTATTATGTTTTGCGTTGTAGCTATTCAAAAAGTGGTTGATTAATAATACGATGTCCTCTCTACGTTCCTCCAGACCAGGCATTTTTAGCTCGATTACATTGAGTCGGTAGTATAAATCCTCTCGAAAGGTTTTTTGCTGAATCATCGCCTCTAAATCTGCATTTGTAGATGTAATCAGACGGAAATCAACATCGATATCTTTGTTGCCGCCGATATGTCGAAGTTTATGATTTTGTAAAACTCTAAGGAGTTTTGATTGTAAACTTAGGGGTAATTCGCCAATTTCATCAAGTAATAGCGTACCTTTATCAGCACTTTCCATAAGTCCTTTTTTTCCTTTTGTATTACTACCTGTAAAAGCTCCAGGCTCATAACCGAAAAGTTCGCTTTCCAAAAGTTGTTCAGGAATTGCAGCGCAGTTGATCTTTATAAAAGGTGCTTTACAGCGGTTGCTATAGACGTGCAATAGATTTGCAATCACTTCCTTGCCTGCACCGGAAGGCCCTGTAATTAAGACAGAAACATCATGTTCAGCAACTTTTGCAGCGGCTTCTACAACATTTTGCATGACAGTACTTTGGTAAACCAATTCGCCAGAATGATTCAGTTTTTTACGAAGAAGCTCATTATTATTTATCAATTGCTGATTATGTATATGCGCATCATGAAGTTGGTTACGTAATTCTACTAAATCTGAAACTTCAATCAAATAGTTGATGACGTATTTGATTTCACCCCTATCATCCATAACAGGAATCGCCGTTACCTGGAAAAAGCGGTTTTTATGGGATGAAATTTGACTTATATATGTAGTTTTTTTTGTTTTTAGAGTGATTAATGTGGCTGACTCAGATATTAAACCCTCGTCTGTTATTTGTTCCATCGTTCGTCCAATATATAGTTCTGGTGGATGCCCCGTTATTTTATAATGGGTTTTATTAAGAAAAAGGACTTTCCCATTTCCATCTGTAATGTTGATTCCCATAAAGGGATTTTGAAGTAACTCCTTTAGGAGTATACTGCGCAAATCTTCAGGGAGTTTTTCAAACAAGCTATTTTCCATTTAAGACGCATCACTTTCCTTAGATTTAAGTACGTAAACCAATAGTATGCTATTTTGCATAGAAAAATCAATGAAGATTGTTCATAAACTAATACTTTGTGGAAATGTACAAAAATAATGACTTCTTACCTCCAATTGATTCAGTCTAAAATACTAATAGAGATAAATAATATTTTTGTGCAAAATTCTATAATGTACACATAACGTTGGACACAAATTCTCAAAAAGGTATCATTAAATTATGAATGGGGCGAAAAATCTGGTTACCCCAGAAAAAAGCAACTATTGTAATAGAAATCTTGGCTGAAGAATCTATGCTGACTAAAATTTTAAAAAATAGGAATTGTCATAGGAAATTTCCCAGCCTGTACTGAGCTGTTGGAAAGGAGCTTTATCACCAATATATCTTCCGTCTTTGAAAAAAAAGATAGGACATTGCAAAAATTAAAAAAAAGTACGAGAACGAATAGGAGGTCCTTATCAAAAAGGTTGGTGAGCTTTCTATGGGTGTGTGTTATCTAAAAAAATGCACGAACAGGTTTCTCAAATGCGGATAAGAAAAACCTGATGGAATTCCATAAAGCAGCTGTTTCTATACGTCGGCAGGGTGAACTTCCGGTATTCCAAGCTCCACTACTTGCAGCAAAAATCAGCATGGACGGCCGTTTGGACAATCTGACTATTGAACGGTTCTTCCATTTTTTAAAATATTATAAAATATCTCTTTATGTTACCGAAACGAAATATCTCCTGTTTTCTCTGATATGTTAACATTTGATAAAAATTTCAGATAAACTGTAGCATTCGTTGAAAATCCGAGTAATATTGAATTTCATGCTCTTCCTGAAGCTAACGAACTTAAAAAACAGGCAAAACTAGGCTATGATTTTTACACCTTCGCCGAATGCTCCCGCAGTAGACATTACATTTGTACATTTTACGCCCTACATTGATGTTATGCCAATGAAAGACACATTACAAGTTAGGGCTACCGAAACGGATGACGTAGTACTTATAGTACCTAATGTGAATTTGGATACAGATAAATATGATACTTTTTATGCAATAGGTCTAGTAGGCAAAAATCCGAACTGCAAGCATTACTCATTCAAGCTAGTAAATAGCATTAAAAACATTAAACAATCAAGCATGAGTTTATGTTTCGGGTTTGAAATTCAAATTAAAATAAGCTAAAAATAAATTTAAATTGATTTAAAAACTTGAAAACCAACAATTACCCAACAGTAAAGCGGTAGTGTAAAAGTAGACCTTGGGAGCCAATCTAAACTTGCCCCCAAGGTCTTAATTTGAATATTAGCTATTTAATTCATCAAAGATTTCTTTTACGGTCGTTATTTTATCCACACGCCATACACTTTCGCCGCAGAAAAGCAGAGAATTGTCTTTTTCCCCTATGGCAGCTTGCATGAGGGCGCGGGTAATACAGTAATGAGTTGTTGCCGGATTACAATGCTCTATGCAACCAAAACACTTTTCCACAGGCAGACGGCTTGTTTCCCTTTCCCTGGCAAACTGATTGCGTATGGCTCTACCTGGTAAGCCTACCGGACTTTTCACAATCATAACATCTTCTTTTTTTGCTTCTATATAGGCTTCTTTGAAGGCATCAGCTGCATCACATTCTTGGGTGGCTACAAATCGGGTTGCCATTTGTACGCCACTGCACCCCAAACTTAGGTAATGGTCAATATCTGTCCTGTCATATACTCCACCCGCAAAAAACACAGGAATATGGCCATATTTTTCTTCAAGGCTATTGACATATTCAACTATTTTTACGACCTCTTGATCGTATTCTTCATTGGTCAAGTTTTGTGCTTCCTCTGGTGTAAAGCCTAAATGACCACCGGCTTTTGGCCCTTCTATAACCAGAAAGTCTGACACTCGCCCAACTTTCTTTTCCCATCTTTTAAACATTAACTGGGTGGCTCTTAAAGAGGAAACAATCGGTGCAAATTTGACCTTTGTATCCTTGAGTAGTTCTGGCAGTTCCAATGGCAGTCCTGCACCAGAAATAATAACATCAGCACCGCTTTGGACGCAACATTGTACATACTTGTCAAAGTTGCTGCATACACGCATGATGTTTACGCCTATTATGCCGCCATTGCTTATTTCTTTGGCTTTTCTTATATGGTCTGCCAAAGCCTCAAGATTCGCTTTCAAGGGCTCTTTATCAAAGCTCTCTTTCAAAAATCCAGGCTGCGCTGCTGATATTACACCTATTCCACCTTGGGCAGCAACCGCCCCAGCTAAACGCCAAAGGCTTATACCTATACCCATTCCTCCTTGTATAATCGGTACTTTTATTTCTAAATCACCGATTCGTACCCCTTTGAGTTTAATCATGATACACCTCATTTTGTATTATTTATTGAAATTCAGTCTGTGAATATAATAATATATACCATATTATCTGTCAACAGAAACTACATCAGCGTGCTTACTGCTCTATAGCAGTTGACGCAATTCCGATTGCTCCTGTAATTGCAACTGCCCAAGCTAATATTCTTGAAAATTGTTTCAGCTTAGTTTTATTTTACCACGCTATACCCGGGTGTTACAACTTTATTATATCAGGCAATAATAGGTCTTCCCTGATGCGATTGAAAATTTATAACGGAAGCACCACTATTTAAGTGTGCTCAGGTAATTTTTGTTTAAAAACGTGTCTATTTTCTTGACTATAGTGCAATTCAAATCAAAACGGAGTGCCTATTTTTCTAAGCACTCCGTCAAAACATCATTACTCGCTAATTAACTTTGATTCAACTAACAAATTCTTTATCGCCTGTGCTGCTTCTGCATAAGTCAAGTCGCTTTAGGAGATATCTTTGTTGCTGTTGTTCCATTAAATATATGAGCGGATAATACATTCTTAACATTTGTTTTTGCCCATTCACTTACTTGGCTGTAGTCAGTATAGCTTTGGTATCTGTTCTCATCGCTTCCTACAAGCTTCGTAATCTTCATGGCTCTTAGGTACATAACCATTGCTTCTTCTCTTATAATCTGGTTATCTCCTCTAAATGTACCGTCAGAATATCCTGAAACAATTCCATACTCATTCGCTATCAGTATAGCTAAGGTCCTTTCCCCGGTAGCACTTACATCCTGAAAGCGATTCTCGTGGGTTGTACCTTCTCTGTAGATTCCCAACGCTCTAACGATATATTCTGCAAAATCTGCTCTTGTTATAGCTTTATTGGGCTCAAACTCCTCTGGATTAAAAATGACCTGTCTGGAAGCCATATCGTTGACTGCCTCTTTTGCCCAGTGATTTTCAACCGACTTTACGGTTATAGGATTCCAAATTACCGAGTAGTCCTTTTTTCGATTTTGAAATTTTCTGTCTTACAACGTTTATCCAAGTAAAAAGGCAGGAAACCGGCTCAATCTATGTACCTATTGGTGTCGATCAATTCTCTTCCGTTTCAGCAATCGGGTCAACAATCTCAACAGATACTGCTGGTTCTTCAACAACTGCTTCTGTAAGTGTTTCTCCATCTAAAAGATTGTCCCTAAGAGCTGCCACTGTTCCGGCAATAGCAGCCGCTTTTTCCTTATCTGTCAGTCTATCAAGATTAAAGTTAATATTCTTATCCGTCTTTCCTGCATAAGTATTCGCTTTCATAACCTCTGTCATATCAAATCCCAGGACATCCTTCATGCCTTCAGTGATTGCGGTTAAACTACCAAGTGCCATCTTTGTTACATCTGTAGCACTCCCTCCGGAACCGTCTCCACCACCAATAATCGTAATCTTGTCAATTCTGCTCATTGGTTCTGCAATTGCTCTAGCTATTTCTGGAAGTTTATCAATAACTATGTCAATAATAGCAGCGTTGCCATATTTAGCGTATGCTTCTGCCTTCTTTTCCATAGCCTCCGCTTCTGCAAGTCCTCTCAGTTTAATTGCCTCAGCTGTAGCTTCTCCTGTTTTCTGAATCATTGCAGCTTCAGCTTCCGCATTTAGTTTCTTTGCTTCTGCATCGGCTTCTGCTGCCTTAACAGTCTTAATCTTATCGGCTTCTGCTTGTAACTCTGCTTTTTGCTTTTCAGCTGCAGCAGGGTTTACAACCGTTTCAAGTAGCTCCTTTTGTTTACGTTCAGCTTTTCTTCCTGCAAGTTCAGTACTCTTAATTGCAGCGGCAATCTCTACTTGAATTTCAGCTTCTTTTACAGATTTCTGTCTTTCTTCTTTTAAAACAGCCGCATCCATTTCAGTATTAATAACTTCCATATTGGTAATATTTTGTTGGATTTCATAGGAAGCATCCGTTTTAGCCTTAGCCAGCTGTCGCTGCTGTTCATACTCTAAAACCTTAACGTCTGCCTCTTTCTGAGCTTCTGCAATCTTAGCGTTTGCTTCCAATTGGGCAGCGGCACCCAGTCTCTTAGCCTCGGAAGTTTTAATCTGAGTTTCTCTTAAGGCATCTGCCTCTGCTATCTGCGCATCTCTCTTAATTCCGGCTATCTGAGGCTTACCCAATGCTTCTAGATATCCATTCTTATCTGAAATATCTTTAATGGAGAAAGACTTTAATTCCAAACCTAATACATTTAACTGTTCTGCTGCTACTTCCAGAACCTTTGATGCAAATTTATCTCTTTCACTATATATTTCCTCTACCGTAAGAGTCGCTATAATTTCTCTTAGCTTACCTTCAGATACATCCTTTGCCGTATCAATAATCTTTTCTTTTGTCACCGCAGGGGTCACATCATTAAACTGTTCCATTGCCATTAATATAGCTTCTTCGGTATTTTGTACTTTAATTACGACAATACCCTCCGTGTTAATTGGAACGCCGTGCCTAGTCATTGCATCTTGCATAGCAATTGGGAATCGTACGTTTTGCAATGAAATGTAGTCGATTCTTTGGAATATTGGTATGACAATAATACCGCCTGCAGTAATCACTTTCTTCTTCCCAAGACCAGTCACAACAGCTGCTTTATCTGCTGGAACCTTTTTCCATGCGGTTAAAATAACTAAGGTAATAAGAATAATACCTAAAACGACCGCCCCTACGGTCATAATCAATGAGTCAAACATCAAATTTCCTCCTTTTTTTCTTTCCAGACAATTGCAACGCCATTTTCCTTCAATTCTAATACTTTAACGATCTCACCATAGCCAATCGCTTCATTATCTCTTGATGCTGCCGTATAATTTAGTGTTATCCTATCCACAATAACCACAATTTCTCCAAATCCGGATTCAATAATAGAACTGGTGACCCTAGCCGTCTTTCCTATTATCTCTACAGACTTGGGAGATGTCACGCGGTTTTTTTTAAGCGGAATAATAACGAATTTATTCATTACTACGGCAAATAAATACCCAACTACAATGGCGACAATCAGGCTCATCTTTTCATTCACAAAATATAAAGAGATCAGACCTCCTCCCCCAAATAAAACAAGAAACGATAAAATAGCTAATGAGCTAAACGGTAACCATGTACTAGCAAAATTCATATCAACATCCATGTCGATATCGATATCAGTACCTACATGAAGACCGATGGATAGAACACCCATTAACAAATCTAATAACGGTACAATGATTCCAATAATCAGGGATACTGTATATATTTTTTCTAGTGAGCTAAGCGTTTCATAGCCTGCTAAAAGCTCTGCCATTTTTCATTGTCCTTTCTGATTGGTTTCGTTTTTTCCATAATATCACATTTTCCATTATTTTGTAATTGTTTTTTTAACTTTTTATAGTTCAGCTAGGTTTTGTCTTCAATAGAAATAGGGTAAAATACAGATTATTGAAAAACATGGTGCAGAGATCTTAAATGAAAGCAAGCGTGTTATCTAAAAGAATAGTGCTTTTGGATTGATGTTTTCCAATCATTTATTGGAGGGCAACTACTATAAATAGGAGCGGAAAAAATGTGTACTTCCCCTCGTGTAAGTACCGAAATGCAGGTTGATGGGTTCAGTTTTGATGGACAGAAAACAGCTCAAAGAGATTTGCAGACAGAGAAGAGATGAAGATAGTAAACATTTACGAAGATGCTGGTTAATCCGGCAAATCCATAGATGGCAGAACGAAGCAATTATGAATCCAAGCTGTGAAAGATCAAAAAAGATGGCCGTTAGGCTGGTGGGGCCTTGGCGGCAAATTGATAATTTGGGATATTATGTATTTATGTTATCTTTTCGCCATTTCAATATTAATGAGACCGTTTCAAAGTCCGTGTAAATTCAAAAAAAGCTCAAATAAAAAATGTAGATTCATTTATGGGCAAAGCCATTTTTCTGTGGTTCTTGCCCATATTGTATGATAAAACTGTTTTGGTTGTTATCAGCTTTCTTTGATAGTGACCATATATCCTTGACGTGTGTTTTTACGCTCATACTTTTGGGCATTTAAAAGCTCATCAGCTTCCTTGTCAAAAAGGGCATTAAGAGCTTCCTCGACACTGTTTCTCACTAATTCTTTCAATTCGCTTTTGATTAATCGTTCGTTTATTTGTATAATATTATCGGAGATCGTTTTAAGCCTCCTTTGGAAGTTTTGGTGTGGTAACTTGATTTTACCAAACGGCTTTGGACTATGTCTATTTTTATTTGATTTGAAATTGCAAAATGAATTATACGTTTTCTAGGCGTTTTTCTCAAATTCCTTTCATTTGTTGGCATAAAAAATAGGCTTTCGTTCAAGCAGTAATCCCTGCTAAACCAAAGCCTATTGATTTTCTTATATGAAAAAAGAGCACTGATATCGTATTCCTATACGTTAATGTCATTACTTCTCGAAATTTTCATGATTAAATTGCTAAAATTTTTATACTACAAAATGTCATTAAAAATCTATGAATTTTGCATTAATTAATTTATACTGCCAACTAAATTATGCTATATCATGCTCCCCATAATTAGGAAACATATCTGAAAACATCTTCATTGCTTATTTTTTAAACCTTTTGCAATAAATAAAACTGTTACAACAACGTAAAGCAAATAAATGCCGTAGGTTATAGAGTTGCTGCACTTGAAACAAGCTTGAGGGTTATGGAGTGCGTAAATTATAAAACAAACAGCCACAATTACCATTACAATGCCAATAATTAAGAACATCCTGTTTTTCTTCACTCTTTTTCTCTGCTGATATTAAAAATTCTCATTCTATTTCATGTTACGAAAGCTTTGCAGAAAATTCAAAAACATCCCCTTGTTTAATATAATCAAAACCAGAATCTGTAATGGTTAATACCGCTATATTGTCTTGTATGACAATTGTACCCTTTACCTGCATATCTTCATCTTCAAACGAAAGAGTTTCTCCATCGACCTTAGCAATTCCTTCTAATTCTGTCAAACGGAACAGATCAATCGTAGCTTCATATGCCTTATCTCCCAGATATGTTAAATCCAATTCACTGTATATGTCTGCTGTTCCCTGCCTGTCGACATACGAACCCGAATAATCATCCATCTTTGAGCGTATATCTGTTTCTTCCGATTCTTCTTTATCACAGTTTTCAATCGTTTCGTTCCGAATGGGCACTACTTCATCTGTCATAATCCATACATCATTAACCTTTGAAAATTCCAATGTTTCCGTATGGTCAAACTCATCAAAAAGCTTAAAATCAACAGTAACATACTGTTTTCCATCTTTTTCTTCTTCATATTTCATGCTTTCCAAATCACATATCATAGCACCGTAGCCTCTTGAACCTCTTCTTAAATAAAGCTGGCCCTCATACTCCAAAAAGTCGTTTGAAAACCATTTATCAATGACAGCATCCGCTAAATATTTTTTTAAATTGTCTCTTACTTCAGTATTTGTTTTGAAGCTTTTTACAGGATAATATGAAGCACATATAGGGTCAATAAAATAGTCCATATATTGGCTCTCTTCACCCGGTTTAAAAAGCAGAGCAATATCACCCAAGCCATCAGCATAGGCACTCTTGCTTTCATATGCAGCTAAATAGCTATCATCATCGAAGTTCACCCCTGCACAAAACATTTCCTGTACACAGGAATTAAGGCAGACCACATTAGGAGCAATATCCTCCAAAAACTTCTCCTCGCTAAACACCTCTGCCTTAGAGGAACCAATGCATGCAGCCGTAAAAAAAAGCATAAATGCAGATAAAGCTAATAATATTATTTTTTTCATAGGCATTCTCTACACTCCTTATTGAACAAAGAGAAACGCAATAAAATAATTAGTATTTTGTATCATCCTCATAATTACTGTTTATAGACTTAATGGTCCTTTTTGTAATCAGACTGTCTAATTGAGATACATGGACTTCTAAATGGTTTCATTTAAACATTGGGCAATTTACTCGAATACTATGGATTCATTGCACTGTGTAATATATTGCTGGAATTTTACTTAACTATGGTGATCGGATATCCGCATAAAGCTTAACTTTTATAAATTTCTTCTTACTCCTCATACTACTCCCTACATACAATCGTATAGAGGTGGAGAAAATGAGAAAAACATACTATGATCAGGAAGGAGCTGTATCCTATGCGCACAAATGGGCATATAGGCACAGTCCACAATACTACAATTTTGATCGCCTAGAAGACTGCACAAATTTTACCTCACAGGTGTTGTATGCCGCTTCAGAGGTTATGAATCCGAAACCAACCTTCGGCCGTTATTATCACAGCCTAAACAACCGTGCGCCAGCGTGCACTGGTGTTGAATTTCTGTATAAATTTCTTGCCAAGAACCTAGGAATTGGACGGGTCTTGGTAGATGCAGATTTTTCTCAGGTAGAACCAGGGGGTCTTGTCTATCTTTCTTTCGACGGTATAGCGTTTAGCCATTCACCTACAATCGTCTCCGCTGGAGCGGCTCCCTCGCCCTCTAGTACCCTCGTCGCCGCACACACGTTAGACACTGACAATGGCCCACTGAATACTTATCAGTGTGTAAGTATTACATATGTAAACACTTGCTAAGTCTGCTCTAGCGGGATGGTGTCCTGTATTTTGCTACACAATGACGTACTTACACAGCAGGTGAAAGGATATTGCTCAGAATAAATTCTTTCACTCACTGAAAATTTTAATGCACCGCTTCAACCATTTATGCATGTACTGCCGACGTAAGTTGCAAAACCTCCGTCAAAACAAACTCACAAGCCCTGTTGTTTATTTAAACATTTCGGATTCCTTTTATTGGCAACATGGCTGCGCTATCCGTCATAAACATAATGAGCAATTCTCCCCATCTGTAGAATATGCAGTGGGTGTTAGTCATAAAAGTGATACATAAAAATCTACAGCACCTCTGATTTCACTTTCATCTGGATGCCCTTTGTTGATCCCGCCCACCAGTTTTAATGGGCCATACGTGTCATATCCAGAGCAACCATATGAGCCGAGAGATATGCAGCCTTTCTTCTCCAAGGTCGTACGTATACTTTCCGAATAATCTTTGTTGTTTTTACCACAAGAGTATATGAAGAATACTTTCTTCCCAGAAGGAACAGACAATGCTAAAGATGTAACTTTTTTGTAGAACTTCCCATATGCAGCGCCCGATGCAAAACCAATCATATCGTAGCTTTCGTAGTTGACAGAATCAGCTTCTGTTGCGTCGACTAGGTCAACTTCATTTTTTGCAGCAATTGCATCCACCAGCTTCTTCGTGTTTCCGTGATGAGTTGATTCAAATACAATAATAACTTTCATTTGCAATATCCTCCCATACTAATAACCTTATTTTCTAGGAATACGCTGACTGTATCATTAAATTCTTAGGAATATTTCAATGAAAATGCTAGTGCGATGTCCGCACCTCGTAAAAAGCTGAGAAGTATTCACGGATCTCGCCATTGCCATACACCAAGGATGCCTACGGATAGCCATGTATTCAACCCCTCTGATTATAAACCGCTCCCAAGAGACCATGAAAATGAATTTTGCAGGATTGTGATATTGGTTTTTTTACATTCGATACCCCTTAACATAAATACTTGGAAGTAGTATCACATGAAACGTAACAATAGATAAGGCACTGTTTTGTTGAGCCCGTACTTTATTCTATGTCTAATGAAGAAGTTTAAATCATGGTTATGAAGAAACCAAACTAAGAGGATATCGCTCAATCCCAAAAGCAAAAAAAGTAGAAACTTTCTCTCTCATTGAATAGTTCAGACAGCGACATCATATTTTCAATGTCTGGAATTCCCATTTTGGTTTTCCCCTTTATAATTCTTGTCTTAGACACCAACCATTTCAGCCCGTTTTTCTTCCAAACGTCAGCTTCATAACCTCATTTTTTACCACGTTTTCCATATACTTCTCAAGTTTAAAAATTCATGCGTTAAAAAACAGGAACCTTCAAATGTCCCCCTGTACCAACCAAAGAAAGACATCCATCCTCAGCCTCATATGGAACTGCGTGTTTTATAATTTCTGGTTTGAGCATCGTAAAATAGAACGAGTCTGCTTTAATACAATAATACGTTTCTTTACTCCAACCAGAAGCTTGCCATTAAATTCAATGCTTTATTGCGTACCTTTTTCTATGTCTTTCCACGAAATTTTAAAGCTATAATGCAATAAAATTATTACAATAATCAAAGAAATTCCAATATTTAGGGCTAAACCAAACGGAAAAAGCACTAATGCAAAATAGTGAACAGCCGCAGCCACGCCGCATAACGCAAACATAAGAAATATCATACCCGTACTGCTACCATTCTGGGCATATTGAAACTCTTTATAAAAAGGCAATTCTTTCTTTGAAAAATGAAAAATGGCGAGCATTAATATTAACATATTAAGAAAAATTAATGCCAAGTCTGGTACAATTTTTACTCCGTAAATACCAATGAAAAGGAAGCTCATAAACAAAAAAGTTGGCACAATGTATTTATACAAGAAACCCTTGAATGCACCCTTAAATACGACTGCCGGATTTTCGACCGGGAGTGCCTTGTAAATCCATGCGCCTTTGTAATTTTGGCTTAAACTAATCAGCGGAAACATTGCAGCTAGAAGAGCAACTGAAAAGTACAAATAAAGATAATACCTTCCTTGTGATATTTGTGCAAATATATCCGAAAAAGACACCCTGCCTCCAACCAAGTTAAGCAAGAAAATAAATGGAAATGCCACCGAAAAAGCCATATTGGGAAATATCCTAAGTTTCAATTTTCTTTCATTGTCCAACATTTGCAACGTAAACATAAAAAAGACTTTCTCAATGGGATTATGGCAAATGATGTTAGATACCCTTCGCCGCAGAGATGCTTTTCCCTTTGTCTTTCTCTGTGCACTGCCGCTGTTAAGTTTCTGAAGATTCCTTTCAAACCGAGGTGCAACAACCATAACATATAATGTTATAGCGATTATGGGCACAATGATTCCAACAAGACTAAGCACAACGTAATGGCTGTTATAGTCATGCTCAATAAAAATACTAAAAGGGGCAGCAAACCATGCTGAAGGCAGCAATAAATGCCACCAATTTGGGGTTATGCTTATATTCAAATCAGAAAAATTAAATATTCGTCCTATAAGCTGATACATCACTGTCATGGAAATTGTCAGAGCAATTTGAAAATAGTTAATGATGTCTTTTAACTTTTCACCGCTAAAAACAGTAAGAATTACATAGTAGAAAAGTGATGTAAACAAAATTACAAATCCGCAGATCAGTATAATTTCAAAAAGCAACACAAGAAAAAACAAAAATCCATATCGAAAGAAACCTATAGCGAGCGCTCCCGCTGTTATGGCCAATGTTATGCTGAAAAGATAAACAACGATATGAATTAATTTTGCGGTATTTAATGTTTTGGCATCTACCGGTCTAGGCAAAAGAATGTTTTTATCATCAATGTCAAGAAGCACAGAAGAAAAATCTGATATCATAGTTGTCATAATCATAAAAATAAGCATGCCCATTATAATATTCATTTTTAAAAATAATGAAAACGGAGGCAGCAAAAAAATCCCAATAAAAATACCCATAAATGCATAAATCAGTAATCCTGATCTAAAAGAATTCGTAGACTCATCATTGTTTTTTCCATTCATCATAATTGTGGGAACTCTTCGTTCATCCATAACAAATTTTATTTGCAAAATTTTTCGCAATAACGGGTAATCAATTCCTGCAAATTTGAAAATGAACTTAATTTTATCTAAAAATTTTAAAATAGTAAACTCTTTCATGTTTATCCCTCATTTAAGACAGAAATAACCGCATGAGCGATTTCCTTATACTGATTAAATCCTGTCAGCTGATTAAATATTTCTTCAAGTGAGCCTTCGCTACTTTTTTTCTGAAGTTCTAAAAATGTACCATCTGCTACAATTTGACCATCATTAATGAGAATAATCCTATCACTAATTTTTTCCACAACTTCTAATATATGCGATGAATAGAAAATCGTTTTTCCTTGCGCTGCAAGTTCTGACATAATCTCTTTAAAAATCATTACACTGTTTGCATCAAGCCCACTTAAAGGTTCATCAAAAAATAAAATATCAGGGTTGTGAATAAGGCTTGCGATAATAAGCACTTTTTGTTTCATACCCTTTGAAAACGAAGAAATCCTGTTGTTGTAAAACTGGCCTAAACCAAACAGATCCATTAGCCTTTTGGCTTTACTGTCAACAGTTTCAAAATCCAATCCATATATTTCTCCAATAAAAACAAGATATTCCTGTGCAGTAAGGGTATCATACATCTCCGCTGTTTCAGGAACGTAACCAATTTTTTTCTTATATTTCACACTTCCCGATGATATATCTTCTTGAAACACCTTTACTTCACCTTGAAACCCGTCTAAAATCCCTAATAAAATTTTCACAGTTGTGCTTTTTCCAGCCCCATTTGGGCCTATGTAGCCAATTATTTGTCCACCTGTTATCTCCAGATTAATTCCTTTCAAAACCTGTTTATCTCCAAAATTCATCCTGAGATCTCTAATAGAAATCAGCGATTCGCTTAATGAATTCATGAATTGTTCCTCCCTTTCCACGCTGCCGCATTCCTTCTAACGAATTCAATTATATACAAGAACGTTTATTTTCCATTATGCTGTAACCAGAATATTTCAGAAATTCCAATCATTCACAGGTATACAATCCGTTTAAGAGTAACACCATAGTCCGTAATATTCTATTGGCATAATGAACAATTTTTTATTTAATAATAATAAGCACTCAAAAAGAGAGTTCTTTTTAAAAAAAATAAAACCGGAACATGGTATTACACCAGCCCTGGATTTATTAATGCGTACATTCGGCTTGTACTGTATCTGTCCATGGCATCAAGTTCTCCAATTCTTCGGCATGATTTTCGAGTCAAAATTGGGATGCACAAAAGCATATATTCAAAACAAGTAAATACATTGAGACCATTTGCTTTTGCAGTTTCAACGATACTATGAACAGAGCAGCGGCAGAAGCCCCTTTGGAGGTATCTGCAAACAAGTTTATATACTTAATGGGTTTAAAACCAATCAATGAATACATATTCTCAGTATTGATTTTAACCTATTTATTCTTATTTTAAAAACGTAACCCATCACAAAATAAATTTCTACCAAAATAAAGTGTTTGAATATAAAACCAGTGTATTATCCCTGTTGTAATGCCACCTATTTCCTATTCTTCACAGCTAATCCCTTTAGGAAACTCCTAAAGTATTTATCTCCACACTTTTTATAATGCTTATGCCCTTCTTTTCTAAATAAAGCACTTAGTTCCCCTTTTGTTACATTTATTCCGGCTTCGTTAAATATATCAAGCATATCTTCACTGGTTAACGATAGGGCTATTTTCAATTTCTTAAGCATAATATTGTTAACATTTTGACTATTCGTTATAGCCAAGACTGGTTTTTCAGATTGCCCTGGTTTTTGATCTTGCTCTCCTCTTTTGAATATAATAAATCCATTTAAAAATGACTCTAACTCACTGTTCTTGCATATTAAATTTTCTTCCATTTCGTCCTGAGCTTCATCTTCTTCATCGGAAAAATCTTTAGATTTTATGAGCATCTTCCTCACTTCTTCTATTGTTCGTGCAGTGCCACCAGCTTTAAATATTTCCACCATATCTGTATCCTTTATATCTAGGGCATACCTTAATCTAATTAATATATCATTATTATCCATCTATATATCCTCCCTTAATTCACGTAGAAATCCTCATTTTCACGAAACAGCTTTTGGCCAAAACAATGATGCCACGAGAATCTACTATTTTTACAAATCCTTTAATGCTTCAACCCATTTTTGCAACGCTACATGATCTGCACTAACATCTTCTATTGTAAAATTCTCAAATCCGGCTATTCTTTTTCTTGCATCCTTTGCCATTTTTAAAACATCTCTATTTTTTGTTTTTAATGTTCCTATAATAGATTCATATAACGCTGTATCATAAACAACAACAACGATCTCTTTGGCTATATATTTCTTTAATTCGTTCAAAAGCATTTTCATGGCAACTTGTCCTACAATTGCTGGCTTCACATAATCCATTTTCACTGAATTCTTGCATATGAGTTTCAAATCGTCATAAATACTATATTGAATTTCTATATCTTCACCCTCATAAAAGGATGCAATCCCTGCCAAATAAGCTTTAATCATTAGATACCTCCGTAAATTTATTGTTCATTTCCATTTATGTTTCTTTAAAACCTTGTTGAATGCCACCCCTCAAGCATTCATTTTAACTGTATTCTTGAAATAAATCAAATAAAATAAATCTATTTCAACTATGACGTGCAATGTAGAACAAGGAGGGGGATAAAAATATAAGAAAAATCTCAATGAAAGCGTAGCGCTTTGGAAGGATGCACAAAAAATTATCTTAAAAAAACTCGGCTCCCGTCCTAGTGCTTTTGTATTTAGGCTAATGGAATTATTATACCTTATATTAACTTGAAATAGACCCTCATTTTACTTAATATAGTAAATTGACTATTGTGTTTAGATGATCACTAATCACATTAACGCCAGGTGGCTTTTCAAAAATGATGCAAAAAACACATCAGTGACGTATTTTCAATGCTTGTTAGAAAAACTAGCAATATAATCTTTAAGGCAGAACCTAGATACCCTTTCGTAAGACTACTTTTTCTTATAGGTGAGGAATAAAAATCCCGATCTATTTTTTACTTTATCGTCAATCAAAGCCCTAAATGCCCTCATTGTAGTCGTTGCCAACGCAACTGCAAACAGTCCAGACATAAGCCAGTTATTCATTAGAAAATCCACATTTTGAAGCCCAGCTTGGAATCTGAGGGTCATACGTCACTCAAAAACACTGCATAAAGCCCAATTATAATAAAACTGCCATCAAAGAAAAAACCACAGCCTTCCTGTCACCAAAAAACAGTTTGAGGTTACGTTTATCACATATTATCAGCATATAATCGCAAGCGTCTTTCATAGAAGCAGATGGCACGCCGAGAAGTTCAAAACCCGGCTTATATACATTTTCTGACCCTGTTCATCATTAACACCTTTATACTGAGCAACTAATACTGTGCCGTCCACTGTAATACCAATACAAATTGAGTTCATGATAAAGCTAATCATTGAGGCATTGCCGATTGCTGCAAGCCCAGTACCCCCACCATGCGGCCAACAACCAACATATCTAAAATGCTGTAAAATGATTGGAGCAAATGAGCAAAAAATTCCTTTGAGAATGTATTTTCACACCGTGTAAAGATACTTGCTCTTCTATAGCCCATTTCTTCTGATACAATTGTACATTCTCGCCCAGTTCAAAGAAACGATGAATTGTTTCTATTTTTAGCTTGAGTGATGGATGTATGGAATGGTCTGGCGTATCCCACATAGACCTGCCAACAATCGCCTCATAAAGCAAAGTTAAAGAGCTTGACGTCTGCTCTTCACCAACAGCAAACCCTTTTGGCTACTTAATTTTAAATTTGGTTTAATTTTTGGGCATCACTTCAAAAATCGCCTCTGCCCTTTAGGAACTACTTCTATATCTTATAGCAGTTTTTTGCGTTTACACAAAGTTATCCATGTAGTCAATAAGTTCAATCTTAAAATGTGGGAAAGCTTCGATACTGCTAACCTCTTTTCCAGAAGAATGTCCACTCTTCAAATATCTCCCATAAATTTATTATGTTGTGTTAATAAGATTGGCAACATAAAATTCAGATGCTTAGTGGCTCTAATAGAGCTACCATTGCCGTATTATTTTTGATTATATACCCCGTTAAATTTCTATTTTTATGCATATTATACATTATTTCGTTATTTTTAGAAATAGCTGTCACGAAAACAAACTATGTTCTTGTATCAAACGATACATTTATACAAAAAATACCCTTGGATTTTTATAAAACAGCAAGGTTTTGTTTTTCTTATATTTTATTTTACATTTCTAATCACTGAATCAATAAATAGCTTGATTAAAGCTGAAATTCACTGTGACTATACTAATACAAAAACCGAATTATTCTGAATTTTTAGACAAAAATGTCCAGTTTTTCTTTAAAAAGCGTCCTTCATATGCCTTGGAATTTAACCCTTGTTCAATATAGAACTGAACGAGGCCTTCCTTATGGTCTTTAAAACTGCCTGCATTGGCTTGAAAACTCCTCATAGCAAGTGATTATTTTTATTGCTTCTACAAAAAAATAGAACTGCATAATGCAGTTCTATTTTTAAAAGAAAAATTGAATTCTGGCAACCATCTACTTTCCCAGGCAGCTTCCCACCAAGTATCATCGACCGCTCAGGTCTTAACCGACGTGTTCGGAATGGGAA
>RZZU01000091.1 GCA_009929735.1 Clostridia bacterium | reverse complement strand
CATTTTTCGTTTTGAAAAAAATATGATGCAATTGCTCGTAAATCGTTTTATTTTGCATGTTTAGGTCTGTTCCTTGTCATTATCCTATAAATTATCTAAAATGCAATACAATCTAATCTGTGAGCTTACAGGGGTATTATATAGCAAGGGGCATCTAATCAACAACCAAACAAAAAAACCACCCTTGATTGAGTGGCGTGTAAATGAAGAGTAATGACCTCACTTTCTATTTAAATAAATTTTGTTCGTTAATGCTTTCAAGTGCTTTTTTAATTTGTTCAGGTTTACCAGTTATAACTAATTTTATTTTATCTTTATTTTCTGCGTGTTTCTTACCTGATTCGAATAAGAACCAACTGTACAAGATGATTGACACAACAAGGTAAACCATTTACACCTCTTTCATTTCTTCAAGTGTTTCTTCAATTGTTTTATGCAAATCGTAGTAAAACACTCCTGTATAATGCTCATCAGCTTGTTTGGTCCAAGTTTTATAATTTGTTTCGTCCATGATTTCATTGACCATTTCAGAGTGTTTATTCAAGTTGGTAATTAGAATTGCAAGAGCTTTTCTTGAGGCTTTATGGAATCTTGACGTAAACTCGTACGCTTTAGCAATCTCTTGAAGCATACTGAACAAGTCCATATATTGAGCTTTAGCGTAAGCAGGAACTTGACTTTCATCTGTTGGAAAATGTTCATCTACTTTTTCATCGTGTAATTTCAAAGTGTTGTTAAGTAGTTCGATTTGATTTTTTAATTTCATTTTTTTGTTCCTCTTTCTTTCTTACGCTTGCATTCCAGTTAATTTGTTTAAGTATTTTGTTTTGCGGTCGATGTGGTACTCTAAATTGTTTCCCCAACGCGTTTGCAACGAAAGTTTTAAACATTCAATAATATAGCTTTTAAGTGTTCCATTTGTGTTAATATCATCTAATGTATAGAAGTATTTTCCTTTTGTTCCCTCACTTGCGTTATATTCATTAAGTTCAAAGATTTCATTTTCAGCAAATGCTTCGAGTTCTTCTTTTTTTAAGTTATTAAAGCCACTTGAGAATCGGATAAAATTCAATGTATTTTCATTAATCATAGTAGTTACCTCTTAATTTTATAATATTTGTGTTGTCTGTGATTGTATTGGCATAAATATAATGCTCATCGCTCAAGAGTTGTACAGCCCTGTATAAGCTGTTTTCTGTTTCTTCGGTACAAATTACCATAAGTTCTATTTCAAGCGTTCTGAATGACTGATAAATGGCTGAATTGTTGCTTACTTGACTAACAATAGGGTGTATTTCTGCAAACATCACTCCCATTGGTTCTCTTTCATAGTCCAAACTAACGGTAAAGCCTAACTCTTGTAAAAACTCTTTGATGTCTAGCTTTTTATTTTGTAAGTTAATCATTTATTCCCCTTTGTAAGTATCTAGTAACCATTTAACACGATTAGAGAACCAGTCTTTTCGCCCTTTACTGCTGAAGTATTCAAGATTTTGGACATTTTGATTTTTGATAAAGTTGAATAACTCTTCTTCATCAAAAGAAATTGTACCGCTATAAAAGATAAAATCAAGACTTTCAACAATTTTGTCAGCTAGATTTGCTTTTTCAGCGAACTTTTCAGCCTTACGAACCTTAGAGCTATTGGCTTCGGTACTACGAACCAAACGCAAGAAATAAGACTGTTCAGCTAGCATGTTTAACTTTCCTAGCGTGTTAATAATAATCATGTCAGCAACTTCACGGTTAATTACTTCGTCTTTTTCAAAGTTTAGACCGTATTTTTTGTTTGCGTTACGTTGGTAATTGTTGATGTGTTGTTTTACCTCTAGCATGTCATGGATAAGTTCCAAAGTGATAATTGGTGCATTTTTTAAAAAAGTGAGTTTTTCTTTACTGATTTTCATAATTTGTATGTATTCCTTTCGATTAATTCCATTAAGTTAGTAAAATCAACGGCAAACAGA
>RZZU01000049.1 GCA_009929735.1 Clostridia bacterium | reverse complement strand
TTCATATTTCCCTAAATTCCCTATCCCCAAGGAAAACGTAGTTTTCCATATTGGGTCAAGGGCTTAGCCCTTGCAAGGTGTTAGGGACAGCGTCCCTAAGGTCTTGACCTTTTGCCTTGACCTTGACCCTGACCTTAAAAGTCCATTTCAGCATACTGCGCATTCTCAGCAATAAAATCCCTTCTCGGCTCCACACTGTCGCCCATAAGCATACTGAATATTTCATCCGCAAGTAACGCATCACTAATATCGACCTTTTTCAAAATACGATGCTCCACAGCCATGGTCGTATCCCTTAACTGGTCAAAGTCCATCTCACCAAGACCCTTGTACCGCTGTACATCCTTAATCCCCGTTTTGCCGATTTCAGCATATAACGCTTCAAGCTGAGGATCGTCATATACATAATAATGCTGCTTATTCTTCTCCACACGATATAAGGGCGGCTGGGCAATGTATACCTTGCTCTCCTCAATTAACTGCGGCATATACCGATAAAAGAAGGTTAAAAGTAGCGTTCGGATATGCGCACCGTCAACGTCAGCATCGGTCATGATAACAATCTTATGATACCTCAATTTCTCAATATCAAAATCATCGGAAATGCCTGTGCCAAAAGCCGTAATCATGTTTTTAATTTCCTCACTGCCTAAAATCCGATCCAGCCTAGCTTTTTCCACATTCAAAATCTTCCCTCGTAAAGGCAAAATCGCCTGCGTTTTCGGATCTCTGGCTTTAATGGCACTGCCCCCCGCAGAGTTACCCTCGACAATATAAATCTCGCACTCAAAAGGGTCTTTACTCGTACAATCCGTCAACTTGCCGGGTAGTCTTGTATTTTCCAGCCCTGTTTTACGCCGCACCAGCTCTCTTGCCTTTCTCGCTGCATCACGGGCTCTGGAAGCCATCATGCTTTTTTCAATGATATTTTTAGCGACAGCTGGATTTTCCTCCAAATAATAGGTAAAATACTCGCTTAAAACGCTTTCAACGGCATTCTTCGCTTCGCTAGTGCCCAGTTTCGCCTTTGTCTGCCCTTCAAACTGCGGATCCTCAACTTTAATGCTGATGACCGCGGAAATGCCTTCTCTGACATCATCGCCGGAAAGCTTCTTATCCGCATCCTTGAGGATACCAATTTTCTTCCCATAATCGTTCAGTGTTTTTGTCAAACCGCTTTTAAAGCCGATTAAATGTGTACCACCATCAGGGGTATTGATGTTATTTACAAAGCTGAAAATATTTTCCGTATACCCATCGTTATATTGAAACGCCACTTCTACCAAAATGCCGTCCTTCTGACCGCAAGCGTAAAAAATATCGTTATATAACGGCTGACGGCTTTTATTGATATAGGCAACAAATTCTTTGATACCGCCTTCATAGTGGAAGGTACGCTCCTGCTCCATCCCCACACGCAAATCCATGAGGGTAATCTTCAAGCCCTTTGTCAAAAAAGCAGTTTCACGCAAACGCTGCTTTAAAATATCATAAGTGAAAACCGTTTCTTCAAAAATCTCGGAATCGGGCAAAAAATGCACATACGTACCCTGCTGCTGTGATTCGCCGATTACCGTCACAGGCGTTAATACATCGCCACGGCCATACTTTTGCTCATATACCTTTCCGTCGGTATAGATATTTACCGTAAGCCATGTTGACAACGCATTCACGACAGAGGCGCCAACACCATGCAACCCGCCGGAAACCTTATATCCACCACCGCCAAACTTACCGCCTGCGTGTAAAATTGTAAATACAACCTCAACCGCAGGTATCCCCTTTTGCTGCTGAATGCCAACCGGAATCCCCCGGCCATTATCCATAACGGAAATGGAGTTGTCCGGATGAATCTTTACGGTTATTTCATTACAAAACCCTGCCAAAGCTTCATCCACCGCATTATCCACGATTTCATAAACCAAGTGATGCAAGCCTCTTGCACTGGTCGAACCGATATACATTCCCGGACGCTTTCTGACAGCCTCCAAGCCTTCCAGCACCTGGATTTGACTTTCATTATAATCTGATGACATAAAACCTCTCCTTTAACTAAATCCTCTTGGGTTCTTCATCGCCGCTTTGTGCCAAAGAAAAAATAGGTTCGTTACATAAAACCTATTTTGAATCAAATATGATAGGCAAAATTTTTTCTTATTAATCTATATTTTGCACATAACACACAATTGCTTTATTGCCTTTTTATAAAAAAAATTTAAATATTTTTTTTTGCATTTTTAAAGTCAGCTAACAGCCTTAAGCCAATCAAAAACCCTTAAAACAGTTATCTTTTATTACATCTTTTTAAAGAGTATACTTTGCATAACTATTATACCATTTTTCAATGCGTTCCACAAGGTAAAAACCTTATATTTACAAGGAAAACAGCATTTTTAATGATAATTGCCAATTTTTTTTCTTCCTTATTAATTGAAACGTCAATTTTTATTAAATTATCTCCAAAATTTTCATATATTTTACCGATAATCAAAAAAAAAGTGCAATCGCCATTTGCAAATCACACCTTTTCGCCATCTATTCGATTTTCCGACGTAATCCGTCCGTTTTCCACATAAAACAAATTATCCTTGCTGATGTACTTTTTGACAACATCCTCTATTCCCGTACAGGTTAAAAATGCCTGAAGCCCATCAATGCTTTCCATCAAATACCTTTGGCGTGTTTCATCCAATTCGGAAAGAACATCATCCAGCAGTAAAACAGGTTCTTCCCCCGTTTCCTCCCGAATCAAATCAATTTCCGCCAATCTTGCAGCCAAAGCCGTTGTTCTTTGCTGCCCCTGAGAACCGAAGCTTTTAACCTCCTTCCCATCGATGGAAAATAAAATATCGTCCTTATGCGGCCCGAAATTGGTGCTGCCTAAATAAATATCCCGCTGAATATTGCGCTCCAGCCGCTCTGCCATCTGTCCCAACTCACAATTTGGCTTATATGCGATTTTAAGCTGGTCTAAGCCGCCTGTAAGCGCATTTAGCTTTTCAGCGGCTATTATATCCAATCTTTGCAAAAAATCCCGTCTGGCGGTCATAACACGCTCACCGTAGTCAATTAATTGCGTGTCCCATACAAAAAGCGTTTCCTGCAAGGGGGGTTTTTTCTGTATTTCCTTTAATAAATTATTCCTTTGCTTCAAAATACGGTAATATTGCTGTAAATCATAATAATAAATTCGGCTCAGCTGACAAAGCTCCATATCCAAAAAACGCCGACGCTCCGCCGGCCCATCTTTGATCAGCGAAAGATCCTCAGGAGAAAAAACAACGGTATACAAAGTACCAAATAAATCACCAAGCTTTTTAATAGGCACACCGTTTCTGGCAATTCCTTTTTTGGTATCTCTTTTCAAATGAACATCAATACGCTCTTTTCGGTTATTTTTTTGAATCAATAAGCGAATATGGCTTTCCTCGGCTTCAAAGCCGACCATCTGCCAATCATATTTTGTGCGCATTGACCTACCCGTCGCACACAAATAGAGGGATTCCAAAAAATTTGTTTTACCCTGCGCATTTTTGCCGTAAAACACATTGATCCCAGTGGCGGGCTGCAAGCTCAATTCCTCTAAATTACGAAAGCCTTGTAACGATACCTCCGATATTTGCATAAATATCCACCTAATATACATCAAAACTATCTGTAAATAATAAAAGTTGCATATTTTATACAGATAGTTATAAAATTAACATTCACTGACAACCTTGAGGGTATCAAACCCTTTTACTTCAATAACGTCATTCGGCCGGATTTTTTTTCCTCTTTCCAACGCCTGCACGCCGTTTACATAAACCAAACCTTCGGCAATCAAAGCTCTGGCATCAGATCCTTGTCCAATAATACCGCCCAGCTTTAGCACCTGCTGCAGCTTAATAAATTCCGTATGAATTCCAACTTCTTGCATAAAATAGTCCTTCTTTCTCAAAAGTTAACCTCATGATTACATTCTCAACGGCAAAATTAAATATTTAAAAGAATCGCCTTCCACAGGCAAAATGGTGCAGGGACTTAACGATGCGGTAAAGTGAATTTTCACTTTATCTTCATCAATGGAACGCAGTGCTTCAATAAAATAACGAGGGTTAAAGGCAATTAAAATTTCTTCGCCTTCAATCTCGGCGGAAATTTCTTCAAAAGCAGTTCCCATATCGCTTTTAGCCGTAATTTCTAAGGTTTTTGATTTAATTGTGAAGCGTACTGGCGTTTTTCTGTTATCTCTGGAAACCAAAGAGGCTCTTTCCAAGGATTGAATCAGTTCACTTTTTTCTATCAGAACTTCTGTTTTGTAATCCTCGGAAAAGCTTTGCTCATAGCGAATAAAATCCCCGTCAATTAAGCGGGAAACCATGATTGCAGTTCCCAAATCGAACAAAATATGCTTATCCGTAACATAAAGAGAAACCAAATCTTCTTCTTCCTGCGATAAAATTTTATTTAATTCACTTAAGGTTTTGCCCGGAACAATCACTTCATTTTTGCCAAAGCTTTGCTGCAAATTATTTTTACGATAAGAAATACGGTAGCCATCCACAGAAACAATATTTAAAAAATCCTCTTTCAATTCAAATAATTCACCGGTTAATACAGGCTTCGCATTATCCTGTGCAATCGAAAAGATTGTTTGCCGAATCATATTTCTTAAAACATTTTGTTTTAAAGAATAAGATTGACTTTGTTCCACCTCTGGCAAAGTGGGGAAGTCCTCACCGCCTTGACCCATGATGGTAAATTCTGAAGAGCCACAGATTATGGTAACTGCATTTTTTTCATCTGTTGAAATTGTGACCTCTTCCCCGTTTAATCGACGAATAATTTCGTTAAAAATACGAGCTTCTATGGCAATTTCGCCTTGTTCTAAAATATCTGCTTCTATGGAAGCGGTTTTTATCCCCAATTCTAAGTCATTACCTGTTAAAACAAAGCCTTTTTCATCAGCAGTTAATAAAATGCATTCTAAAATGGGTAAGGTGGTTCTGTTTGAAACAGCCTTATTTACAATATTGATATATTGCAGTAGGACATCTTTTTTACATATCAGCTTCAAGTTGTACACAACTCCTTTTCACACAGTGTTTATATAAATAAATAAGAAATAATCCGCAGTAGCAGTAGTAGGGGCTGTGGGTTTGTGGAAAACCCCTTTTTTACTAGAAAGTGAGCAATTCCTCCTGTTGGTAAGTACTGTGGATGCGGTGTGGGCAGAAGGATAGCTTATCCACATTATGCACAGCAGGCAGGGAAAGTGGGTACTTGTCCACAGTTCTTCCCACGTCTGCTCCACAGGGTAATGTGGAAAATTATTGACCCTTAATTTGTTTTTCCAGCTGCATAATTGTGCCTTGTAAGGCAGCATCGACTTCTAACTGCTTTTCTATTTTGGAAAGTGCGTGAATAACCGTGGTATGATCACGCCCACCAAAGTTCTCTCCGATTTTCGGCAAGGAAATATCCAATAACTTTCGGCATAAATACATCGCAACTTGTCTGGGAAATGCAATGTTTTTCGGCTTTTTACTTCCCTGAATATCTTCCACACGAATATTATAATGCGCAGAAACGATTTCCTGTATCAAATCGGTGGTTAAAGGCGCAGATGCATTTTCGCTGAAAATATCTTTTAAAGAATTTTCTGCTAATGTGATAGAAATATTTTGATTTGTAAGGGTTGCAAAGGCAACAATGCGGGTTAATGCTCCCTCTAATTCACGAATATTGGAGGCGATATTTTTTGCAATATATGCCATTACATCATCGGGCACCTGAAGATTATCACGCTCTGCTTTTTTACGAAGAATTGCAATTCTTGTTTCATAATCAGGCGGCTGAATATCGGCAATTAAGCCCATTTCAAAGCGGCTGCGCAGTCTGTCCTCCAGGGTTTCAATTTCCTTTGGCGGACGGTCTGAGGAAATAATAATTTGCTTGGTTGACTCATATAATGCATTAAAGGTATGGAAAAATTCTTCCTGTGTACCTTCTTTTTTGGAAATAAACTGAATATCATCTATTAAAAGGACATCAATATTTCTGTATTTATTACGAAAAGCTTCATTTCTATTGTTCTGAATAGAAAGAATCAGCTCGTTGGTAAAGGTTTCACTGGTTACGTATAACACTTTTGCAGTGCTGTTATGATCCAGAATAAAGTGCGCAATGGAGTGCATTAAATGCGTTTTGCCAAGCCCTGAATTTCCGTACAAAAATAAAGGGTTATAATTCCTTGCAGGAGCCTCTGCCACCGCCAAGGAAGCGGCGTGCGCCATACGGTTGCTGTTACCAACCACGAAAGAGCTGAATACGTATTTTGGGTTTAAATTTCTTGGAATATCCCCATTTTGCTTGCCTGCTTCTTTTTGCTCCATCAATTTTTTGGGCAGCTCATTACTGAGCAAAATAATAATTTCAAAGTCTTTTTTTGTGACCTGCCTGATAATATTTCGTAATAGCTCAAAGTAACGTTTTTCCAGCATTTCTTTGGCTAAGGGATTATCTACTTGCAAATAAAAGCAATTATCCTGCAAGCCGTAGGGCACAATGGGACGAAACCATGTTTCAAAACTAATGGCAGAACTTTCTTCTTCGATAATTTTTAATGCTTCGTTCCAATATTCATTTATTTGTTCCATTTGATACCTCCTGTTAAAATTTTGTGGACAACATAGGAATTATTCACAAATGTATGTAGATGGGCTGTGTAAAAACTCTTTTTTAAGAAAGACAAGCCATAGTTATTCACAGCTGATGCTTTTTACTTGCCCACAAAAGTAACAGAGCCAATTTTTTGTAAAAACCTTGCGAATTTCCATTTTTGTATGCCATCCACGAAAAATGGAAACGGTTATCATGAGGTTTTTCACAAGAAATTGAAGTTATGCACAGAGTTATCAACAGAATGTGGATAACATAAATTCAAATTTAAGGATTATTGTGAATTTTGTGGAGCAACTGAATCATACCTTGGCTATAGTATAACAAAAGTTATCCACAACCGCAATCTAAAAATATATGGATGTAACTTGTAGTATGTATATGAAAAAATTTCATTTTGACGAAATTTCTACTATATATAGTATATTTCATTTTAAAATTTCAATATATTTGCTAAAATTAAATTTTGTTAAAAAAAATATTTTTTTTGATTGAAATCCTATGGTTTTCAGGCTTTCAAGGGAAATATTTTGCTTGACGTTCGTATCCTTTTTTACTATAATAGTAACAGTGCTCATAAATAGGGCAGTGAAACCATGCAATAAAGGAGGTGCGTATAGCTATGAAAATGACATTTCAGCCTAAAAAGAAACAGAGAAGCAGAGAACACGGCTTCAGAAAAAGAATGCTAACATCAAACGGCAGAAAAGTGCTCGCAGCAAGAAGAAAAAAAGGCAGAAAAGTATTATCCGCATAATCCTCATACCAAAAAGTATATTAGGCCGCTGAAAGTGGCCTTTTGTTCATATGAGGAAACAGTTTGGCGGCGCCGAATGAAAGAAGGTTTATTATGGAATTCACTGAATCTTTGAAAAAAAATTTTCAATTTCGGTATGTTTACAATAGAGGCAGATCCATCGCCAACCGCCATTTGGTTATGTATATAGTAAAAAATGGGACACAAGGGAACAAAATAGGTATTTCTGTCAGCAAAAAAGTTGGTAAAAGCGTTATACGTTCCCATGTGACTCGCCTGATTCGAGAAAGCTACCGCACGATGGAGGAAGAAATTCGAAGCGGCTATGATATTGTTGTCATTGCCCGTGTGATTTGTAAGGATACCGCTTATCACGAAATCAATGCTTCCTTGCGGCATTTATTTAAAAAACATCAGCTGCTTCTTCCTCAGCAGGAGAAAGAAGATGCAAAAGAAACGAGATGAATAAAATGGTAAAAAAATTTTTATTACTATTAATTCGTTTTTATCAGGTGGGGATTTCTCCGTTAATCGGGCCTCATTGCAGGTTTACTCCTACCTGTTCTCAGTATGCGTACATCGCTATTAATCGTTATGGTATCGTAAAGGGCACATATCTTGCCGTCAGAAGAATTCTGAAATGCCATCCCTTCCATGAAGGCGGCTATGACCCCGTTCCCTAAAAAATCCTATTGTCTGTTTGCTTGTCCTGCGGGGCAAAAAATTCTATTTGTTTGTTTAAGGAGGCATAAAAAGTGTTTGGAAGTGAATTGTTATCAGGTGTCGTTTTGACGACGTTTACGTCTGTAAAGATGCCCGGAAGCATATTGGGACCCATTGCAAAAATTTTGGGACAAGTATACAATATGCTCTTTAACGGGCTTTATGGTGTAATGAATGTAGGTGTATTAGGCATTGCAATCATTATATTTACCTTAATTGTGAAAATAATTCTGTTTCCGCTGATGGTTAAGCAGCAAAAATCTTCATTTAAAATGCAGCTGCTTCAGCCTGAAATAGAAAAGATAAAAAATAAATATAAAGGAAAAACAGATCAGCTTTCTCAGCAGAAAATGACGATGGAAATGCAGGATTTTCAAAAGAAAAATGGTATTAACCTTATGGGTGGATGCCTACCTTTGTTAATTCAGCTTCCTATATTATATGCTTTGTTTTATTTATTCCAGAATGCCTATGTTTATGTTGACGTTATCGGTCAAAATTATACAGACATTGCAAATGCAATTTTGCAAATCCCCCAAGATGTTAGAATGGAAGTTTTTGGACCCTATGCCCAGGCTTTTGTAGACCATTATAAAAACGTTGCAATTATTAAAAGCAATGGCTTCGATTTAAGCCAGCTGAATGATGTTGTTATGTTGGTAAATTATCTTGGTGCTGACGCATGGACAAGCATTTTAGATCAGCTTGGTACCAATGGCACCAGTCTGGTGGCACTTTTGGCAACCAAAAACAATATTGAAACATTTTTGTTTATTCCTCTGGTAAGTTCGGCAGGACTGAAGTGGCCGGGTATACTTATTCCAATATTTGCTGCAATTACAACCTTTGCGCAGTCAAAATTAACGATGATGATGACACCGTCTGCGAATAACGATCCGAACAATCCGGCAATGGCCATGACAAAAACAATGACTTATGTCATGCCGTTTATGATGGGCTTCTTCTGTATTTCTATGCCTGCGGGCCTTGGTCTTTACTGGACAATCAGTAATCTTATTGGTGTTATTCAGCAGGTAATTTTGCAGAAGCACTATAAAAAGAAATTTATGGGGGAGGCTGAGCAAAATGGATGAAATCAGAAAAAGCGGAAAAACCATTGAAGAAGCAGTTGCTGCTGCCTTAACGGAATTGGATGCAACGAAGGAAGAAGTGTCCATTATTGTAGTTGAGGAACCATCTAAAGGTTTCCTTGGTTTATTTGCCGGAAAAGATGCGGTCGTATTGGTTCGCAAAAATTTCAACCCCGAACGTGCGGCGGAAAATTTTTTAAGAGAAGTATTTTTATCCATGGGGCTGATTGTAAAAATTGAAACACAGCTTAAGGATAAGCATTTATTGATCAATTTAACCGGTGCAGATATGGGTATCTTAATCGGAAAAAGAGGGCAAACCTTAGATGCTTTGCAGTATTTGGTCAACCTTGTTGTAAATAAAAACAGCAATTCTTATTTAAGCGTAATGCTGGATACCGAAAATTATCGTCAAAGAAGAAAGGAAACGTTGGAAAGCCTTGCCTTTAACTTGGCAAAAAAAGTAAAGCATACGAAGAAAAACGTAGTGCTTGAGCCGATGAATCCTTACGAAAGAAGAATTATCCATTCCGCATTGCAAAATGATCGCTTTGTAACAACCTTCAGCGAAGGTGAAGAGCCTTATCGTAATGTTGTTATTACTTTAAAATAAAAAAGTTAGAAACCCGTTACAGGAAAGCTTGTTGCGGGTTTTCCTATATTTAACGGACAAGACCAGAAAGGTCAAGACCGTGGGCTTTGCGTATAAAGGTCAAGGCCGTGGGCGTCGCCCACACCTACTTGCTTTTTGAAAAAAGCAAGGCAAAAACTTTTATTGAAACCGCATGGTAATGCGGTTTAAGATGGGTTTTAGATAGAAATGATTAAAAAAGCCAAGTTCGCAAGGCGTGAAAAATCCCGATATTCTCTCGCAAAAATGAATATTTTTATGTATAAAGGTCAAGGCCGTGGGCTTTGCGTATAAAAGGTCAAGACCGTGGGCGTCGCCCAGACCTACTTGCTTTTTGAAAAAAGCAAGGCAAAAACTTTTAATGAAACCGCATGGTTATGCGGTTTAAGATGGGTTTTAGATAGAAATGATTAAAAAAGCCAAGTTCGCAAGGCATCAATAAACCCAATGTTCTCTTGCAAAAATGAATATTTTTG
>RZZU01000048.1 GCA_009929735.1 Clostridia bacterium | reverse complement strand
CTTTGGCGGAATCGGCACACAAAAGAGGGATTAAAGTAATCATTGACGGCGTTTTTAATCATTGTGGTGCCTTTCATAAATGGATGGATAAAGAAGGAATTTATATCGGCAAAAGCCAAGGTGCTTTTTGGGATAAAAAAAGTCCTTACCGTCCTTATTTCTATTGGAAGCAGGATGGCAATGCCTATGAAGGCTGGTGGGGATACGAAAACCATCCCAAGCTGAATGTTGAGGGATGTTTGGCACTGCGGGAAGAAATTATGAAAATTGCTGCAAAATGGGTTTCATCGCCTTTTTGCGCAGACGGTTGGCGGCTGGATGTAGCGGCCGATTTAGGGAGCACAGAGGCATTTAACCATGCTTTTTGGCAGGAGTTTAGAAATACCGTAAAAAAGGCGAACCCGAATGCTTTTATTTTAGCGGAGCATTACGGAGATGCAAAACCATGGCTGATTGGCGACCAATGGGACAGTATCATGAATTATGATGCTTTTATGGAGCCTTTGACTTGGTTTTTAACAGGGGTATCTAAGCATAGCACCGATGCGAGAGATGATTTGTATAATAACGCCGATGTATTTTGGGGCAGTATGATTTACCAAATGGCGAAGCTGCCCATACAAGCCATATCTACTGCAATGAATGAGCTGTCTAATCATGATCATTCCCGCTTTTTAACACGTACAAACCATCAGCTGGGCAGACTGGAAAGTGATGGTGCGGATGCGGCAGGTGAGGATGTTCGTTTGTCAGTGATGCGAGAAGCGGTGCTGTTTCAGATGACATGGCTTGGTTCTCCTACGATATATTATGGGGATGAGGCTGGGGTTATGGGATGGACGGACCCCGACAACCGCAGACCTTACCCTTGGGGCAGGGAAAATGCAGAATTGATTGCCTTCCACAAGGACTGTATCCGTCTTAGAAAAGAAAATGAGGCACTGCGTTTCGGCTCTTTCAAGCAATTATTTGGCGAATATGGCATCATTGGCTTTGGAAGATTTACAGAGCAAAACAAATGCGTTGTTGTATTGAATAACAGCGACGCAAGTAAAGAAATTTTTGTGCCCGTTTGGCAAATCGGCGTCAGAGAAAAAGCAAGAATGAAAACCCTTCTTACAACTGAGGAGAATGGTTATCATACCGAAAGTATAGGCTTCGCAGTGAAAAATGGGCATCTTCGGCTGCTGGTTCAACCGAAAAGCGGAGTTCTGATAAAGGAAGTGTAAAATGGATTGGGAAATATTATTTGAGGATGAGGCAATGCTTGTCGCCAAAAAGCCACAAGGAATGCCCACACAGGCTGATAAAACAGGGGATTTGGATTTGCTTTCTGCCCTACAGGCGCATTGTGGACACCCTCTTGGTTTAATTCACCGCTTGGACAGACCTGTGGGAGGGCTTCTTATTTTTGCGAAAACAAAAAATGCGGAGGCGGCTTTTGCAAAGCAAATGCAGGAGGGGATGATTGAGAAACGCTATCGTACCGTTCTTTGCGGAAATTTGCCCGAAACAAAAGGCATCTTGGTGAATTATTTGAAAAAAAATATGCGAACCAATCTTTCTGAGGTTGTTTCGTCCAAGGATAAAATGGGCAAGAAAGCTGTTTTGCATTACGAAGTTTTGGAAACAATAACGCAAGAAAATCAAGTTTTAAGCTATGTGGAAATTCAATTGGAAACAGGACGGCATCACCAAATTCGGGTGCAGACTGCATATTCCAGTGCACCTATTTGGGGAGATAAAAAATATAATCCTATGTTTCAAAGGGGCGGAAGAACAGAGATTGCCCTATGGTCATATGCTTTAAAAGGGCTTCATCCCGTTACAAAGCAGCCATGGCATTTTGAGAATATTCCAATGGAAGGAGCTTTTCGGTTTTTCATGGAAAAAGATTAAACAGGCTTTGCATTTTCCTGATATATATATTATAATGTGTGTATCTATACGAGGAAACACTTCTCAAATAAAAATATGCGGATGGATTACTATTTTGAAAACAATAGATTTCAGGTATCCCCTTCGCATTTCTTTCGTATAATTTATAAAATGTGAAAAAGAATAGGAGAACTGAAAGGTTCTTTTATTTTAAACATAGTTTTAGCAATCACAAGCTTTAATGGCTAACAAGCTTAGGAAGGTGAAGAACATGGAAGGAAAATACACGAAAAAAGCACAGGAGGTTTTGGCGAGAGCACAAGAGGCAGCGTTAAAACTGGGAAATAAGTATGTGGGTACGGAGCATATTTTGCTTGGACTGACGCTGGTACAAGAAAGCGTAGCGGCGAAAGCACTGGAAGCACAAGGGGTCACCTATCATCAGGTGATGGACAGAATTGTTGCATTGAACGAATATAACAAAACCTTTTATGTTCCTGCGGATTATACACCCAGAGCAAAGCGGGTAGTCGAATTTAGCTTGCAGGAAGCTATGAAAATGGGTATGGGTTATGTAGGGACAGAGCATATGCTGGTTTCTTTGATTCGTGAAGAGGATAATATTGCAACAAAAATTTTGATGGATTTAAACGTAAACCGTCAGCAGGTATATGCCGACATTATGAATATGCTGGGTGCGGGTGAAAACGAAGCCGCCGCTGGAATCGGAATGAACGCCAACGGCGCAGAAAAAGAAAAGAGTACAACGGAAACCCTGGATAAATTTAGCCGCAATTTTACGGAGATGGCAAAAAACAATAAGTTTGATCCAATTGTTGGCAGAGATTTGGAAATTGAACGCATTATCCAGATTTTAAGCAGAAGGACAAAAAACAATCCTTGTTTGGTGGGGGATCCTGGGGTAGGCAAAACGGCAATTGTGGAAGGCTTGGCACAAAAAATTGCCGATGGAAATATTCCGGAGATATTAAAAGATAAAAAAATTATCAGCTTGGATCTTTCTGCAGTGATTGCAGGCTCAAAATACCGTGGTGAGTTCGAGGATAGAATGAAGAAGGCTTTGGCAGAGGTGCGCTTAGACGGCAATATTATTCTTTTTATTGATGAAATCCATACGATTATTGGTGCCGGAGCGGCGGAAGGGGCAATTGATGCCTCCAATATTTTAAAACCCTCTCTTGCCCGTGGAGAAATACAGCTGATTGGTGCAACGACATTGAACGAATATCGAAAGCATATTGAAAAAGATGCGGCATTTGAACGCCGTATTCAACCTGTTAAGGTTGAGGAACCGAGCGAACAAGCGGCAATTGATATGCTTCGTGCCCTTCGTGACAGATACGAGGTGCATCATAAAGTAACCATTACCGATGAAGCGGTGGAAGCGGCGGTGAAGCTTTCTATGCGTTACTTAACGGATCGTTTTCTGCCCGATAAGGCGATTGATTTAATTGATGAAGCCGCTTCACGCCTGCGTTTAAAAACATACGGAACGCCCATTGCAGTGAAGGATTTGCAAAAGAAGCTGGCGGAAATGGAAAAAGAAAAAGAGGAAGCAATCAAAACCCAGGATTTTGAAAAAGCTTGTGAAATTAAAAAACAGCAGGATGCTTTGCGTGCGGAATTAAAGGAAGCTCAGAAAGAGTGGGGAAAAAAGAACAATTCGAACGACCATACGGTAACGCCCGAAGAAGTGGCCGAGGTTCTTTCCCGCTGGACAGGAATTCCTTTGCAAAGCTTAAAAGAGGAAGAAACTGCAAGATTACTTGCCCTTGAGGATACACTGCATAAAAGAGTGGTAGGACAGCACGAGGCGGTAAAAGCCGTAGCAAGAGCAATTCGCCGTGGTCGTGTAGGCTTAAAGGACCCCAACAGACCCATTGGTTCTTTTCTGTTTCTAGGCCCAACAGGTGTGGGAAAAACAGAGCTTTCCAAAGCCTTGGCACAGGCTCTTTTTGGCGATGAAAATTCTATGATTCGCATTGATATGTCGGAATATATGGAAAAGCATAGTGTATCAAGAATGGTCGGTGCACCTCCAGGATATGTGGGCTATGAAGAAGGCGGTCAGCTCAGCGAAAAGGTCCGCAGAAATCCCTATTCCGTTATTCTTTTTGATGAAATAGAAAAGGCATCTCCTGAGGTGTTTAACGTTCTTTTGCAGGTGTTGGACGACGGACATATTACCGATGGTCAGGGCAGAAAGGTAGATTTTAAAAACACGGTTATTATCATGACTTCAAATGCCGGCGCACGAAGCATTGCTTCACCGAAAAAACTGGGATTTACCAGTATGGAAACAACGGAGCAAAGCTATGAAACCATGAAAAAAGGTGTAATGGACGAAGTGAAAAATATTTTCAAGCCTGAATTTATTAACCGTATTGACGATATTATTGTATTCCATCCTTTGGAGCAAAAGGACATTGTTGAAATTGTAAAAATCATGGCAAAAACACTTTCTGTGAGAGTTCAGCAAAACATGGGCATTACCTTAACCTTTACGGACAAGGCAATTGAAAAAATTGCGGAAGTGGGTTACGATAAGGCTTATGGGGCTAGACCGCTGCGCCGTGCGTTGCAAGCGAAGATTGAGGATGTTTTTGCTGAGGAATTTTTAGGCGGCAATTTTCAAAGAGGCTGCAAGGTATCGGTAGGCGTAAAAACGAATGGATTTACGTTTAGAAATGTTAAATAATTGTATATTTTCCTTTTGAAATAATGAATTTAGGTATATACCAAAGCCTTGGTTTGTGTTATAATCAACCTAATCCAAATGGAGAGCGAAATTTGGCGATATTTCGGATTATATATCGAAAGCATACTGTGAAAGTGAAATTTTGGGAGGTAGCGTAATGGCTGTAATCGAAGAATTGATTCGTCAGGAAGAAGATGGAAGTATCAGCTTCGGGAACTATTTGATGGATGAAAAGAAGAAGGTTTTGGATTTTGAAGTGCAGGGAAATCTTTATAAGGTTAAAACATACAATGAAATAACGAAATTAGAAAAGAACGGAAAAATGCTCATGGAGGTAGTGCCAGGCGCTACCATACATAAATTTTCATTAACAGCAAAAGGTGCATTTTTCATGGTAGAAGGACACGAGGACGTACAGCTTACATTGGAAATGGAGCCTACTACGGAATATAAAATTTTGATCGACGATGTAAATGTTGGCAAAGTAAAAACGAATATGACGGGCAAGGTAACCATTAGTGTGGAATTGCAAAACAATATGCCTTATGTGAAGGTTGAAAAGATCGGTTAATGAATGTAAAGTGGACTGTATGAATCATGCAGCCCACTTTTTCTGAATGTGGATTTTTTTACAGCTGGGAGTGGAGATATGAAAACGAAAATAGTGTATGTTTGTTCCGAATGTGGATATAAAAGTCCTAAATGGGCAGGAAGATGCACAAGCTGTGGAGCGTGGAATACATTTGAGGAGCGAGAAGAGATAAAAGGACAGAGCGGACAGACTTTCGCAAAGGCTGTAACAAAATCTTCTTCCAAACAGACGGTTTCCCGTTTGTCGGAGGTGGAAATCACGGGGGATGAACGCCTCCTTACAGGCATTGCAGAATTTGACCGTGTTATGGGGGGTGGCATTGTCAGAGATTCCGTTACCATCATTACTTCCCCCCCTGGGGGAGGAAAATCCACCCTATCTTTAATGGTTGCCAGTCAACTGGCAAAAAGCGGAAAGAGGGTGCTCTATGCTTCTGGTGAGGAAAGCGACAGCCAGATAAAAAGCAGAGCCGACCGTATCTTAGAAAAGGTTGAAAATAATATCTGGATTTTGGCAGATACCTCTATGGATCGGGCATTGGAGGCAATCACAGAAATTGATGCGGATTTTATCATTTTGGACAGTATCCAAACCTTTGCGTTGGCGGAATTTTACCCCTCCAGAGCTGGGAACCCTACACAAACCATGGAATGTGCCTCAGCTTTGGTGCAATGTGCAAAAAATAAGTCACGTCCAAGAGCAGTTTTTATGATAGGTCAGATGAATAAAAACGACGAAATAGCCGGGTTAAGGGCGTTGGAGCATTTGGTGGATGCGGTATTGGTTTTGGAAGGCGAAGGGGCGGAGGAATTAAGAAGCTTGATTGCCACAAAAAACCGATTTGGCAGCACGGGAGAAATGGGGTTTTTTGCCATGACGGAAAAAGGACTTTGTTCCATTGATAATCCGTCCGAATACTTTCTTACCAAAAGAAAGAAGGAGGATGCAGTGTCGGGAAGTGCGATTACCGTTTTGCGGGAAGGCTCTCGTGCGGTTGTAGCGGAAATTGAAAGTCTGGTTTCCAATTCCTTTACACCCTATCCATCTAGAATTAGTGAAAATATGAAAAAAGATACCTTAAATACGCTTTTGTCTGTATTGGAACAGCGTGGCGGGATAAAACTATATGATAAAAATGTGGTTGTCAAAACAACGGGAGGCTTGTATTTAAAAGAGCAGGCGGCAAATCTTGCGGTATTAATGAGCATTGTTTCGGGCGTTCGTGATTTGCCTTTGCCAACTGACTGGGCATTTATTGCTGACGTGGGGCTGACAGGGGAACTGAAAAAAATACCGGCCATGGAAGGGCGCATTCGAGAGTTGGACAGAATGGGCTTCACAAAGGCATTTGTCGCCTCTGAGGGGGCAAGAAAAGTAAAATTGGATAATTTAGAAGTCATAGAGTGCAAAAACCTCACACATTTAATGGGTAAAATTTTTCCGAAAGGAAAAAAATGACGAAGCATATAAGTTTTACTTATATAATTCTCTACAGATTTTTAGTTTACGAATAAGCTTTGGTATATTATAATAAGAACAAGGTTTTTAATTGTAAACCTAGGGTTTTGATTGAAAAGCATAATGATTAAGGAGGTATAAAAATGCAGGAAGTACAAATTAAGAAATTTAAAAAGGTGCTTGTAGCAAACCGTGGCGAAATTGCCATTCGTGTGTATCGTGCCTTGAATGAATTGGGCATTCAGACTATAGGTATCTTTTCAAAAGAAGATAAATATTCTCTGTTTCGTACCAAAACCGATGAGGCTTATTTGCTGAATCCTGAAAAAGGGCCTATTGACGCATATTTGGATATTGATAATATCATTAAGATTGCAAAGGCAAAGGGGGCGGATGCCATTCATCCCGGCTATGGCTTCCTCTCCGAAAATCCTGATTTTGTTTCCGCTTGTAAAAAAGCGGGCATTGCTTTTATCGGCCCCGAGGTTGAAGTTATGTATGCCATGGGTGATAAAATTTCATCCAAGCAAATGGCAATTGAATGTGATGTGCCAATTATTCCGGGTGTGGATCATGCAATTCGTGATTTGGATGAAATATTGGCGGTTGCTGAAAAAGTCGGCTATCCTGTCATGCTGAAGGCAAGCAATGGCGGTGGTGGACGTGGTATGCGTATTGTAAACAGCTCCGCTGATATGGCAAAAGAATTTGAAGAAGCAAGAAACGAAGCAAAAAAGGCATTTGGCGATGATAAAATTTTCGTCGAAAAATACCTTCGTAACCCCAAACATATTGAAGTTCAAATTTTGGGCGATAAATATGGCAATGTAGTTCATCTTTTCGACCGTGACTGTTCCGTACAAAGACGTCACCAGAAGGTAGTGGAATTTGCACCTGCCTTTACAATAAGTGACAAGGTTAGAGAAAAGATTTTTAACGATGCCGTTCGTTTATCGAAACACGTTGGGTATAAAAATGCAGGTACACTGGAATTTTTGGTTGACGCTGATGAAAATTATTATTTTATCGAAATGAACCCCAGAATTCAGGTTGAACATACTGTAACGGAAGAGATTACAGGCATTGATATTGTGCAGGCTCAGATTTTGATAGAAGAGGGTTATCCTTTAAGCGCCCCTGAAATTGGGATTGCTTCTCAGGAAGATGTTGCTTGCATGGGATATGCCATTCAGCTGCGTATTACCACAGAGGATCCTTCCAATAACTTCCTGCCTGACACAGGTAAAATCAATGTATATCGTTCCCCCGCAGGAAACGGCATTCGTTTGGATGGCGGTACCGCATACACAGGTGCGGAAATTACCCCATATTATGATAGCTTGCTGGTTAAAATCATTGCCCACGACAGACGTTTTGAGGGTGCAACCCATAAGGCAATTCGTGCACTGAAAGAAACCAGAATTCGTGGCGTGAAAACCAATATTCCTTTCTTGATCAACGTATTGAAAAGCAAGAATTGGGATGAAGGGAAATGTACCACAACCTTTATTGAAAATACGCCTGAGCTGTTCCATATTGTTCTTGGAAAAGACCGTGCAACAAAAATTGCTGAATTTATTGGCAACAAAATTGTAAATGAGTCTAAGGGCAAGAAACCTGAATTTGAAAAAATTATTGCCCCCTCCTTTGGCAAAAATGAAGACGGCTCCACCATTGAAGTAAACGGCGCAAAAAATGCCTTTTTGAAAATGGGCGCAAAAGACTTTACGCAGAGCCTGATGAAGGAAAAACGCCTGTTTGTTACGGATACGACCATGCGTGACGCCCATCAATCTTTGATGGCAACACGTTTGCGTACCAATGATTTGATTGTTGCGGCACCCGCAACCAATATGGCCATGGAAAAGGCTTTCTCTGTTGAAGCATGGGGCGGTGCAACCTTTGATGTTGCATATCGTTTCTTAAAGGAATCCCCTTGGATTCGTTTGCAGCAGCTGTCAAAAGCAATGCCAAACACCTTAATCCAGATGCTTCTGCGTGCTTCGAATGCCGTTGGGTATGCAAACTACCCAGATAACATGGTGCAGGAGTTTATCAAAATTTCCGCCGAAAGAGGCGTAGATGTTTTCCGTATTTTTGACAGTTTAAACTGGCTTGAAAATATGAAAATGCCTATTGAAGAAGCACTGAAAACAGGGAAAATTGTTGAGGGTGCAATTTGTTATACCGGTGATATTTTGAACCCTAACGAAACAAAATACACCTTGGATTATTATGTTCGCAAGGCAAAAGAGTTGGAAGCCTTGGGTTGCCACACGTTTGCAATCAAAGACATGGCAGGGTTGTTGAAGCCTTATGCAGCGAAAGAACTGTTTACTGCATTGAAAGCAGAGCTGAATATTCCTTTGCACCTGCATACCCATGATACGACAGGCAACGGCGTAAGCACTGTTTTGATGGCGGCAGAGGCAGGGGTAAATATTGCCGATTTGGCAATTCAGTCTATGAGCTCCTTAACCAGCCAGCCCTCTATGAACGCTGTTGTGGAAGCGTTAAAGGGAACCGAGAGAGATACAGGTATGGATACCGATCAGCTGACGGAATTAAGCAGATATTATGAAGGTGTTCGTCAGATTTTCACAGGCTTTGAAAGCGAAATGAAAACACCGAATACTGAAATTTATAAGTATGAAATCCCCGGTGGTCAGTATTCAAATTTGTTAGCGCAGGTTAAGGCAATGGGTTCGGCAGATAATTTTGAGGAAATCAAGCAGCTGTATAAGCAGGCAAATGACCTTTTGGGCAATATTATCAAAGTAACTCCTTCTTCTAAGGTTGTGGGTGACATGGCGATTTTTATGTCCAAGAACGGTTTGAACAAAGATAATATTTTGACTGACGGCAAAGATTTGTCTTACCCCGATTCTGTTGTGGATTACTTCATGGGCAACATTGGTAAGCCTGAAGGTGGTTTCCCCGAAGAATTGCAAACAATTGTATTAAAGGGTAAGACACCAATTGAAGGCAGAGCGGGTGCATTATTGCCTCCTGCGGATTTGAAAGCCATTGAAAATTATTTGCTTGAAACGCATACGATGAAACGCATCAATCCAAGAAATATCATCAGCTATGCAATGTATCCGAAGGTATATGACGATTACTGTTATCATTGGGAATACTATACAGACGTTTCCAAATTAACCAGTGATGTATATTTCTTTGGGCTTGCAAAGGGCGAAGAAACCGCTATTGAAATTGGTGAGGGTAAGAATATTTTATTTAAATATATGGATATGGCTGACCCCGATTCCGAAGGCTTCCGCACGCTGACGTTTGAAATTAACGGTGCAGTGCGTGAGGTAAAGGTTTTGGATAAGAATTTGGAAGTAAAGAGTGACGGCAAATTAAAGGCAGATAAAAATAATCCTTTTCATTTGGGTTCCTCAATCCCCGGCACAATCAGCAAGGTTTTTGTAAAAGAAGGGGATGCAGTAAAGAAAAATCAGCCACTGCTGACGGTTGAGGCGATGAAGATGGAAACCTCTATCGTTGCAAAGGAAGACGGTGTGATTGACAAGATTTATGCGGTTGAGGGAGAAAAAGTAAGTCAGGGCGACTTATTGGTATCCTTTATCAAGGAATAACCGAAAAAAAGAAAGATACAAAAAAGCCGCAGAGAATGAACTGAACCAGAGTTAACGGACAGAGAATAAAAAGCCCTATCGTAGAATATTGTAAGATTGCGCAGCCTGACGCCGCTTTTCGAGTGGTGTCAGG
>RZZU01000003.1 GCA_009929735.1 Clostridia bacterium | reverse complement strand
CATCGTCTGTCAACGTTTACTACATTTATTTCTAAAGAAAAATTTACTTTTTTCTCGATTGACTCTTTTTATTCTTGTATTCAGTTTTCAAGGTGCATCATTGCTTTTTCTTTTACTTTTCGGCCTTTCTTTGACCGCCTAAACATACTATCATGTACAAACTTCTTTGTCAACATTTTTTTCTGTTTTTTTTACATAATATTTAAAACCTTGCAAATACGGGGTTTCTTAAGCGAAAATTGTCAGGATCAAATACAGCAAAATATTGTTTTCATACAAAAGCAACGCAACAACGGACTGATTCAACGCAGTGAAAAAAGGTTCAAATTTCACCTGACACTGCAAAAAGGTCATTCCTATTGCAATAAGCCAAAGCCAAAAAACGCTTTTTGCACCACCAACCAGCAATCCGCTAAAACGATTGAAGAAGTTTAAAATCGGAAGCTTGCTAACCAGATTTAATGCTTTCAGCAAAAATCTGGCAAGAAATAAAACCACCACAAACACCAAAATCACACTGACAATATTCACGCAAACATTTGCCAGAAAACCTGCAATATACTCCTTTATCCCCTCTACATCCAATAAATTATAAATTACGGGGTTATTATTTTCCAACAACGCATCCTTTAAAAAATCGGGCAGCTGCATATTTTGAATGATCTCAGTTTGTGTGTGCATTGACGCATTGCCAATTACGGCATCCAACTGCAAGGACTCCCCAATGGAACCAGCCAAGCTCCCAAAAATAGGTGTATTACGCAACAACTTTCCTGCCATAGGTGTAAGAAATTTCACCGCCACCATTGCCGCAAGCATCGGCAAAAAGCTCAATGCCTCCACGATAAAGCCCTTGCGGTACCCAATAACGGCAAAAACCAAAATCCAGATTATGACTGCTCCGTCCAATATCAATGGCATTTGCTCCATAAGCTTCGCCCTCTTTCTGTAAAAATTTCAAATTCCTATTCCGTCTGCTTTTCCCCGTCCGCACTTTGGGTTTCCTGTTTGCCGGACTCCTCAGCAACCGGTAAGGTGTCGTCCTCTACACTCGTTCCACCAACAACCTCATGCTCCGTTTTGGCTTCATCAGAAACAACAGGTCTTGCCGTTTGCGTTCCTTTCATTTGGGTAATGACGGCCTCATTTTTTGTAACAAGCATCACCCGCTCCAATTGTTCCATAGGCAAAATATCACGCACATCCGAGGCTGTCCGATAGCTCCATGCCAATTTTCCATTGTTTTTCAATCCGGAATATACCTTATCCGCACCGATTACAACGCCTTGCCCCGACACGCACAAATAATCTATATCCCCCTCCCCTTGATAAGAAGCACTTTCCTTTCCACTGCTGTCTATCCAGCAAACCAAGCCCTTTTCCCGACCATCTTTATTTGCAATTGCATCCCCTAATGCAACAACAACATAGCTTTTATTAGACAAGGAAACCTGCTGCACCCGATTCGCCAGTGGATAGCTCCATGCTTCCTGTCCAGCGGAGGAAATCCCATACACCGCATAATCCGAAACGGCGGCAAGTATCCCTGCCTGCATAAACCCAATCTTGGGAATTACTTCATCATTTTTTTCCACTGCGGCAAACATACTGTCCGTGTAATTTTCGCTGTCATCCGTATTTATGTAAAAAAGCAAAACCCGGCTTATGGGTTCTATATCCGAGGTATCCAAATAGCTTATGGCAAAAGATTTGTTGTCATCCGATACATCAGAGGACAAAGGGAATACCCCGTCACTTTCCTCCACACGACCCTTCAGCAGGGTTCCTCCAGCATTGTATATCTGAATAGAATATGCCGTTTCTCCCTTTGAAATGACAGATAGATATCCATTACTGTTTAAAGCAAACTGGATCAATTCGCCTTCTGTCTGCACTGTATACAGCAGTCCGTTTTCCCCGTAAACACGGATTGTTTTCCCACTCATATCCCCTACTGCCGCATAGCTTCCTTCCGAAATGAGCTGGGGTGCAGTCATATCAAAGGTATCATTCCACTTACGGTCATCCATTTCATTAAAATATTTCACACCATCCTTCGTACAAAGCAGAAAGCTTGTGCCAAAAACCGCAAATGCAGAACGACTGCTTTCATCAAGCGTCATTTCCTCTTGAGAATCAACCACTTGCTCCGTTTTCTCCCCTTCGGTATCCTCTTGAAATACGTTGGAAAAGTATCCCCGAAGCCGTCCCGTCCCATAAAATGTATCCAAATAAATAAGCCCGGCTGTCGCACCGGCAACAGTCAATACAATCAGCAGCGTAATAAGCGCTTTGTCCTTCTTTTTATGTTCCTGCCTGCTCTTTCGCATAGACTGCCCCTTCCTATATAACACTTTTATTTCATAAAGCTTATCATACTATATTTCACTTTTTTTTGCAATTTTCCTCAATCAAAAACCTGATGTTGATTTCGCCCTTTTCGGTCAAAACACGCAAATTTTCATATCTATACATAACAATCCGGTTTTTCTTCAAAACCCTTCGGCATTCAAAAAGAAAAGCCTTGTAATAAGAAATCCTTGTCAAACAAAAATTGTTTGTTCAAGTGTATTTCTTGATTACACAGGCTTATCACATCTAATTAATCTGTTGGCGTTGCTTCCTGTTTCAGTGTTTCATAGAGCTTTATATACTTTGACGCTGAGTTTGCCCAGGAATAATTGCTGTTCATCGCATTTTTTACGACATGATTCCATTCATCTTTTCCTTGGCTGTATACGGCAAGTGCCTGATCCAATGCCCAAAGAATACCTGTCCCGTCATAGGATTCAAATAAAAAGCCGTTTCCTTCCTTTGACTTTGTATCATATGGAAATACGGTATCCGCCAAGCCTCCGGTTTTGCGCACAATGGGCACCGTGCCATAGCGTAGGCTAAACATCTGCCCCAAGCCGCATGGCTCAAATTTGGAGGGCATCAAAAACATATCTGCACCGGCATAAATCTGCTGCGCCAAGGTTTCATCAAAGAAAATGTTTAAGCTGACCCTGCCTGGATAACGATTTGCCATTTCCCTGAAAAAATATTCAAACCTTGTTTCGCCCGTCCCAAGCAAAACAAACTGCACATCCCGCTGCATCATATCATGAAAAACTTGAGATAAAATATCAAGCCCCTTTTGGTCAGCCAATCGGGTAATCATTGAAACAATAGGCACATCCCGTTGTTCAAGCCCCAAACGCTCCTGCAAAGCCCGTTTGTTTTTGGCTTTTCCCTCTAAATATGCGGCACTGTAATTGCAAACAATGCGCTTATCCGTTTCGGGGTTGTATGCAAGATAATCGATCCCATTGATAATTCCACTGAGAACCTCCTTGCGGCTGCGCAGAATTCCGTCCATCCCATAGCCAAATTCCCACGCTTTCATTTCCTCCGCATAGGTTTCACTTACCGTAGAAATCCTATCCGCATAAATCAGCCCCATTTTCATATAGCTGATATTATTGTAAAACTCCACATTTCCATTTTCATAACAGTAATAGGGTACGCCTAAAATTTCCATTGTACTCTTGTCAAAATTGCCTTGATACTGCAAATTATGAATGGTAAACAGCGTTTTCATTCTTGAATAATAGATCATTTTGCTATAAATTTCTTTCAAATACAAGCAAATCGGCCCCGTCTGCCAATCGTTGCAGTGCACGACGTCGGGATAAAAGTCCAGCATTGCCATCATGTCCAGCACAGCTTTTCCAAAAAAGGCAAACCGTTCATTGTCGTCACCGTAGCCGTATAAGCCGCCACGTCCAAAATAAAAATCATTCTCTATAAAATAAATGGGCACCTCTTGCGGCTTAACCAACACCTTCGCCCTTTGAATACGCCAAAATAAATGTACATCAAATTCTCCAAGGTATTTTACGTCTTGCATTTCGCTGTTTTTCACAGACATATGGCGAGGAATTACTACACGAACATCCACGCCCTGCTCTTTCAAAGCTTTTGGCAGCGAACCCACTACATCGCCCAAACCTCCGCTTTTTATAAAGGGTGCCGCCTCAGAGGCAACGATCAATACCTTCAACCTATTCTCCATTTTTTTCACCTCTTTTGTTATCATACTATGATTTTTTATTGGTAGCAAGAAAATCTTCTCTTTTCCTTCATATCCCAGTGAAAAAGTGGTATACTATCACAGAAAAAATTAAATGAATAACATTTTAAATATGAATTCCCTTTCAGAAAGGATGATACTATGAATCATGTTTTACCCGAAAGAAAAGACGCTAGCCCTGCGTATAAGTGGCATATCGAAGATTATTATGCGAGCGATTCGAATTGGGAAGAAACCTTTGCCGCTCTGCAAAAAAAGCTGCCCGAAATGACGGCATTTTCAGGACATTTGGCAGACTCGGCCGGTACGCTTCTGGATTGTTTAAAGAAAAACAGCGAATTCGCCCTCACCTTAGACCAGCTTTATACCTATGCAAGTATGCGTCTGCATGAGGACAGTGCTAATGCCTTTTATCAAGGCATGGCAGCTCGTGGAGAAATGCTTTTGATACAGTATTCAGCCACGGTTTCCTTCCTCTCCCCAGAAATTATCAGTATTCCGGAAGAAAAATTGGCAAGCTTCCGCAAAGAGCTTTCCAAAGAATTTAAAATATATGACCATTATTTTCATTCTCTGTTAAGACAAAAGGAGCATACCCTCTCCCCTGCCGAGGAACAGCTTCTGGCAAAAACCTCCGAGCTGGGCGGTGCGCCCCAAAATATCTTCACCATGCTCAATGATGCAGATATTCGTTTCCCCATGATTACCGATGCAGATGGTGTCGAAACGGAGTTGACAAAAGGGCGTTACGTTACCTTTTTGGAAAGCCCCGACCGCAGAGTCAGGGAAGAAGCCTTTAAAGCTCTGTACAGCGTATATCTTGACCAGAAAAACACCCTTGCCGCAACCTACAGTGCATCGGTCAAAAGCGATGTCTTTTTTGCAAAAGCAAGGAAGTACGATTCCGCAATGGAAATGGCTCTTTCCGATGATAATATCCCTTTATCGGTATATGATACCCTCATTGAAACGGTGCATGAAAATTTGCCGCTTCTGCACAGATACGTTGACATCCGAAAAAAAGAATTGGGCGTAGAGGAGCTTCATATCTATGACCTTTATGTCCCCTTAGTGTCGGAGGCCGATGTTAAAATATCGTATGATGAGGCAAAAAATACGGTCACGAAAGCCCTTCACGTTTTAGGGGAGGATTATATCAAAGCTTTGGGAACGGGGTTAAACAGCGGTTGGATTGACGTATATGAAAACAAGGGGAAACGGGGCGGTGCCTATTCCTGGGGCAGCTATGGCGTGCATCCCTATGTTTTGTTAAACCATAACGATACCATTAATAGTATGTTTACACTTGCCCATGAAATGGGGCACGCACTGCACAGCCATTTTACCTGGGAAAAACAGCCTTATCTTTACAGCGGACATAAAATTTTTGTTGCTGAAGTTGCTTCCACTTGTAACGAAGCCTTGTTAATGGAGCATCTCCTAAATGCAACGGAAGATAAAAAAATGCGTAAATATTTAATCAATTATTTCTTAGAGCAATTCCGAGGCACTTTATTCCGCCAGACAATGTTTGCAGAATTTGAAAAAATCACCCATGCAATGGTGGAGCAAGGCGAGCCTTTGACATGGGAGTGTATGAACAGTATTTATTTAGATTTGAATAAAAAATATTATGGGGAAAGCATCGTGCTTGATGAGGAAATAGAAATTGAATGGGCAAGAATTCCTCATTTTTACAATGCCTTTTATGTATATCAGTATGCTACGGGCTATAGTGCAGCCATTGCCCTTTCACGAAAAATTCTTGACGAGGGAAAGCCTGCCATTGACGCATACCTTGATTTTCTTTCAAAAGGCGACAGTGAGTATTCCATCGACCTGCTAAAGGGTGCAGGCGTTGACCTTTCCTCTGCGGAGCCTGTTCAAAAAGCACTTTCTTTATTCCGAGAACTATTAGACGAATTTGAAGCATTATAATGCTTTGCACAAAAGGCAGGTATCGCAAAAGCGGCACCTGCCTTTTCCCTTTAAAAATGTTTTCCAAATGAAGCGTATGCGGAAACTTCGTTAAAATTCCTTTTATTCTTCCATTTTTGCAAAGCCAAAAACATACGTTGTCGATTATACCGCTGTACAATCACAAATATTAGTTCAACCAAAGCCGCGCAGGAAGCAGTGATCAAGAAAATCCGAAAGCTTCCTTCCCGGTCCCCGGTAAAGAAACTGAACAGCAAAGAAATGTATCCAGCTACGATCATTAATTCATGCCCAACCTCGGCAACGTACATATTTTGCAAAATTTCTTCCAAAGAATGCTTATGTATATTAAAATCGTCAGGCGTGTAGGTGGGAAGTTTTCCTTTCCATTTTTTCACTTTTATCAACTCGTAAAATTTCATTTCCGTTGGCGATACCCGAAACCAACCACCTTTGAAAGATAGGCTGTCCTTGTTATGCTCCAATAAATTTTTAATCATAAGTCTTATATTAAAATGATAAGCAGTTGTACAAAAAGTAACCGCAAGGGTAGAACGCAAACTGCTTTTTTCAATTTGATACAAAAATATGAAAATGATTGCAAGAATTGTAAATACTGCTGCCATCGCTAATATCACTGTTTTCGTTTTGCTTTTCACCTTGCCACCGCCCCTCTGTGCTTAAATGAAATGATACCTATATTTTCTCACGAAATCAATGCATTTTAATAGGCGGTTATTTCATAACGCACCCCCTAGCATTACTTAAAAACGACATCATCCAATATGGATGATGTCGTTTATTCAACCGCCTAATGAAATTTCTTGTTTGCTGTACCAATGAATTGCTTCCTCTAAATGTTCTTTCTTATAATTCGGCCAAAAGTCATCTAAAAAATAGAAATCCGCATACACAGATTGTAAAGGCAAAAATCCTGATAACCGCTTTCTGCCGCCCCAGCGTATCAAAAGGTCGACTCGGGAAACCTCTTTGGATTTTAATGGCCCCATCAATTCATTTTTTGCAAACCCTGTATCCCATTCCCAGCTGTAATTCACCAAAAAATTTATTTTCATACCGCCCTTACCAAAGGTCTGTCTTGTTGTATAGGGCAAAAGTGCTTCAGGAAACATCTTTGAAGCCGTATCCCCTAAAACAAGCAGCTCTGCATCCTCCTTCGCAAGAAGCTTCACCGCCTCCACGCAGGCATTCGTAAAAGAAAGTCTTTGCTCCGTAGGACGTTTCGTGTTGTCAACGGTAAATCCATAGTAAGTAATTTCCTGCACACCCAATTCCTTGCAATGCTTGTACAACTCCAACCCGGGATTTAAACCCTTTTCGTACCCATCCTTTTTTGTCAAGCCGTTTTCAACCGCCCAACGTCGGTTACCATCAGGTATTACGCCAATATGCTTTGGTATTCTCATATTCTTCTCCTTAATGACTTGATTTTTTGAAAGCTATGAGAGAAGTATACCACATTAGAGAAATAATATAACATAAATTGGAAAAGGATAGTAAAAAAGCTTTCCCTTTTCCCATTCAATCAATATAAAGCCAAAAATCCAAATATCATTCACTAAAAATTCCGCTTATTTTCTCATCAAAAGTCAGTATTCATTTTTATGATCAATCATCCCTCCGCAATGAGGACAACTTTCCGTCCAGATACCTCGGAAATTAAGCCGTTTTCTACAATAAGGGCATCTGACAGTCACACTACCAAAAAGAATGCCAATATATGAAAGAATGCCAAAAATAACAAATTTGGGATGGACAGGCTCTACTCCAAAAACGACGCCCGCCGCTCCCGCACCAATCAATCCTATGAAAATGATACCATACGTTACGAATCTGCATACATTAGGACTTTTCATTTGGTATGCCTCCTCTCATATAATATAGAAAATTGGTGCGAAAGTAACAACCTTTTTTCTGTAAAAGATGTGTAAATTTTCTTGTATCGGTATGGAAGATGATACAAATAATTTTGCTTCAACTTTAATACAGGTAACAAAAAAAGTCATATGCGAGTTCCCATACTCACACATGACTTTTTTGATTGTACTGCCAAATTTGGATCTTATTCGATTTTTAGCTTGGGATTTCAACTATCCTCTCTGGAAATCATGCGCATAGTCCTGCTTAATTATCATGCCGCATCATTGCATCTTTCTGCTCTTTAGCTTTGCAACAATATTCCTGATCCCCGTTACAGTAAATGTAACAATGCCACTGAACATGAAAAAGAAACCAATTGGCAACAAGAAGAAGTTTTCGTGCAAAAAGCCAGCAGAATCTATGTATTCCACAGAATTTGCTTTAATCAAAATACACGCCACGCCGATACACAACAGTGCAGTACCAACAATGATTGAAATCAAATTCATTTTTGCTCTTCTTGTTTCGCTTCCGTCTTTTAACAGCTTTTCAGTCATGTTATTCATATTTTCGCCTCCTAAAATTAATTGGTCGAGCGAAAGCTCAAATGTCATAGATATCTCTACAACCATTTCTAAATCGGGCAGATTCTTGTTGTTTTCCCAATTTGAAATTGCTTGTCTGGATACGTTCAGCTTAGAAGCCACCTGTTCTTGTGTTAGTCCTCTGTCTGCCCGAATTTTTCTCAACTGCTCTCCAAAATCCATTATTTTAAGCCTCCGTTTCTTTTTCATTATCGTTGCCATGCTGCAAATGATCAAGCAAGCATCTCTTGCGCTGGCCCTTTTTGGTGCTCGAATGACGGTCATTGCACTACTTGCACTCAATATGTAACAGATGACCAATCAATATTCGGGTTAATACCATTTACTTCAAGTTATGTTTGGCAGGATTATATAAATCATCTATTTTTGAAGTCTGTCGCAGATAAAGCAAAAAGTCATATGTGAGTTACAACACTCACATATGACTTTTTATTCATGCGGATGACAGGACTTGAACCTGCACGGGGGTTGCCCACTGGAACCTAAATCCAGCGCGTCTGCCAATTTCGCCACATCCGCATAATATCATTCATTTTAAACTTCCCGCAGAGCATTGTCAAGGGATAGGATACCGTAAATAATAAAAAGCTCGATAAACGAGCTTTTTTCTGAACCAGGAGGGATTCGAACCCCCGACCCACGGCTTAGAAGGCCGTTGCTCTATCCAACTGAGCTACTGATTCGCACAAAAAAAAGCGGGTGATGAGAATCGAACTCACGTGTTCAGCTTGGAAGGCTGACGTTCTACCATTGAACTACACCCGCAAACTCTGAACCAGGAGGGATTCGAACCCCCGACCCACGGCTTAGAAGGCCGTTGCTCTATCCAACTGAGCTACTGATTCATTCGATTACGCAAAAATTATTATGCCACAAATTTTGTGTTTCGTCAACACTTTTTTTAAAAACCGCTCATTCATTTTATTTTTTGCTCCGAATATCAAAAAAAGCGAAGGGGAGCTTGTATGAAAGCGTATCCATATACCCACCTTTAACTTCGTTAAATCAATCATAGTCAAGCCTCCCCCTTTCGCAATGCAAGCCATATTTACGTCGGCTTCCGCTCTTCAAAAAACGGATGCCCACAAGAGATGTTTACATTCACCGTTTTCTGCGCCTTATTTCTCCTCTGTCGGTATATTCCATGATAGCTCCCTCCATTTTCCCATTTTCAATAGAAATGATGCCAAACGTAGCGGTAAAGCTATCTCTGGGCAAGGATATGCTCCCCGGATTAAACAAATAAACCCGCCCGCCTCCATCGTTAAGGGGTACATGGGTATGCCCGAACACAACCGCATCCACGCCCTGCTCCTCTCCCCAATAGGCTATGGTATTCAGATTATAGTGTACCCGCTGTTTATGCCCATGGGTCAGCAGAAAACGCTTGCCCTGTGCAAGCACCAGCTTATGGGAAGGCGTATCCTGTCCAAAATCGTTATTCCCCTTCACATAATGGAACGGTAGGCTTGAAAACATCGACTGAAGCGCAATGGCATCTTCATCATAATCCCCTAAATGAAACACCATATCCACCTGCCGCTCCAGTCTTTGCAGTACAGCTTTTGCGTTTTCAATCCGACCGTGGCTATCACTAAATACTAAAATTTTCATTTTTCCAATTCCTTTTTTAACATCGCTTTCATTTTGCGCAGTGCTTTCCCTCTATGACTGATGGCATTCTTCTCTTCAGGTGAAAGCTCCGCCATATACTTTTCTTTTTCGGGAACAAAGAAAATCGGGTCATATCCGAAACCATTTTCTCCCTTCGCTTCCCAGCCAATGATACCCTCCACAGTATCATAGCTAATCAGCCTTCTCCCATCGGGAAAAGCCGCCGCTATACAGCTGACAAATCTTGCAGTCCTCTTCTCCTGGGCAACGCCCGCAAGCTTTTCAAAAATCGCTTGAAATCTTTCTGGATAAGGCGTATCCTCCCCCATAAATCTGGCAGAATATATCCCTGGGGCCTTGTCCATAAAATCAATCTCCAAGCCAGAATCGTCAGATAAGGTTATTTTTTGACTAAGCTCCATAATCTGCACAGCCTTTTTCATGGCATTTTCTTCAAAGGTAGTTCCATCCTCAACTACATCAAACGTAATGCCCGCATCCTCCATAGACACCACTTTTACATTCATATCCGCTAAAATTGCGTTGATTTCCTTAATTTTGCCTTTATTTTTTGTTGCAAAAATAATTGTTTCCATCTTCCTTTTCCCCCATCTCAGTTCAATTCCAACCCATCCAACGCTGTTTTTTGTATTTTCATTAAATCCAAAACGCCTTTTTTACCAAGGCAAAGCATTTCCTCCAATTGCACTTGGGAGAATGTACCATTTTCTCCCGTTCCCTGCAACTCAATAAAGCCTTCCCCATCGCTCATAATGATGTTCATGTCTACCTCTGCGGTGGAATCCTCTTCATAGCAAAGATCCAGCAAGCCTTGTCCCTCCAGCATACCCACACTTACCGCTGTAATATAGTGTCTAAGCGGTGTTTTTTCTAAAGCACCCTGTGCAACCAGTCTTTCACAAGCCAGTGCCAGTGCAATAAATCCGCCTGTAATGGATGCTGTTCTGGTGCCACCATCCGCCTGAATAACGTCGCAATCCACGGTAATGCTTCTCTCTCCCAATGCTCTCATATCAACTGCACCACGTAATGCTCTGCCAATCAGTCTTTGAATTTCCGTGGCTCTTGGGTTTAGCTTTAATTTATTAATATCCCGTTTGTTCCTTGTTTGTGTGGCACGGGGCAGCATGGCATATTCCGCCGTAATCCAGCCCTCGCCGCTGCCTTTTTTAAACGAAGGCACGCTCTCCTCCACTGTCGCATTGCAAAGAACCTTTGTATTTCCCCATTCTATAAAAACAGACCCCTCTGCATAACGTGTATAATCTTTCGTTATTTTAATTGGCCTTAGCTCGTCTTTTTCTCTGCCGTCAAATCTGCCCATGTTTTCTTTGTCCTCCTTTTTTTGCATTCCATTTTTTATTATATCCCCTCTTTTCCTTTTTGAACAGAGTATTTTCACCCGTTTCGAGAAGTCTTGTTTTTCAATCCCTTCGTTTACATTTTGCTTCTTTCCCTTAAAATCATGAACCGAAATTACCAAAAATAAACGCAAATAATTCGTACAGGGAGAGTAATACTAATTTTATTACTGAAAGGAGGATTTTCATGGATGCTTTCATACGCAGAACAATGATTTTTTTGATTGGTGGTTTCGGCTATTATAGCCTTGAGGTTCTATACCGTGGTTACTCACATTGGACCATGTTTTTAACAGGCGGAATTGCATTTTTATGCTTGTTTTCTTTATTTACATCCTCCTTTTCTTTGCCATTTTGGGCTCGCTGTGTTGCCGGCGCATTGATTGTAACCGGCATAGAATTCGTGGCAGGAATTATTGTAAACAAATGGATGGGCTGGTACATTTGGGATTATTCCAGACAACCCTTTAATTTGGGCGGGCAAATTTGCTTGTTATTCAGCATGATTTGGCTGATTCTTTGCATACCGATCGGGTTTTTCTCTCGCCTTTTAAATCAAAAAGTATTCAATAAACTCATGTTTCCGCTGCGACATTCTTTGAAAAACAAAGATTTTTGAAATAAAAAGATACACCCCTTGTATTCTTTAGAAATAGCAAAAATGCTTTTTATGTGCAAAAGAACTACAGCTATCCATCTTATTTCAGTTTCAATTTTTCACCCTTTTTCCGAAAAAACTTTATAAAATTGACTTCTCTCCACAAAAAACAGAGGCACTCCAAAGAAACTTCTTTGTAATGCCTCTGTTTTTTAATTTTGTCCTATCGAACGGAATATTCTTCCATCATCTCTTCAATTGCATCAGCTATTGCCTTTGCCATAATATCCTGATTTGCCGCCGAAGAAATTTTCAAGGCATCCCCTGGATTAGAAAAGAAGCAGCCTTCCACTAAAATTGCAGGAACATTGGTTGCATTCAAAATCAGCAAATCCGTTCTTTGCTTCACCCCACGGTTAGTGGTACCCATGGCTCCAATCAAGCGGCTCTGCATGATTTCCGCCGCTTTCAGGCTAGTCAGCTTACTGCCATTATCATTGCTATGTACCTGATACAATGTTTCCGTACCATTGGCAGTCGTAGCAGTCCCGGCTGAATTAAAATGAATTGCAACCATCAAATCAGCAATCTGATTTGCCGTTTTCGCTCTAAGACTATTCTCCGGTCGGGTATCACTATCTCTGGTCATATATACCTTGATATCAGAATCCTCCAAGTACGCTTGAACCTTCAGTGCCACCGCCAACGTAAGATTTTTCTCAATCAAACCATTCCCACTGGCGCCGGGGTCATTTCCGCCATGCCCTGCATCCAACAGCACGACCTTGTCATAAACTTCCTTCGGATTCTTCACATGAATTTCATAGCCATTGTTCGTTTCATTCACCACATATTCACTGTAACGATTTTGTGCAAACCGAATTACGGTTTTACTGCCTGTGGATGAAATTGAAATGTTGTCAATCACATCGTTTCCAATTTTTAGTGTGCCGTATCCATAGGAGCTTTCAAAATTCTCCGGCAAAGTAAGCTCATAGTAGCCCTTCGTATGCTGGTCATTTTTTGCAATGTCATCTACATCCATAGCTTTCACCTTATCCAAGGTTAACACATTGGAAGCTGAATCATAAGAAAAATTTTCGAGGGTTGTTTTTTTGACCTCAAGGGTCAACTCACCGTCCTCTTCCTCCCAGCTGAAATCCGTCAGCTGGCCAACCTCTAAAACAATGCGGAACGTGCTCGCATTATACATTCCCGTTCTGGCAGCCGTAACATAGGATAAGCCCGTTGTACTCAGTTCATTTGGCACCTTTGTCTCTACATTTGAAATATCAACAATGATTCTCTGTGGATTGGACAAAGTAGAAACCTTGGCCCCTAACGCCCCATCGCCACCTACCACCAATTTGTCCACACCATTGCGATTGGCAAGGGAAATTTCGTCCACCACAACCTGCTCAAAGGTAATAAAAATCTTTTTCTTATCGGTGCTTTGTGTTATGGTGTATCCCCTTTTCCCCGACAAATCAAGCACCACACGGGTAACGGGTATCCCGTCAGCATCATGCTGGGCAGAACGAATTGCCGTTACAATATTACTGTTTGTGGCAGTCATTTTATCCGCAAGGCTGCACGTTGCATTTTGAATATCAATGACCACTCTTGTATCATCCAGATAAACTTCATCATAGCTGTATATTGCACGATCCGCCTCTATGGTAAACACCTGTGTCGCAGTCGTAGCGGATGGTACCGAGGCCTGAAACACCTTTGCCGCCTGTGTTGTGGGGGTTGTTGGCGTGGTAGGAGTCGTAGGTGTTACAACTGCGCTCCCCTCTCCGATATGCACAGTCCTGGTGGGGTCATCCCATGTAATATCCAAATCCAAAGCCTCTGCCAATGCCCGCACCGGCAGCATCGTTCTGTCGTTTATAATCATCGCTGGCACATCCAGGGAAAGCTCTTGTCCATTTTTTAGAGCTTTTTTGCTCCCCAAGGTAAATGCCACGGTATACTCATCGTTAATAACAAATGCCTGTTTCGTTTCCTCGTTCCAAAGAACCTCGCACCCCAGCTTTTGGGCAATCAAGCGCATGGGAAGCATGGTTCTGCCATCAATAATGACAGGGGGCATATCCTCGGGCACCAATTCCGTTCCGTCAATATTTATTTTTACCTCGGATGCATTGTAGTCATGGTTCTTCCCATCATAATTTAATTTCATTGTTATATTTTTTGCATATGCAACACTCGTCATAGTCATTCCTATGGCAAAAGCCGCAAGCAGCAACCGTTTACACCCAACCTTCATAGTTACCTCCTAAAGCATATCCTATCAAAAAGGCAAATGCCTTTATTCTTCACATAATCATATTTAGTATATCAAATTTTGTCGTAATTGAAAGGGAAATGTTCCAATTGAAATATAATTTTAATAAATAGAAAGCTCCTTCCCCCTAAAAGAAAAGGGAAAGGAGCTTCTCTGTTATACTTTTTCCTTGTTACGAGCCAAACAGTCGAATTTTCTCAATTTATTCATAACCAACCCGTTTATGCTGGTTTCTGGGTAATTGCCATCGGCATCCTTTTTGCCTGCGGACATCCCCATCAAAAGCGCAATGCCTTCCTCGATACGGCTGATCGGATAAATATGAAACTCGCCATTTTTCACCGATTCCACAACCTCATCCTTCAATACCAAATCCTTGATATTGGAAGCAGGCATAACCACCCCTTGCGTTCCTGTCAACCCACGCTTTTTGCAAAGGTCATAAAACCCTTCGATTTTATAGGTGACGCCGCCAATGGCTTGAATTTCCCCTTTTTGGTTTACAGAGCCTGTGACTGCCAAATCCTGCCGAATAGATACCCCCGAAAGGGAAGAAAGGATGCAGTAAAGCTCTGTGCTGGAGGCACTGTCGCCATCAATACCGTTATAGTTTTGTTCAAAACAAATTCTGCAAGAAAGAGAAAGCGGAAATTCCTGCGCATAGGTCTGCCCTAAAAATCCATTAATAATCTGAACCCCTTTATCATGGGTTTGACCGCTCAGACGGGCTTCCTTTTCTATATTAATAATCCCCGATTTTCCTACATAAGTGGTGGCAGTGATACGGCTGGGGTTACCAAAGGCATAGCTGCCCATATCCAAAACGGCTAAGCCGTTAATCTGCCCCACCTCACTGCCTTGTGTATCTATCATAATGACATTTTCGTCTAACAGTTCACCAAGCTTTTCTTCGTAAAGCTTCAATCGCTGTTCTTTTTCATAAATGGTCTTACGAATATGCGTGGCTGTAACCACCGTTGCATTCTCCAATTTCGCCCATGTTACAGCCTCACTCAGAATTTCCGCCAGTTGGTTAAAGCGTGTTGACAGCTTGTTTTGCCGCTCCACTAATCTTGATGAATATTCCAAAATGGCGCAAACTGCATTGGCATCAAAATCCATTGTCTTTTCCTGTTCCACAAAACGCTTGATAAACCTTGCCAGCTTCCACATATTTTCACTGTTTCTAGGCATTTCATAATCAAAATCGGCTTTGATTTTGAAGAACTTGTCAAACTCCTCATCATAATCGCTTAGCAGTTCATAATAATAGTTGCTGCCAATCATGATCACTTTTATATCGGCCGGAATTGGCTCAGGCTTCAAGGTTGGGGCCACTGTTGCGCCGAGCTGATCCCTGCTGCTGTCCATATTGATTTCCTTTGTTTTTATCACACGGCGCAAAGCCTCCCACCCTTGCGGCATAGAAAGAATATCCTGTGCCTGCACAATGAAATAGCCGCCGTTTGCCTGATGCAGCAAACCACCTTTAATCTTCATAAAATCGGTCGTTAAATTGCCAAACTCGCTGTCATACTCCACCTCCCCAATTAAATTGGAATAGGTAGGGTTAAAGGATACAATGACAGGTGCCCCTTGACTCTTGGAATGATCCACAATCAGGTTCACTTTATATTTCAGTGTCACATCCTCTGTTGGTTTTTTCCCCAGCATAGGCAATAATGAGGAAAGCCCTTCATCACTTTCTTCCTCATCCTCATAAAACTGGCTGAGGTTTTCCAAAACATCTTCCCTTACCTCATTGATATACTCAATGACACGCTTGTAATCCTGATATTTTTCCTGAACGCCGCTTATGTGATGTCCAATTGCAAACATCCCCACATTATATTCAAGCTGCTCCAGCTCTTTTTTGGAAGCCTTATCCAACTCTCTGATGTCACGCAAAATTGTGCCCGCTTTTTCCTGAACGAACTGCGAATTTTTCTCAATGACATTTTTAACATCCTCATCTAAGCCATCATATTCCTCTTCGGCAATGGCACTTCCATTCACAATAGGCATAAAATAAATTCCCGAATTGGTTGTCTTAACCTGAAAATTATATTCCGCTGCCATTTTGCTCATTTCTTCCATTAATTCGCTTCTTTTTTCATCAAAGGAACGCATGAAATCGTTTTTTTGCTTTTCATAATCCTCGGCACGAAATACCTTCTGAATTTCTGTCTTTAAAAGCTGTACAAGCTCACACATATCCTCTTTAAACTGCCGCCCCATGCCTTTTTCAAATCGTAAAGCCAAGGGATTCCTTGGGTTTTGAAAATTGTACACATAGCACCAATCTCTGGGAACCGGCTCTGTTGCGGCAAGTTTTTCGGTGCTGGTTCTTGCATAGGTTGTTTTCCCCGTTCCCGAAGGCCCCGCCATATAAATATTATAACCCTTCATTTTGACCATCAAACCGAAATCAATGGCTCGCACAGCACGCTCTTGACCGATAATTCCTTCCAATGGCGAAATGTCACCTGTTGTGCAGAACGTAAAATCCTCTGGGAAACAGCCGTTTTTCAGCTGCGAATACTCTAATTCCCACGCCATCCTTCCTCTCCTCCTTCCAAAAATGCCGGCACTCGGCGTTCCTATGATAGATGCACCTTTCTGCCGACACTCTCTTATTCGTTATTGCAATGTTTCTCATAATCCTCATAACAAGGATAATATTTCCACATGATTACGGCATCCTCATGGGTATCGGAATAATAATTCTTCCGAATTCCCTCAGCACGAAAACCGTATTTATGATACAACCGCTGTGCGGGTTCATTATTGATGCGAACTTCAAGGGTAATCCCTATCATTTCCTTTTCTAAAGCCGCTTTCTCCAAGTTTTCCATGAAAAGCTTTCCAATACCCTGTCTGCGATATTCATACAAAACCGCAACATTGGTAATATGACCTTCCGTAATTACGTGCCACATTCCTGCGTAGCCTACTACCTTTTCCCCATCCAAAGCAACAAAATAAATTGCCATGGCATTTTCTTTTACCTCACGTTCAAAATCCTGTCTGGTCCAAGGGATTGAAAACGCAGCTTCCTCCACCGCCAGAACCCCGTCAATATGCTCTTCTTTCATTGGCACAATCTTAATCATTCTCTTTCCCCTCTCCTTGCAAGCGTTCCTCCCGCTCCCGTTCCGCCTGAGATTTTCTCAGGTAAATGAGTTCAAAAGCATTGCCCTCCACTGCCTTGCCTTCCCTTGCAAAAACCATAGCCAAAGCCGCAACCGATGCAGCTCTTTGCAATGAGCAGTGAGCAGGCGCATAGATAAATGCAGGGTAGAGGGACAGCCTTTTCTGGTGAACCGGTACGCCGTCTCCTAAAAATATAACCTTTTGTCCATAAGCCTGTGCCATCTGTATCACTTCGTCAATGCTTATCGCCATCATTTCCGTCAAACGGCATAGTTCTTGGCTGTTCCAACGGTAAAAAGCAGTATAAACCTGGCTGCGTCTTGCGTCCATAATGGGACAAATAATTTTATCTGTTTCAAAGACATTATATGCCAACGCATCCAATGTGGGAACGGGAACAAGCTTCTTATGAAGCGCTAAGGCCAACCCTTTTGCCGTTGCTGCGCCGATACGCAAACCTGTAAAGGATCCGGGGCCGCAGCTGCAGGCAATATAATCCGCATCCTCTGGCTTTGTTTCCGATTTTTCGCATATTTCTGCAATCATTGGCAGTATCGTTTGGCTGTGTGTCAATTTATAGTTCAGGGTAAATTCCGCAATCAGCTTGTCCTCTTCGACAATCGCCGCACTGGCGGTTTGCCCTGTTGTATCAATGGCTAATATTTTCATGCGTCCTCCCCCTGACAAACGGTAATCCGTCGGTAATCGTCGCCCATGGCATAATCCTTTTCAATGGAAATATGAATGGCATCCTTAGGCATTAAATCAGGAATGAGCGACGCCCATTCCACCAGGGAAACCCCTTCCCCATAAAAGTAATCCTCATACCCCGTATCCTCCATTTCTTCCTCTGAGGAAATACGGTAAACATCAAAATGATATAAGGGCATTCTGCCCATATATTCGTTTATGATTGTAAAGGTGGGGCTGGTTACGTGCTCCGTAATGCCCAAGCCCCGTGCAAACCCCTTGGTAAAAACGGTTTTCCCCACGCCCAAATCTCCGTCTAAGGAATATACTTGGGCAGGAATAGCTTCCTGCCCCATTTTTTCACCAATCGCCTCTGTTTCTCCAGGAGAAAAGGTCTCCCAAACTTTTTTCATATCGATCAACCTCATTTTCAATACATAAAAATTGCTGTCACCCCTGAATCTAGCAGACGGGTGGTTTTTCCATCATAATAATACAAATCTCCAAGTCCCGTTTTAAAATCATAGTTCTTTAAATAAACAAGCTTACCATTTTCCTTATACTGGAAGCTAAATACATCTTTGTCAATTTCCTTCGTTTCTTTTCCGTCATACTTCACAAGCGTCCCGTTGCCCGTTGTGGTATTAGAATCAGCCAGATAATACACCTCATCCCTGTCCTCAGGGAAATCAACCATCGCTGCATTTTGTTCTATTTCCTGCGGTGTATTGGCTGTATACAACCCTAAGCTGCCCATTCCGCCGTTATAATTGTAATAATACAACAAAATATCACTGTCACCTAAAAAGCCGATTAATTCCACATTCTTTTGCACTTCAACAGCCTCACTCTTGCCATCAAGCATTTCTGCCATCAGCACATTTGAGCCGCTTGCCGCATCTGGAACAAAGTACGCCGCAATCTTTCCATCAGCAGAAACCTGTACCGAAGTGGGGTCAACATTCTTATTTTGTAAATTATACACATCGCCGCCCTTATTCGCAATAAATACTTCTTTTTCACCATTCATTAATTGCATATAGTAAGTATACATTGCCTCGTCAAAAGAGCTGATTTGAGATAATTTTACAGGTTCAGGTGCTTGTATGGAATAACCCGTAACAAAACCGCTGTTCCCTTTCAAGGAAGCCCCTGAAATAACAGCATCCTTCATTTTTGTCTTGCCGCCGGCAGTTAATACATAGCAATCCTGGAAAATTGGATCCATGCCTTCTTCTCCATTCAGTTTACTGCGCATTTCTTCAATTTCAGCCTGACGTTTTTCGTCATATTTAGAAATATCAGTAATATCGTCCTCAATTAACTGCGTAAAGGAGGTGCCGTCCGTTCTCATCGCACAATAAAAAACATCTTGATTATTTGGCATTAACTCCGCATAGGTAACCTGTTCGGCAACCAATTTAGGCTCAACTCCAGGTGTGTATTGAAAAAGCTGATAGGCATCGCCCTGTTCTTCCAAATAATAAGTGATATTGCTTTTTTCTGTAATAAAGTCTAAAACAACAGAATCGGATAGCTTCACAGACTCCGCTTCGCCACTCACACGTGCATAGAGGGCTGCCTTGTCATTATTCGCAATTTTGTACACAAGATAAGAGCCATCCTGGCTTAATTCATACGCACCGTTTTGCAGCAAAATATTTTCTGCAATCAACTGGCTTTGTCCATCCTTAAAAAGATATAAATCCATTTTATCGTCATTTTGAACTATATAAGCACACACGCTGCCGTCTGCACTGCTGATGTAATGATACACATTTTCTGAAACCAAAACAGCCTCCGCAGCTTTATTTTTCATATCCTTATAATATAAACTGCCAATGTTGTCCTCGGTAATCCCTGCTAAATAATATAAGCTGCCGTTATCCTCAGCAACATCTACGCCCCATGCGGAAAAATAATAATTATATGCTCCGCCATTGCTGATTTGATCATTTACCAAATAAGGTTCATTCTTTAAATCATAAACATATAAACCATTGTCCTTTGCATAGGCTACAGCAATATCGTTCGTTTTCCAAAGACCGCCTCCGGTTGCAACCCAACAGTAGCCCAAGAATGCGGCAAAAGCAATCAAGCCTAAAATCAATTTCCACCACATACCACTGCCTTTGCTTGTTGAAGCTTCTTTGTTCTCCACACCCTCAACGGATTTATCCACATTATCCACAGTTTCTTCCACAATGTTGCTGTCATCTTGCACAGCATCCTCCTGAATTTCCACAGACTCCACAGGTTCCTCCACAGATTCTTCCTGTGTTTCCACAGATTTTTCCACATTTTCCGAAAAATTCTCGGTCGAATCCTGCTTTGTCCCCAAGTTCTCTACACCTTTTTCCTCTTCCTCCACATTGTTTTCCCCATAATTCATTTCCTTATCCACAGGGGTATCTGTCCATTCCTGTCCTTCTTTTTTTCGATCATCCAATGTAAAAACCTCCTTTTATTTTCAAAAATACCGTTCTTTGATCATCAGCAGTGCCCTGAACCCAATTTTTGCCCGCCCGAACACGCCCTTTTTCGCAAAAATAGATGGGCCTTGGCTGTGCTGATGGTTTTTATGAATTTTATTTGTTTTCCTTTGTGCTTTTTGTTTTTTGTTTTTAGGAACTAGCCGTCGCCTTAGCAATGAAAAAGCAGCCTTACATATATTTAAAATCAAAAATCCCGTTTTCCCGAGCTGCAATATTTTTTTTTGTTCCAGATTCACAAAACCAGCCCCTTCCGCCGTAATCAAGCTGCAAAACCTTATATTTACAGTCTTTTCATTATTTCATGAAAACAAACGAACAAATCTTGACAACAGAAAAAACTTTTCACAAAATTTTAAGGCAATACCGCATAATTCTGCGTGCCCAGATGTGTAGTCAGATTTTTCGTCAAACAAAACAAAAAGCACAGCTAATACTGGATGTATTGGCGAGCATTTTTGTGCAGCCTGACGGAAAAGATGCAAACAGATGGGTATGCAAAGCATCAGCTGGGAACTGTGCGGTGTTACCTTAACTTATTACTATTCAATCAAACCCATTCGTCAGTGCCCACCGCAAAAAAGTGTGAGAATTCCGCTTGTATGTTTGATAAAAAAATTAAAATTGCCATAGCCAAAAACGCCCCGCCGACCTTTCACATAATACCATATTTTGTTACACGAATAAAGGAAATCCGCAATTATTAACTAATTGTTAACAAATTTGAATTTTTAATGAAATAATTATTTACAATTGCCCCGTCTTACATTATAATATTAACATACAAACTTAACACAAGAGAGGATCATTCGATGGAACCCAACGATAATTTATCTTTAAATAAACAACCTTCGAAACACTTTTTATCTCTTCATGTTTCCCATAAAGGAACGCAAAAATCTTTTCATTTAAAAAAAGCTCATACGTTGGCACTTTGTGTCGTGGCGTGTGTATTCATTGGCAGCTCTGCTGTTTCCATAGGCTCCTACTTCAGTGCGAAGAACGAACTGGTATCTTCCGAGCAGGAATTGCAGCAAGCAGAACGTACCAATCGTAAATTAGAGCAAACCTCAAATGCCCTGCAAACTGAAAATACCGAATATACCCAAAACATTCAAGACTTACAAAATAAAGCAGCTGAACTGGAACAAAAAATCAACGAGTTGGAAGATGTAAAAAACAACCTGAATGATCAGCTGAATCACCTCAATACAAACGACAGTGCTTCTACTGAAATTTACAATGCTGTTGCGAGTTGTTTCTCAGAAACCACACCAGCAGCCGATACCGCTAGCTTTACTCCTATTGTAACCACTTCCTTCAATAAAGTTACATGCTTGGCTGCACAGCTGGACCGTATTGATTCCCGATTGAATGAAACAGAAGTGTCTTTTACCAAAACAGCAACGAACGTTACAGAAACGTTATCCGCATATAGTGATATTCCCAGCGGCTTGCCTGTCAATGGAATCATCTCCTCCGGCTTTAATCCCAATGGACTTTCTTCCATTAGTGACGGCAGGGTTCATTACGGCCTTGATATTTCAACCCGCAGCCGAATTCTTCCGATCACAGCAACCGCAGCCGGAACCGTTACAGAGGCAGACTACCATGATGAATATGGCTATTATGTATTGATTGATCACGGTAACGGCTTTGTCACACGCTATGCACATAACACTGAAAATCTGGTGTCTGCAGGAGATGTTGTGAAAAAAGGCGATGTCATTGCAACAACCGGTGCTACCGGTCAATCAACCGGAGTGCACTGCCACTATGAAGTAATTTTAAACGGGGTTTTTCAGGACCCTATGGATTTTCAATAAACCAAAAGGATGGCTTTCGCCATCCTTTTTATGATTCTTCGCTTTTTTCCTCAATTTCTACCACCTCAGGGATTTTCCCCATGTTCATCAGCACAACAGCCCCAACAACCAATACTATGCCCCCGATTTTTGAAATAGTAACCCCTTCTTTGAAAACCAGAATCCCCAATACTGCCGCTACCACAGGTTCAATCGTAGCTGTCACTGAAGCCTTGCTTGCAGGCAAACAGCTTAACCCTTTTGTATAACATAAGTAAGGTACAACCGTCGTCATTACCGCAAAGGTAATTGAGAGCGGCCATTGCCCGGCACTTGAAATCTCCTGTACAACATAAACAGGATTTACGCAAAATGCGATAAACACAGAAGCCATCAAAAAGGTGTAAAAGGAAATGGTTAGAGTGCTGTACCCTCTTTTTAAAGCAAAGGTTCCGAAAATGCTATATAAGGCATAGCCAAAAGCAGAACCCAGCCCCACCAATAAACCCAACGGCGTTAGTATAAATTTGCCCTCTAAAAGCCCTGTTACCAACCCACAGCCGCATAATGTCATAAGCAAAACGACGCCCTTTCGCTTTGTCAGCTTTTCTTTAAATAACACAACAGAAAGCAGCATAACAATTGACGGAGCAGTGTACAACAGCACCGCCGCAACGCCAACACTGGTTAAATTAATGGATTTCATGTAGCACCAGCTAAAGAACGTAAAGCTTATAATGCCTGTACCAATAAAGTAAAAAATATCCGTTTTCTTTTTCAGCTGAAAACTCTTTTTGTCCTTTAGCAAAAGCAGAACAGTCAAAAAAACTACGCTGACCACGGCTTTTATAAAAAGCATTTCCATTTCAGTAAATCCAAATTTTGTAATTGCTTTTGTAAAAAGACCAATTGCGCCCCAACATACACCAGCAATAATAATCCATAAATACGCCATAACGAAATCCTTTCTCTTGCTTACAACAAAATTTCCTGCCCCATGGCGAAAGAATAAATATAGACCTCTGTCACCTTTTTGCCCAAAGCCTGTTCCAACGCACGCTGATATAACTGCAATTGAATTTTGTATCTGGAGCGGAACGCCTCCTCCTGATGAATTCTATCGCTTTTATAATCCAAAAGTATTACCTTGTCCCCCTCGATAAAGTAACAGTCGATAATCCCGTTGATTAATACCGTATCCTCAACATTTTTATATTCCTCGCCCAAAAAAAGTTCCTTTGCCGCCGCAAGCATGGCAAAAGGTCGTTCTTTTTCGATGGTATCCGCACTTCTGATTCGTTTTGCCAAAGGTGAAGCAAAAAATTTCAGCAATTCCTCCTGCCTGAAAGCCAAAGCCTCTTTTTCGGAAAGCCGCCCATTTTCCAGCAGTTCTTGCAGCAAACGCTGCAATGCGTCCGCATCGTATTCCTTGCGAAAATCCGCACGCTCCAAAACGGTGTGCATGGCCGTACCGATTTCTGCCGCTGTCAGCGGTCGTTCCTTTTTCACCTCTTTGGGAAGCTTTATTTCTATGGCAGGAAGCACCTCGTTTTCACCCATTTCCTCATGAAACTTTCGCTTCACCTCAGAAATCGAAAGCTTTGAGGGGAGCTTGGTTGCCGCAATATTGGGGTACTCCCATTTCAGCAAGCTGAAAATTTCCTGTTTTTTTCCGCTATAATCCTCTTCTGTGTCCCACGAAGCAAAATAATTTTCCTGTTCTTCAGCTTCTTCCTTTTCCTCCATTGCCTGCAAAAGAATATTCCCTCTGCTTTTTATTGTAAATTTCCAAGAGGAAGGTTCTTCAAAAAATAACGTTCTTGCGGCAGTATTTGAAAGTTCAAACTGCTCACAAATTTCCTTTCCGTCGGGATGGCGCAACAACGCTGGCATCACCCAGTCCAAATAGCTTTTGCCCCGCCTTAAGCGAAATATAGACAAGCGCACCTCATTGCCCTCAGCCGTTCCTGCCCATTTTTTGACTGCTTTTTCCAAGTCCTTTACCGTTCCAGTCAAAATCAGCTTTTCCTTGGCTCTGGTTAAGGCAACATAAAGCACCCTCAACTCCTCCGATAAATTTTCCAGACGGATAACCTCCGCCAACGCCGTTTTGGACAGCGTGCGGTATACTGCCCTGCGCTCTAAATCCTTATAATCCATGCCAAAGCCCCATTGCTGATGGGTAAGCACCGTTGCCCGAACGTCCATTTCGTTAAATTGCTTCCCGCAATCCGCCACAAAAACAACGGGGAATTCCAGTCCCTTACTCTTGTGAATGGTCATTACCCTGACCAAATTTTCCGCTTCGCTTTGCAGCTTTGCCGATGCAGACTCCGCTTCCGCCGTTTTCATATCCTCCACATAGCGAATGAAGAAGAATAACCCCTTATGGCTTCCCTTTTCAAACCGCTCTGCTTTCTCCAGCAGAAGCCGAAGGTTTGCCTGACGTAAACCGCCGCCGGCTGTCATTCCCACATAGTCATAATATCCGCTTTCTTCATATAAATAGCGCAAAAGCTCATGAAGGGTTAATTCCTTCACCTGCTGACGCCATCTTGTCAAATCTTGTATAAAATCTGTAAGCTTCTCCTTTAATTCTAAATCCTCACCTTGGTTCAAATACCCCTCAATACAGTCAAAAAACAATCCGCTTCCACCAATCAGGCGCATCTGCATGAGTTCGTCGGCAGAAAGGCTGTATAGCGGCGAATGCAAGATAGAAAGCAGGGGAATATCCTGTCTTGGGTTGTCCAACAGCCGAAGCAGATTCAAAACCGTATCCACCTCGGGTACATCATAATAGCCTTCCGCCGTTTCCGCATAATAAGGAAGCCCCGCCTGTCCAAATACATCGTCAAGCACAGTTCCCCAGTTTTTCATACTCCGCATTAAAATTGCAATATCACGGTATTCCAAGGGGCGGTATCTGCCGCTTTCCTTATCCACCACACAGTAACCCTCTGCCATCATTTGCTTGATTTTGTTGGCAATTGCCATAGCTTCTAGCTGACGGCGGTTTAAATCCTCTAGTTCCTCCAAGCTTTCTTCTTCCAAAGTACTCTGGCTTTCCACCAAAAGGATTTCATTCTCGCCCCCATAAGGCTCTTGCGTATCGGTAAAAACAGCCCCGGGATATAATGCCGCTTCCTCATTATAATCTACATCGCCAAATTCCAATGACATGAGCTGACGAAACAAAAAATTCGCCCCATCCAATACATTTTTACGGCTTCTAAAATTTTTAGAAAGAATAATTTTGCGACAATTTCCACCCTCCTCTAAGGGATAGGTCTGATATTTTTGGTTAAACAGCTGAGGCATTGCCAATCGAAAACGATAAATGCTCTGCTTCACATCTCCAACCATAAATCGGTTGTTTTTCCCCTTACTCTCGCCCGAAACCGCCGCCAATATCATTTCCTGCACCATGTTGCTATCCTGATATTCGTCAATCATGATTTCATCATATCGTTTTTGTATTTCCTCGGCGGCGGCTGTGGGGGTGACGTGCTGAACGGCACTTCCTTTTTCCACTAAAATTTGCAAGCAAAAATGCTCATAATCATTGAAATCGATCATGAGCTTTTCTTTTTTCGCCTCACCAAATCGTTGCGTAAAACCACAAACCAGCTCTGCCAAGCCTTTCGCCGCAGGATATAAGGAGCGTATCAATTCACTTTGCATTTCCTCGCCAAAGCAAAAATAGGTTTCCCCCAGCTTGTTTCGTACGTCCTTTGCCTCGTTGCGCAAGTCCTTTATTTCCTCTGCCAGCTCTTTATCCTCACCACGGTAAGCAGGCAGTCTTGGAAATTCCGTTTGAATAAATGCCATGTGCCACTGGGCATATCCATTCGCCAATGATTCTTCCAGCCGCTCCATCCCCTCGGCTTCCTTCTCTAAGCATTCAAGGTATGCCTCAAAGCCTGACGTAGAGGCCGCACGCTTCATTGCTTTTTCCAATAAATATCGTGCAAAAGAAACATTTGCCTTAATGCCCTCTCGTATTAATCCAATCCAAATACAGGAATCCACCGTTTCACTGTCCTCCAGTGCAAACTGCGCCGCCATTTCCTCCAGCAAACCAACAGGGTCAGGATAGCCCTGGGCAAAGTGATATAGCTGTAATATTAAAGCCTTCAGCCTGCTATCGCCGGTTTCCTCTCCAAAGGTTTCCAACAGCCGAAAAAAAGCTTCCTCCTGATTTTGATAAAGCTCTTCAAAATAATCCTCCAAAACCTCCTGCTGTAACAGCTTTACCTCACCGGGATCAGCAGTTCTTACCGCAGGATCGATATCCAAAAGATGATAATACTCACGAATGGTTTGCAGACAAAAGGAATGTATGGTTTTAATATCCGCACGGGCAAGCAGTGTAAGCTGATTTTGCAAATGCAGGTTTTGCGGTTCCTGCTCCAACTTTTTTGCAATCGCCGCCCCGACTCTCTGGCTCATTTCTGACGCCGCCGCTTTTGTAAAGGTCACAACCAATAATCGGTCAATATCCATGGGCGGCTGATCGGTTGTAATGCGTCTGATGATGCGCTCAACCAATACCGCCGTTTTCCCACTTCCAGCCGCCGCCGAAATCAAAAGGTCACAGCCCCTTGCCTCAATTGCCTGTAATTGTTCTTTTGTCCATCTGCTTTCCCCCATGGGCTCTCATCCTCCCAAATTCATTGCCCCATGGCTCGCTCCATACGAACATGAAAAGGAACATATCCGGTAAACGAGCCCATAAAGCTACTATAGGAATTATACCAGAAATTTCCGATAAAAGCGAATGAAAATGCCGAAAGAACTTTGTCGCCAAAAACATACCTTGCCGTTGTTTTTATGAACAGGTCTTGAAAACCGGCTTGATAGAGAAAGGCGCACCTTTGCAAAATTTCCGCTATTTCCCGCTCGCTTTCCGTTAAATCATATGCTTCAAATAACGCCTTTTTAATATCCTCCCAGGATATTTCTTTTTTCCGCTTTCTGACCATCCGAATTGTATGGTAAATTGCCGCAAGCTTAAAAAATCGTATCATCACCGTTTCATTCAAACGGGGCAGCTTACTTCTAAAATAATTATGCTCCATTGGTGTTTCCAAGAAAGCTTCATATCCGTCTGCCGCAGTGCTTTCTGCACATTGTATATAAAAAGCACTATAAAATTGGTTCTCTATGCTGTACGCCCTTTCCAAAAAATATAATTTGCACTCCTCAAGCAACACCCTACAGTGCTCATCTTTATTTAAATTCAGCTCAAACACAATGACAGCTCCCTTCAGCAATACTGTTTCTTCTATTGTAAAGGAAGGATGCCAAAGATGCTTTCTTTTTCGTACGCAAAAAAAGAAAGGCTTCCCCAAAAATCGGGAAAGCCTTCGGTTACAGATAAACTCTGAAACCTTTGAAAAAAGCTTAGTTTGTAAACTCTTTTCCTGCGTACAACGAAATACACAAAGTATTTCATTATACACAACCAAGGTTTTTCTGTTTTACTTTATAATGATTAGAAAAAAACCTTTTCTTTGTCAGCCTATCCGTCAAACCATGTTTCACTTCAAAACTTTAAAACAGAAAAACCTTTGCGATGTTTCTGATTAGCACCCGCAGCCGCTTCCGCAGTTTCCAACCTGATTGCCACAGCCACCGCCGCAGCAGCTAAGCAGAATCAAAATCCACAGCCAAGAACTGTCACCGCCGCCGCAGCCGCCGCCACAGCTACTACCGCCAATACCATTTCCGCCGCAGCAGCACAACAAAATCAAAATCCATAAACAAGAGCTGTCACCGCCACAACCGCTACCACAACCGCCACCAAATAAATTCATACTCAAATACCTCCTTAAGTAAATATGTTTTGCTTACATTTTTATCTTATGAGGTAATTTGTAAAATATTGCCTGTCTACATTTATTCTTTTTTCTATCTTATTCATACATAAATCGGGAAATTCTGTGCAAGCATTAACAGGGCAGCAACAAATCCTCCAGCTTAACCTCCACCGTAAAACCGCCCATTTCATCAGTAAGGCTTACCAAAATCACCTTCTCATGGTCTAAAAAGTACAACACGTGCGTCATACCTCTTTCCTCGCCCAACAAAATCAGTTCTTCCTTTGCGGCTTGTCCGTGAAAGATAATCTCCATCCCTGCTTTTTCATATTGATCACCAATCAGCTTGGCAGTTTTCTCCCCTTTTTTAGTCCAAGCAAACAACGCCTTTACCTTTTGCTCCATCTTAAACCTCCATGCGTAAAATCTTAATGATATAAAAAAGTCCCCTTCGGGCAAAAACCCAAAGGGACTTCATATTCTATGGTAAATGAATGCTGTTACAAATTCCCACGCTTTTCGCTGAGCATTTTTTCAAGCTCATCGATAAATGTATTAATATCCTTAAACTGACGATATACGGATGCAAAACGAACATATGCTACTTCGTCCAATTCCTTTAAGCGATCCATAACCATGTTGCCGATTGCTTTGCTTTCCACTTCCCGTTCCCCACTGCCAATCAGTGTGTTCTCCACATCGTCAACCAAATTTTCAATCTGCTTGGCTGTAACAGGACGTTTATTGCAAGATTTCATGATGCCGCCAATTAGCTTTGTTTTGTCAAATATCTCCCGTGTACCATCCTTCTTGATGACGGTAATCGGAATCATATCTATTCTTTCGTAGGTCGTAAACCGTTTCCCGCAACTTTCACAAAGACGACGACGGCGAATGACCGCATTATCATCCTGTGCTCTGGAATCAATTACCTTTGTATCTGCATAGCCACAAAAAGGACATTTCAAAATGGTACCCTCCTCTGTTCATTTCAAATCTTTTTCAATATGATTATACGGCAAAAATCCTATGTCAGTCAAGGTTTCATTCATCGGTAACCAAAACTTCCTCAGCATCCACCTCTACCAGAATAATATCATCCCCAATACGCTGGATGCACCGCCAAGGCACAAAATATAACCGCTCTTTACAAAAAAAATTCCACCTCGCCCCCTCTTCCGGAATAATCAATGTGCAAATTTTCCCTGATTGTGTATCTAGCTCTAAGTCACAAACAAAGCCCAACCGCTTCCCATCACAAACATTGATAACCTCTTTCTCCCTTAGGCAGGAAAACCGCTCCCATTTCATATATTTTGACTTCCCTTCTCACTAATTCTATATCAGTTTATGCCCGTTTCTTGTGAAATTAGACAAATTTTAATTTTTAAATAAATTCACTTGACGATACCTTCGGATAGTAATACAATATGTACGGGTAAAAATATTATATAAAACTATATGTTGTGTTTTGTCGTTTATGAAACCAGTTAAGTTTGGTTCGTTTCTTTGAAAGGCAAATACAATAGAGATATGAGAGGGGTATTCCAAATGATCACAACCATTACAAAACGAGATGGCAGAATCGCTTTTTTTGATATTAATAAAATTGCCAATGCAATTGAAAAGGCTTTTCAGGCAACCGTAGGTGCAAAAGACTATAGCATTTGTCTGAATCTGGCACAGGAAGTGTCCGCCGGCTTTGAACAGGACGGCATCACCGCCCCTACCGTTGAGCAAATTCAAGATATGGTTGAAAAAGTGCTGATTGATCACGGCCATGTTCATACTGCAAAGGCATATATTTTGTATCGTGCCGAACGCACCCGTGTGCGTAATATGAACGATAGATTGATGAAAACCTTTGAAGATATTACTTATAAAGAAGCAAACGACAGCGATATTAAAAGGGAAAATGCAAATATTGACGGAGATACCGCCATGGGCTCCATGCTAAAATACGGCTCAGAAGGTGCAAAGCATTTTTACGAGTGCTACGTTTTAAATCCCGCCCATTCTGAGGCACACCGAAACGGAGATATTCATATCCATGATTTGGACTTTTATACCCTTACAACAACCTGCTGCCAAATTGATTTGCAAAAACTGTTTCACGGCGGCTTTTCCACGGGTCATGGTGTATTAAGAGAGCCTAACGATATTGCAAGCTATGCTTCGTTGGCTTGTATTGCCATTCAGTCTAACCAAAATGATCAGCATGGCGGTCAGTCTGTACCAAATTTTGACCGTGACTTGGCTCCTGGGGTAAGAAAAACCTATAAAAAACGTTATCGCTCCAATTTCATAGCTTTTTTGGAGATCATGGACAGCCCAAAAACAGCGAATGCCGCAAAAGAAATTTTTACAAAGCTTGAAGAAAAAGGACTGTATCCAACGCTGGATTCAAATCCTGAATTTGATAAGGCAGAGGAAGAACTGCTGCTGCAAGAAGGAGTAACCCCCGAAATCTATGAAAAAATAAAGGATTTTTCCACAAAAAAAACAGCCGAAGAAACAGACAGAGCAACGTATCAGGCCATGGAAGCATTGCTTCACAACCTAAATACCATGCACAGCCGTGCAGGGGCACAAACGCCCTTCTCCTCCGTAAACTACGGCATGGATACCTCCACCGAGGCACGTATGGTTATGAAAAATATGCTTTTGGTAACAGAAGCGGGCTTGGGTGTCGGAGAAACGGCAATTTTCCCGATTCAAATTTTTCGCATTAAGGAAGGTATTAACTTTAATCCCGGCGAGCCAAACTACGATTTGTTCAAATTAGCCTGCCGTGTGAGCGCAAAAAGATTATTCCCCAATTTCTCATTTCAGGATGCGCCGTTTAATCTGAAATATTATAAAGAAGGACACCCCGAAACAGAAATTGCTTATATGGGCTGCAGAACAAGGGTTATGGCAAACGCACATAGCAGCGAACAGGAAATTACCCCCGGACGCGGCAATCTAAGCTTTACCAGCATCAACCTCCCTCGCATTGCCATTCTTGCCAATAAAAATATTGATTGGTTTTTTAAAGAGCTTGACAGTAAAATGGATTTGGTTGTAGATCAGCTTATGGAACGTTTTGAAATTCAGGCCAAGAAAAAAGTGCTTAACTATCCTTTCCTGATGGGGGAAGGCGTTTGGATTGACAGCGATAAATTAGGCCCCAACGATGAAGTGCGTGAAGTGCTGAAAAACGGTACCCTGTCCTTAGGCTTTATCGGCTTGGCTGAAACCTTAAAAGCACTCCTTGGGGTTCATCATGGTGAAAGTGAAATTGCTCAAAATTTAGGCATTGACATTATCAGCCATATGCGCAAGCGTTTGGATGAATACACCGCAAAAACCGGTATGAACTTTACACTGTTGGGAACACCTGCGGAAGGACTTTCAGGAAGATTCATTCGTATGGATCGTGCAAGATTTGGCTCCATCGAGGGAATTACCGATAAGGAATATTATACAAACAGCTTCCACATCCCTGTATACTTCCCCATCAGTGCCTTTAAAAAAATACAGCTGGAGGCACCGTATCATGCACTTACCAATGCAGGGCATATTACTTATGTAGAGCTGGATGGCGATCCTAGCAAAAACTTAGATGCCTTTGAAAAAATTATTCGCTTTATGAAATCTCAAAATATTGGGTACGGCTCCATTAACCACCCTGTTGACCGTGATCCCATTTGCGGCTATAACGGCATCATCGGGGATACCTGCCCGAAGTGCGGCAGACGGGAAGAAGATGGCGAGATGGGCTTTCAGCGAATTCGCCGTATCACAGGATATTTGGTTGGCACACTCGATCGTTTCAACAACGCAAAACGGGCTGAGGTGAACGATAGAGTCAAGCACTCCATCGTTACCAACGTAAAATTTGAAGCAAAAAAGGATTGATTTTATGGAAATCAGACTAAGCGGAGTGGTAAACGATTCTATTGTGGATGGGGCAGGAATGCGGTTAACCGTTTTTACACAAGGCTGCCCACACCACTGCCTCGGTTGTCATAACCCACAAACCCACGATCCGCAAGGGGGATATATTGGTGATACCGATTTCATTCTTGCCGCTTTAGCCGAAAACCCTTTGCTCGATGGCGTTACGCTTTCGGGCGGCGAGCCTTTAGACCAGCCTGCTGCCTGCACACAGATTGCAGCGGGCGCAAAAAAACTGGGGTTAAATGTTTGGGCATACACCGGTTATCTTTGGGAGAATCTTTTGGAAAAAGGAACACCTGACGTTCTTCGGCTCTTGCAGCATATTGATGTGTTAATTGATGGGCCTTTTCTCAAGGATGAGCGGTCTTTGGAGCTTCTGTTTTGCGGAAGTAAAAATCAGCGCATCATAGACGTCAAAAAATCCCTTGAAAGCGGAAGCATTGTTCTTTGGAAAGCACAGCAGGATTTTTAAGCCACAATAAAACACCCCGTCCGCAGGATTTCGCTGCAAGACGGGGTGTTTTTTATTCCTTATCTTCACTCATCGTTTCTTTCACTTTGTCCAATTCTGCCTGAATCTCCTCCACAGTTGCCTCTTCCTTCTGTGCTTGAGGTGCAGGCTCTTTTGCCAAGGGACATTGTACAAAAGCTTTAAACAAATCAGCATCAATCGAAAGGGTAAACTTCCCTTTTTGCAGCTCCACCAAGCTCCGTGCAATGTTTAACCCCAGTCCACTGCCCTCAGTGGAACGAGAGCTGTCCCCTCGCACAAAACGCTCCATCAATTCTGCGGGTGCAATATTCAACTGATCTTTAGAGATATTTTTCATAGAAATCAAAGCGAAATTGCCTTTTTTGGCGATTTCCACATAAACCCTTGTGCCAGTTTGTGAATACTTACACGCATTACTCAAAAGATTGCTCAGTACACGCCATGTTAAATTCCCATCCACCATACCATAAACAGGCTCAACAGCAGTAACGACAACCTCTAAATCTGCTTTTTCAAGCTTTTCTTCATACTCCGCTACCGCTTGATGCACCAATTCGCAAAGATCAGTCGGTACCAAGTGGGCAGAAATATTTCCGGTTGACGCTTTAGACGCCTCCACCAAATCCTCCGTAAGCTTTTTCAGTCGTCTGGACTGACGGTCTAAAACCTCCAAATATTCTTTTGCCTGCCCTGACAGTCCCTCTTTCTTGAGCAGATCAACATAATTAATAATAGAGGTTAACGGTGTTTTAATATCATGGGAAACATTCGTAATCAATTCGGTTTTTAACCGCTCGCTTTTGATTTTTTGCTCCATGGCAATCGCCGCACCCTTGGAAAGGCTATTTAAATTACTTCCGTGCCTGCGGAAGGTTCGAAACATTTTGGAAATATCCACCTTGTAATCCAAATTGCCGTTAGCCAACTGTTCCCCGGCTTTTTTCAGCTTTTGCAGCTGGGTTGCAACAGAAAGTAGCAATACCAAAAGGATACAATTCACAAGAAAAACCGTTCCGCTATTATTGGCATTTGCCAAATAAATGAGAGAAACAAAAATCCATCCTGCTCCAACCTTCCATGTCATTGGCAAAGCAGTGATTGTATCCCTGATGGTAGTAACCAGTCCTGCGCCAAATTTCCATATGATGTGAAAAAACCAATAAGTAATAGAGTTCCTCCACCATTTTCCCATCTTCAGCCTTGTTGCAAATGTCATAAACATCCCGATTCCCAAGGCAGCAAAGGCTACGAATGACCCCAATAATATTATTGCATCCGTAAAGCTGGTAAACGGATACGCCGCATGAACACCTAGGGAAGAGACAACAGCCAATAATGCTACAATCCCAAAGTAAATTTCCAAAGGGAAACGATCCTGCAAATTCGGAACAATCTCGTCAGTCCCTCCCCTATGCCCTGCCGCACACAATAAATAAATGAATGCAACAAAAAATATCAGCACACTGACTAAGGCTAAACCCATCATCCACGTGCGATACTGATAGGTTAATTCATAAAGCCGAAATGTCATCCAATACTCATCGGGAGCTGTTAATGGGGCTTTTACATATGCATTCAGTTCAACACTGATGGGTTCATCATGCTCAATCCATTCTCCGTCAACGGTATACTCATCATAGAAAGAAAACGTGTAGTTCTCCAGATTCCCCGCTGATGCAGGTAGATTGCTTTTCGTGATTTCATCTGTGCTAGTGTTTCGAATTTCATAGCCAAAATTTGTATTCTCATTCTCTGTCCAATTTGCTAACTCATCAGGGTTATATTGATACATATCTATAACCCGATCGGCATATTGATCGGTGATCCATTTGCACCATTGTGTTTCGTAATAGGAGCGAGGGTTCCCGCTGTAAAAACCGCTTTCCCCGCCCATAATCACGGCAGAAACACTAATCAAACTCAAAACTCCGGAAATAACCACAAGGAATAAGGCCAGCACTTTAAACCCCAAATTGTGGGTGACCTTTGTCATTCTTTTGCCTCCTTTTCAATTTTGTAGCCAAGGCCCCAAACCACTTTTAAATACCGTGGGTCTGAGGGGTTGATTTCAATTTTTTCCCGCAGATGACGAATATGCACAGCAACAACACTGCCGGAGCCATACGCATCTTCATTCCAAATCTGCTCATAAATTTGCGTAGAGGAGAAAACACGCCCCGGATTTTCCATAAGAAGCTTCAAAATATTATATTCGCTGGGAGTCAAGGAAATGGGTTCGCCGTCAACGGTAACCATTTTGGATTCATCGTCCAAATCAATCCCTCCGATTACCAAATGGGAAGCTTTTTTCGCCATTCCTCCTAAAGAGGTGTAGCGTCTTAGCTGAGAGCGCACCCGTGCCATTACTTCTATGGGGTTAAAAGGTTTTGTGATATAATCATCCGCACCAATATTCAATCCAAGGATTTTATCGCTGTCCTCACTCTTTGCAGTCAGTAAAATAATTGGAATATTTGACGACTCACGCAGCTTTGCCGTAGCCGAAATCCCATCCATCTGCGGCATCATAATGTCCATCAAAATCAGGTGAATATCATTATTTTGTGCCACCTGCAAAGCTTCTTTTCCTGTATAAGCGGTAAAAATTTTATAGTTCTCCGTAGAAAGATAAATTGATAACGCCGAAACGATGTCTTTCTCATCATCACAAATTAAAATATTGTACATCCGTGCACCTCCGTCATTCTGTAACTCCATTGTATAAAAACGCCTTTAAGAATCCAACACGAAAAGTTTTAATTTTCCCTTAAGATGAATTATTTCGCTTTTATTAAGATTTTTATTAAGTTCTTCTTAAAATATATACTTTATATTTGATGAAGACAATAAAAATTTGCAGATATCTGAAAGGTGGTACAAAAAGTGGAGGAATTACTATGGATTGCAGTGAGCATTGGCGTGCTGCTGAAGCTGATTAGTTTATATTTTGGTGGAATTGCCTGTTTTGCTTTTAAAAAAGAAATACAATACCCTTCCGCAAAAAAAATGCGTCGTTTTGCGGTAATCACTGCGGCCAGAAATGAGGAGGCTGTCATTGGAGGATTTATTGAAAGCGTCCAAAAGCAAACTTATCCCGTTGAATTGTTTGATGTTTTTGTCATCCCAAATAACTGCACCGACAATACGGAGCAAAAAGCAAGTGCCTGCGGTGCAGAAACCATCCACTGTCCCTTCCCTGTAAAATGCAAGGGAGATGCCTTGCATCAGGCACTGATGCAATTAAATAAAAAGGGGTATGATGCTTTTTGCGTCTTTGATTCGGATAACACCCTAAAATCCGATTTCCTTCTTAAAATGAATGATGCCTTTGATGCCGGAGCAAAGGTTGCGAAGGGGCGGCAATTGGCAAGCAATTCCCATGCTTCTTGGGTTTCTGGGTGCTATAATATCTACTTCAACCTTTTTCATTTGTTTTTCAACAAAGCACGAGGTGCCTGTGGTCTTTCCGCAAAGTTGGTGGGCACAGGGTTCGCCGTACATAAAGATGTGCTGGAAAGCCTTGGCGGCTGGAACACCACAACGATAGCGGAGGATGCCGAATTTTCGGCGCAATGTGCGCTTTTGGGTGAACGTGTTTGGTGGGTACCCGACGCTATAACGTATGACGAGCAGCCTACTTCCTTCCGTGTATCCTTGCTTCAGCGCCGTCGTTGGTGCAGTGGCATCATGCAGGTAGGAAAGCTGCATTTAAAGCACTTAATCAAACGGCTTCATCAGCCAAACTGGGCATATGCCGCAGATTTCTCCATGTTTCTAATGAGTGCCTTTGCACAAGCATTTTCCGTCATTCCGCTTAGTCTTACCCTTTTGGCGGCAATCCTTGACGGCAGAGAAGGGATTTTAAATTTCATACAGGTGATGGGGCTGTACTTCCTGCTTTATTATGTGATCATGTGCATTTTGGCGGCATTGCTCACCCTTCATCAGGAAAAAGGCGGCATTCCAAAGGAAATGCGCAGCGCAATTTTTATGTTCCCTATTTTCATGGCATCATGGATTCCACTGCAGGTAGCCAGCCTGTTTAAGGAAACAAGAAGCTGGACAGAAATTCAGCATAATGGCAAAAACAAGAATACAATCCCCACAGCATAAAGCCTGACAGACGCCATTTTTAACTCTATATCTGCAAATAGCTTATAAAGTGACAAAAATGAAATGAAAATTTGCTGTACCAAAAAAGCGACAGAAATGCTTACTGTCGCTTTTTGTTTTCCTAATGATTGGACATCATCCTCAGACTTACTTTTCTGTGATGCTTACCCATGTAGGGTTTTGGCTTTTCACTGCATCTTGCGGCTGCAAAATTTCAGCATACTCATCTAAATATGGCAGAAGGTTCGCCTCACCGTAATATGTAATTGCTAAAATTTTATTTTCTTTCAATAAGAAAATTTCTGTTTCCCCTATGTCTTCTGCAATCCAAGCCTGATCCGTGCCCTCCTGTGCAACCTCTGTTGTATCAGAATATTCCATCATTCCTTGAAGTGTCTGATTCCCTAATGCTTTGAATCTTAGCTCATAATAAGACAGACTTAGATGGTCATCATCTGTTTCCTGCCTTCCATTGGAATGATCAATCGTTTTTCCATCCTGCTCTATTTTATACTGAACAGGGGCTAAAAAAGATGAACTGGATTCCATATGTGTCAAATCGTTATAATAGTCCCTATCCGTTTCTGGCATTTCAATCTCCTCTAACGATACATAGGAAAACGGAATTTCATCTTCAGAAATTACAGCGGCAACATTGCCCTCAGTCATCATTGAAATCAGGGGAAAAATCATAAGAATACCGATAAACACATTTATGAGGGTTTCCACACGAATCCACTTCGTTGTGGGTATGTAAGGTGAATCCACTTCCTCTTCGGCGTCTATCCCTTCTAATTTTCTTTTTAATAATGAATAGGAACGATACTCACGGTTAGCCCCAATCATGTTAATCATTAACGCTAGAATATAGGCATAACCAGTATAATGGTCCTTTCCAAGAATATAATCATTAAACTTTAAATACAAAAGCCAAAGCTGCATCCCAAGCAAAATAATTGCGGATACCGCAGAAAAAATGATACTGTTGCGCTTTTTTTTAAATAATTTTTCATATATATCCCGTTCTTCCTCTTTTGAAAAAGGAACGGGCTTTGGATATTCAGCATCGTTATAAAAAACATAAAAGGTATCCTGAAGTGTTGCTGCAAAATTCCAGCCTTCCTCCTCAAAGGTTTCCCTCATCTGGGCAGATGGTTTTTCATCCCCGTCACCTTTTGGTATCAATCGATATTTTATTTTTTAGCAATACTCATCTCGAAACACTGCTTTTCTTCCTGAAAAAGAGTCTAGGACAAACCCCTCCGCAGCCATTTCAGATAACCATTGCTCCATGGTTCCGGTATCAAATAAATTAACCGGAATAAATCTTTTTTCCATGGAAACCCTCCTTACATTTGTTGAAAATTATCATAACAGCATATTGACTATACCAATTTTACCAATTCTTGTCAACAAAACAAAGAGGGTTAATCCCCTCGGATTAACCCTCTTTGTTTTTATTTCGGCATTTCCCGCATATTCCATAAAGAATCAGCTGTTCACAATTCACTTCAAAATCCAATTCTTCTTCCACTTTTTTATGGATCTCCGTCAATTCATCCAGATATAAATCCTGAACTTTTCCGCATTGCATACAAACCGTATGGGGATGGCATTTTACAACAGCATCATAGCGAGAGCTTCCCTCACCAACATTCAGCTCCTGAACTAAGCCGAGCTGCTTAAAGTAGTCTAAGGTTTTATAAACCGTCGCCAAGCTCATCGTTGGATTTGTAGGCTCTAACGCTTTATAAATGGTTTCCGCATTGGGATGCTCTATGGTATTTAAAAGCATATTATATACGGCAATGCGCTGCGGTGTTACCTTTAAACCTTTTTCTCTTAAAATTTGAGCAGTCTCTTTCATAATGATTCCCCTAATCGATAACTATTTTTATTTAATAATAATGCACAAGAAGGAATTAGTCAATAGGGAAATTTTCCTATCTGTAAAACCTATGCTTCATGTGTATTGTTTTACGCTTTCCTTTATGCTACAATTTAATCATAAGTTTAAAGGAGGAACGCAGTATGCATATCGTACTTTTAGAGCCCGAAATACCCCAAAATGCCGGAAATATTGCAAGAACCTGTGCAGTTACCAATTCCGTTTTGCACTTAATTAAACCCTTGGGTTTCTCGGTTGATGATAAATATTTAAAAAGAGCAGGTTTAGATTATTGGAATCTTCTTGATATTCGATATTATGAAAATTTTCAGGATTTTGTGGAAAAAAACCAAGGAATTCGCCTTTGGATGGCAACCACAAAGGCAAGGCATATCTATTCTGATGTAGCCTTTGAAGAAAACGACTACATGATGTTCGGGCGGGAAAGCGCAGGAATTCCCGAAGAAATTCTTATGGCTTACGAAGCAACTACCATTCGTATTCCTATGCTGGAGGCCGCAAGAAGCTTAAATTTATCCAACTCCGTCGCAATTGTCATTTATGAAGCCTTGCGACAGCAGGGGTTCCCCTCCATGCTAACCGAAGGACAACTGCATCACCACACTTGGTAAAAAACCGCACCTACCGTTATCTCGCAGGCAAGGCACACCTTGCCTGTTTTTTTGTTTTCAGAATTGATTCCCCAAAAAACGCCTCTAATCCTGCTTCAGACTGAATACAATTTCAAAACCCTGCCCAAGGTTTGTCAACGCTCATAGGCAGCACGAATACTGCTTATGGTCTGCTTTACAATGAGGGTTTTCCCTTCATCTCTTGCGATTTTTCAGTATTCATCTTTAAACTCATAAAACCACCGAGCCCTATGAAAAGGCCCGGTGGTATCATTTCTTCTGTATGCAATACTTGTTTATTTTCCTCTATCTTTCAAACTGATTCCTCTTTATTATAAATCAGATGAACAATTCTTTTAAAGTTTTTGCAATCACCACAGAGTTGTTTACCATCTTCTGTAAATTCACCATAGCCTCACTCTGACGTTCTGTGCTTTGCAGACTCACATTGGCATCCTGAATGGTATAATCTATCTTTTCTCTGATTAATCCGTTTAATACATCAATTTTTATAACCGTTTCATTTGAGCTTTCAGAAAGGTTATGAATTTCTTTTGCAACTACTGCAAAGGTTTTGCCATCATTGCCTAATCTGGCAGCCTCAATAGAAGCATTTAAGCCCAGTAGCTTTGTTTGGCTTATTATTTTTGAAATAGCCTTCAGTACGTCAGAAACCTCTCGGGTTACGTTGCTCACTTCCGTAATTCTTGCAGACAGCTCATTTTGGCTTGCGGATAGCTCCTGTGCAGATGCAGTTAGGGTTTCAATTGTATTAGAAATCTGAACAAAGTTATCTGCCAGCCCTTTGGATAATACCTCTATTTCCAATCTGTTGTATCCATTTTCTGCCAAGGTATTTACTACGATATTTAAAACTTCTGCCGCCGCCTGAATATTTTTCATTGGAACGACATCGATCTGGTGTGCCTTATCCCATAATTCATCTGGGTTAAGGTTTAATTCTCTTGCAGTTTTTCTAATTACCTCTTCACGTGGTTGGGAATCTAAAATCTGCCCCCCCAACACCGTTCCTAAATGACGCCCTCTGACAACAATTGGACAGGCAAAATCCAATAGGTTTGCATGACAGGAACCGATATACGGTTTCCCCGTTTTCATTGCCTTCACGCCCATTTCATTATGGCAGGTCGCACATCTTCTGTCACCAATTGAAGACATATGTATGTAATTACTGCAAAATTCACGATAATGACTTGGGGATGTAATTTCTTCCCCGTCCCGGTCTACCGCAACTGCCGCACAATTCATACCTAACGCAAAATTATCCAAAAAATTCTGCAAAATATTTCCATCAATAATATCTGTCACTTCCAGCTTATCCAAATTAATCAACCCGTTGTTTACCTCTATCATAACCCAATCCCCCTAATAAAAAGCATTTCCATTCCTTACAGTTTCACAATTTTTATATTCATTCTCTTTTTGATTATCGTTTTGATTATCTATTTTAATGTTATCATCTAGCCTCCTCGCTGTCAATGTGGGAAAAAACAAAAATGCCGCATCCATGAAAGCGAAAATTATGTCCCATTTTGTCAAATTTAGAGCCTCTTTCAAATCTGTTTTTTTACAATGCAATAGTAAACCATTCATTTTCTCTGAAAAAAATATTTGTCTGCAAGCCATCACAAAAATTAATTTTATCATTACAAATTTTAAACAAAAAATATGTCCTTTTCTCTGTTTTAAAAAAGCACCCCTTTTGAATGCTTAAAATGAGTCATGTCAAATGGGGTGTTTTTTTTTAAAATTTAATTTTTTTTCTTTTCCAACACTTCTATTGATGCAAAAAACTGTTCATAGGTGTCTCCCCATTCTTTATTGGGTTCTGTAACGCCAAGACGCCCCTTCTTCATATCGGATAAAAATCTTTCACCTTGTTCAAAAATTTCACCTACGGTTACTGCGCAGCCTAATTCTGTAGCAAGCTCGCAAAGTGCCAGCTCCGGATCCTTGGCTTCTCTTGTTTCCAATATTTTTTTACGCAGAGCACTGTCTTTTTTTGCTTTTTCCAGCAGTTCAAACAATCCGTCACTTACCATTTTTTTTCGCCTCCTTTTCCTTCAGTATTTCCAACAGCGTGCATTTTCATGCCAAAAACACTTGTACAGAAATTTTTCAGCGAAAACAGTATTGTTATGAATATCCCTTAGAACATATCCTCAAGCGAAAAATTTTTGAAAAAAGTCCTCTTATTTCCTTGAATCTTTCCCACAATATGGATTTTCAACATTTTGCGTTAAATCATCCCCATTGCCTTTGCACTTTCTTCGATGGCTTCTGCCGCCAAATCCAAATCTTCCTTGGTATGTCCTGCCGAAAGGATTACTCTTAATCGTGCGGCACCCTTTGGAACCATGGGGAATTGAATTGCCTGGGCAAAAATCCCCTTTTCAAATAAATCTTGGCTCATTCTTAGTGCCAACGCCTCGTCCCCAACAATGACAGGGATAACAGGCGTAACCGAGGTTCCGATATTCAAGCCTAAATCTGTAATGCGCTTTGCAAAGTATTCTCTGTTTTCCCATAATTTTTTCACATAAGACGCATCCTCAGAAATCATCTCAATGACCTTTAATGCCGCCGCCGCAAGGCAGGGAGCCATAGGGGACGCCGTAAAAATAAAACTTCTTGCCTTGGGGCGCAAAGCCTCAATCAGCTCCTTCGAACCTGCCACAAAGCCACCCGCAGAACCAAACGCCTTGGATAAAGAGCCTGTTTCCACATAAACACGACTGCGCAGTCCAAAATGATCAACGGTACCTCTGCCCATTGGCCCCATCACGCCATCGCCGTGGGCATCGTCTACCATGAGCATAGCCCCGTACTTCTCCGCCAAATCAGCAATTTCGGGAAGCGGCGCCAAATCCCCATCCATACTAAACACACCGTCTGTTACAACGAGCCTTTTGCCTGCCACAGACTCCTTTAAAATTTCCTCCAAGGATTGCATATCCTTGTGACGATACACCTTAATTTGTGCACCAGAAAGACGACAGCCGTCAATAATACTGCCATGATTCAGCGCATCGCTGTAAATGACATCTCCCTTGCCCACCAAAAAAGGGATGACTCCTGTATTTGCCGATACCCCACAATTAAAAACAAGCGTAGCCTCCACATCTTTAAACCGTGCCAATGCCTTCTCCAATTCATCATGAACCGGGAAGTTTCCCACAATATTTCGGCTGGCGGTAGGGCCAACCCCGTATTGATCCAAAGCCACCTTTGCCGCCTGTATTACCTGGGGATGGCTGGCAAGACCCAAATAATTGTTGGAGGCCATATTTACTACTTCCCGCCCATCCAAATTAATGCGTGCCCCTTGGGGACTGTAAACAGTTCTGTACATATACTCTCTCCTCTTCTTTTGGCATTTGTAAATACTGTCGTTCAGCCTTGCCCTTTGGCACAGGAAAAGACTTTGTTTCATTATATCAAATCCACTTGGGAGAAACAACAGATACAGCAAAGCTTAAATCCTTAATTTTAGGTTCAAAGAATACCTTTCATCATTTTTTCAATCTGCTTTTCTTGCATCCTCTTTTTCTATCAATATAAAAAAACACGCTTGAGGTCTTATTCCCAAGCCCGCCAGGGTGTCGATAAAATCAAAACCTTGAGGGCCTTGCCCTCAAACACGCACAAGGGTTTCAGGTCATCACTTTTGCTCCGTAAAAGCCAGCTTCGCTGTCTGCCCTATCTTGGGTAGTGAGTGGTCAGCACTTTGCGCCGCAAAGCTGTTCTTCTTACAGATGGCACTTCTTTGCCATTGCATCCGTACCCATTACAAACCACATTAAAATACAGTTCGTACATAAGTTTTTGGTCTTGCTTTTTACAAAAAGCAAGCGGGTTTGGGCGGTGCCCAAGGTTTTTCCACAATCTAACAGGCTTGAGGTCTAATCCCCAAGCCTGCTGTGATTCTATTTTTTCTTCAAGGAGAGATTATACTAAGGCAACTTCCTTTTTCCTTTTTTTGCGATCTAATGCCCTGTCCTTCCATTTTTCCAGCTCCACAATGGGCAGCGGCAGGCAAGCCAAAGCGGCAACAATCAGCCACTCTGTAACGCCTAAAGGCATAACCTTAAACACTGTTGCTAAAGGCTGAATCATAATTACCCCTGCCTGAAGCATTGTCCCCACAATCAATGCCCCTACCAGCCAAACATTCCCAAAAGGTCGAATGGATAATAACGAATGCTCTGAGCGCATATTAAAAGCGTGGATCAGCTGAGATAAGGAAAGCACCGCAAATGCCATCGTCCTTCCTGTGACATACATTTTTTCTTCGTCAAAATAGATATGCCCAATCGCAAAGGCCAATAGTGCCAGCATACCAATCATCATGCCTTCCACCATAATTTTGCTGCCCAAGCCGCCCCCAAATAACGTGCTTTCCCGTTCTCTGGGCGGTCGTTCCATACAATCCTCTTCCACAGGGTCCATACCCAAGGCAATCGCAGGCAGGGAATCCGTCACCAGATTGACCCATAATAGCTGAATCGGCAGCAGAGGGGTTGCCCAGCCAAAGCACATTGCCGCAAAAATCGTGATGATTTCCCCAATATTGCTGGATAAGAGAAAATGCACCGCTTTGCGGATATTATCATAAATGCCCCGGCCTTCCCGTACTGCTTCTACAATGGTAGCAAAATTGTCGTCCGCCAAAATCATATCGGCGGCACCCTTTGCCACCTCCGTCCCACTTTTCCCCATGGCACAGCCAATATCCGCCGCCTTTAAAGCCGGTGCATCATTCACACCGTCCCCCGTCATGGCAACGACACTGCCGTCCTTTTGGTATGCCTTTACAATACGCACCTTATGCTCTGGCGCAACCCTTGCAAACACTGTACAATGGGCAGCAGCTTCCTCTAATTCCTCATCAGAGAGCTTGCTTATTTCCTGCCCCGTAATGCAAATGTCACCTTTTTCGTAAATGCCAAGCTGCGCAGCAATCGCCTGTGCCGTAAGCACATGATCCCCTGTAATCATAACCGGGCGAATTCCTGCCTTCTTGCAAAGTGCCACCGCCCCTGCCGCTTCAGGTCTGGGTGGGTCAATCATCCCTGCCATACCCGCAAAAACCATGTCCCGCTCAACCTTGTCCGCTTTTGACAAATCGGGCTTTTCCTGCCATTCTCGAAAAGCAACCGCCATCACTCTTAATGCGCCAGCCGCCATTTCTCCGTTTTGCATTCGTGCTTTGCTTTTTTTATTGCCGTCAAAATGCACCTGCGTATGTCCTTCTAAGCATTTCGTGCAGCGTTCAAACAAAATATCAGGCGCACCCTTGGTAACTGTCATCCATGTGCCGTCATCCAAGGTATGTAGCGTTGTCATCATTTTGCGTTCAGAGGAAAAAGGAATCTCCTCCACTCTCGGCATCTCCGCCTGCGCATCCTCAAGCTTAACACCGCCTTCTTCCGCCGCCTCGGCCAATGCACGTTCGGTTGGTTCTCCCATAAGCTTCCCTTTTTCCCTGCGGCAATCATTGCAGAGGGCAAACAACGTCAGAATTAACCGCCTTTTTTCATCATCCCTTTTTGTTCCGTAATCAGAAATTTTCACAACCTTCATTTTATTCTGCGTTAACGTCCCTGTTTTGTCGGAGCAGATAACCGCCGCACTGCCCAAGGTTTCCACAGCAGGCAAACGGCGAATAATTGTGTTTTTCTTCGACATTCTTTGCATCCCGATAGCCAACACAATGGTAACAATGGCAGGTAAACCTTCCGGAATTGCGGCAACCGCCAAGCTGACAGAGGTCATAAACATACTAAAGGGAGGCTCATGGCGCAAAAGCCCCATTAAAAAAATAATTCCACAAATAATCAACGCCCCTATTCCAAGGGTTTTCCCTGTTTGTCCAAGCTTTTTCTGCAAAGGCGTTTCCTGGTCCTCCTGTTCCGCCAAAAGGTTGGCGATACGCCCAATTTCCGTGTTCATCCCTGTTGCAACGGCAATCGCCCGTCCGCTTCCGCCCAGTACAAAGCTACCCGAAAGCACCATGTTTTTCCGATCACCCAAACTCGTTTCCTTTGGAAAGACCTTTGTTTCCTTTTCAACCGCCAAAGATTCCCCCGTAATTGCGCTTTCCTCAGTTTTTAAGCCACGGCTTTCCACTACTCGTCCATCGGCACATATGTATCCCCCTGTTTCAAGCAGCATCATATCCCCTGCCACTACCTCTTCCGCAGGAATCTCAGTACGCTTTCCGCCTCTAAAAACAACAGCCTTCGGCGCCGACATTTTTTTCAGTGCCTCTAAAGCTTTTTGTGCCTTGCTTTCTTGTATGACCCCCAAAAGCGCATTCAGCACAACAATTGCAATAATAATGATAGAGTCGATAAAGTCCTTTTCCCCATTCAGATAGGATACTGCGAAGGAAACGACAGCTGCCACTAATAACAGCATCACCATAAAGTCGTTAAACTGGGCAAAAAACCTTTTGATGACCCCGTCATTAGCTCCTTCTTGCCGAAGGAGATTTTTCCCGTTCTCTGCTAATCTTTTTTTCGCCTCCTCTATGGAAAGTCCATTTCCCAAGGAAGTCCCCAAAAACTGACCTACTTCTTTCGGCTCTTGATTCCACCAATCCATATTCTCACACCCGTCCTTTGTTTTTTTATCAGTTTGTCCTCTTTTTCATATTTATGAGGTCATGCCCAAAAAAATTCCTCCTGCATACTATGAAATCAGGAGGTGTTTCCATATGGTTTTTTGTTTGCTGCTTGCCTTTTCCCTCAGTATAGACGCTTTAGGTATTGGCATCTCTTACGGATTGCGTCGCATCACTTTCCCAACCGCATCCAAATTTTTATTAGCATTGGAAACTTTTTTAATGATGGAAGTTTTTATTTTAGTAGGTCGCTGGCTTGCACTGCTTGTTCCCTCCGCCGCTGGCGAGACCTTAGCAGCCTGCTTTTTACTTCTATTTGGTCTATGGCTTTGCTTACAAGGCTTTCGGAAGGCAAAAGAGCCGCCATCACCCTTGGCATCGGTTCATCAGCCCTCCGTTTGCGATAAAGACGCATCCCACACATTAGACCCCAAGGAAACCCTCCTGCTTGGATTTATTCTTTCTCTGGACTCACTGGGCGTTGGTGTCAGCGCCGCAGCCTCAGGCATGGAAATCGGCAAACTCCCTCTGTTTTCCGCAATTTTTCAAATTCTCTTCCTTGCCCTTGGTGCTTTTTTGGGCAAAAAACTTACCACCTCTGCCAAGGTTCGGGAAAATCTATGGACGACGCTATCGGGCGGTATTCTAATTTTCATTGCCCTCATTCGCTTAATATAAAATGGTTTTCATCACCCCTTAATCATGGTATACTTTACAAAACGGAGGTGATGGTTATGTTCACATCTTTTAATCGTCTGGTTGTATATACAGCGCATTCCTTGGAAGAACAGGCGTATATGCGTCAATTGTTAGAGCAAGCAGAGATAGAGCACTCTGTATCGGCAATCGATACCAATGCCCCCAAGGGGTTTTACCCGGCAATTTCTCCTGAACTTTTACTGACCCAATCCATGGATTATATTTTTTATGTCAACAAAAAAGATTTTGACAGAGCAAAAAATCATATTCAAGCATTTTGGCATTGGGATGAAGATACACAAGGAGAATGAAAACATCTTTTTCTTAAGAAGCAGTAAGACTTTTTCATGTTGAATCGTAAAAATCAAGCAAAGGATAGAAGCCTTCCCTTGATAGGATTGAACCATATTTAATTTTTTGCTTAAAAAAAGGCTAATTATCTTCACATAATTAGCCCTTTTTTTTAAGCAACGACAAACCTCGGGTGCTGCCCTCTCACTGACCAAACCTTTGTGGGTGTTTGAGGGCAAAGCACTCAAGCTTTTGACTTTGTCTAACAGATATTTTTTAGCAAGGAAAGATTTTGGAAACAAGGGACCTTCAAAAGAACTCATTGGGCGAGGCTTGCGCATCCGAGGAAACCTATAAGTTCCAAGGCCGTTCCGTCGACAGAATGCATCTAATTCTTCGCTATCCCCTTGAAAAAATCTTCAACATACTGAACTATTTCAGATTGTGTCAACTTTGTCATCCTTCTCAAGCCAGTATTCAATCGCTTTTTTCAAAAATTCCGCACATCCCGGCACGTTCTTGTCATAGTAAGCGGTAAACCGCTCATCCATCACATACATCTTAGCCAAGCCCAGATGCGCCTGTTTTGAATAGGTTTTCCATGTCATCCCCAGCCATTCCTTGTGCAGTAAAACAATTTCCTTGCCCTCCTCGCTTTCAGCCTTTCCCCTCGCCAAGACAGCCGCCTCCAAACGCAAAAGGATTTCCTTCTCCAAATTTTGAAAGCGTTCATACTCCCCTTTGCTCATATTCTTCATTTTTTTCGAGGCTTCTTCCATGGAAGCATCGCCGTATTTTTCCCGTACCTCCTGACCGTATTTCGTTTCATTTTCCTGTATCACTTTTTCTTTAAATCGTTCAAAACGTTCTGTATCGCTCATTTCCTCTTCTCCTTTCTTCACTCGGATTGTTTTTTTTACAATAGAAATTAAGCCATCTAACCGTTTCTTCTGATTTTCAAGCTCCTCCAAGTGGCTGTATAAAGCGGAAAGAATATCAAAATCATTTTGAAATAAAATGCTTTTAATTTGCTCTAAGGCTAACCCCCGTTCCCGATAAAAAAGAATCTGTTGTAATTGCTCAACCTCCTTTTCTCCGTAAAATCGGTATCCCGCATCATTGGTACGCAAAGGCAAAAGCAGTCCTATTTCATTATAATATCGCAGAGTACGTGCGCTTATCCCTGCCAATTTGGACAATTCCTTAATGCTGTATTCCATATTGCCACCTCCTACTGTAAAAAAAGAATACCACTTGACGTTACGTCAAAGTCAATAGAAAAATAAATTTACATATAACGAACGATGTTTAAAACACATCAAGAAATGGGGACATTTCGAAAGTCCACGAAACTATACAAAAAAATGGGCAGCCATATTGACCGCCCAAAAATATCAAAAACTTATTTCGCTGTTTTTCCTTCTTTGCCATTTGCAACCAACTGTACAGCAATAATAGCACCAATTGCAGCAAGCCCCACGATGTCTGTAAGCATACTGGGGTAAATGAGCATCAAGCCACATCCGATACAAAGTATGCGCACAATTGGCTTTAAATCTCTGAACATATATCCAATCATTCCCGCCGAAATAGCAAACATACCGATAAATGAAGTCGTCACTACCTGAACAACCTGCAAAGGTGTTGTATTAATTAACAATAACGCCTCGTTAAACGCAAACACATAGGGAATAATAAATGCAGCAATCGCAAGCATTGTGGCGTTAAATGCCGTTTTCATAGGGTTTGCTCCGGCAATTGCGGCACCCGCATAGGCAGCCAAAGCAACGGGCGGCGTAATATCTGCAACGATGCCGAAATAGAATACAAACATATTTGCAGCAATGATGTTCATGTTCATCCCTGTAATTAAAATGGGTGCGCAGGTTGTTGCCATAATGATATAGTTCGCCGTTGTCGGTACGCCCATGCCCAAAATGATACAGCATACCATGGTCAGCATCAACGCAACGATTAAATTATTCCCAGCTATAGAAACAATGCCCGAAATAAAAATCTGCCCCAATCCTGTCATACTTACAACGCCTGCAATAATCCCCGCCATACCACAAGCCGCCGCAACGGAAAGCGTCCCCTTACCGCCGTTTTCAAGGGCAGTAAAAAATCCGTTTACATTCATACGGTTCTCTTTGTTGAACATACTGACTGCAACCGCCACCAGGGTTGCAAAAATTGCGGAGCGTGACATGGTGTAGCCATCAATAATCATATAAACCAATACAACCAAGGGCAAGAGTAAATATATATTTTTCACCAAATGGCTGAATTTTGGTAATTGGTCCTTTGGAATTCCCTGCAGCTTGAGTTTTTTTGCTTTAAAGTGCACCATCAGGAAAATCCCCGCAAAGTATAAAAATGCAGGCAATATTGCCTTTTGAATAATGCTTGCGTATTCCACGCCGCACATTTCTGCCATTAAAAACGCAGCCGCACCCATAATCGGGGGCATAATCTGTCCGCCGGTAGAAGCCGCAGCCTCAACCGCTCCCGCAAATTCCGCCGGATAGCCCGTTTTCTTCATCATGGGAATAGTAACACTGCCCGTTGTCACCGTATTTCCAACCGAGCTGCCGGAAACCATACCGCATAACGCACTGGAAATAACCGCAACCTTAGCTGGTCCGCCTGAACTGGCACCTGCAACAGAGTTTGCGCATTGAATGAAAAAGTTGGATATACCCGTAGCCTCCAAAAAGGCACCAAAAATAATGAACAGTACGATAAATGTGGAACAGACACCGATGGGTACCCCAATGACCCCCGTTGTAGTGTAGAACAAGTTATAGATAATTCGTCTGAGGGGTACTCCCGTGGAAAATGCGTAAATAACAAACCCGGATGCCACGGCAATAATGGGAATACCAGTAACACGACGGCAAGCCTCCGTTAATACCAAAATCCCAATTATGCCAATGATCACTTCAGCCTGTCCGATTCTTGTTGCCTTTTGAAGAATTTCATTGAAATTTATGACATAATAGAAAAAGCTTGCAGAGCCAGCAATCCCTAAAATCCAATCATACCAAGGAATAAAGTTTGCCTTTTGCGCCAATCCTTTTCTTCTTGGATAAATTGTAAATATCAGCAAAATGACCATGCCTAAGAATAAACAACGTCTAACCTGCTCACCCCAATTTGAAAACAGGTTCATATACACCATAAATAATGCAAACCCAATCAGCATACACCGTACAGCTATCTTTGGAATCCCTTCAAAGTGACGAACGTTTGCCTCTCTGTCATATTTTTTCATCACAGCTTCCAAATCTGCACCCTTTACTTCGGCGTCAAATGCTGCTAAGTCTTGCAAGGATATTTTTTCTTTCCTTTTAAACACCCTATTCCCTCCTCCTTTTATACCTCTCTGAAACAGAGAATTTTTCGAGTTCATTTGTATTCTGTATTTTTTAAAGTATAAACTTGTTTTTCGGCAAATAAATAATGAAAAACGTCCAAATCTTATGCCTTCAAGGAAGCTTAAAACCTATCTTTCCCTTTTCATAGCGAAAGGAAACAAGTCTTTCTTCACCGCAAAGTTGGCGCAGACTGATTTCCTCTTCATTTACAAGCAAAATATGGTCATACACAGGGCTGACAATATAAGAAAGATCACCAATGGGCTTGTCAAACCCGGAAATAATCATAGCTCCATCCTCTGCATAGGATAATGTTTGTCCCTCTCCCAACTCCGTCTGCACCCCTGCTCCAAAGTTGTAGTAAGCCGTTTCATATACTACAATTTGGTTGTTTTCAATCCGGTATCTGTCCTCCACCGGAGATTTGTTTACAGAATGTATGAATCGCACAGAAAATTCCCCGCCTTCTTCCATAGGGTAACTTGCGAGAATACTGCCTGTTCTCCCGTTCCGCAATATCAGGCAATCTTCTGTAGGGTTCAAATGAAAAATAGCAGTTGCAATAATAACAGCTATTATTGCAACCACTATGCCAACAATCTGCTTAAATCTCAGTTGTCCACGATGCAGCAATTAGCTAAGGACACCAATCTCTTTAAAGTATTTTTCAGCACCGGGGTGGAAAGGAACGGAAATCCCCTGTACTGCTGCATTCGGATCCAATTCGGCAAATTTTGCATTGCTGCTTGCCAAAGCATCCTTATTTTCAAAGAGTGCCTTTGTCAATTCATAAACAGTATCATCAGACAACTCATTATCAACAATCAAGGTTGCACGTACGCTTAATGTCTGAACATCATCAGGAACACAAGCATAGGTTGCACCAGGAATCACGGTCTTTGTATAGAAAGGATAATCAGCAATCAAAGCATCTGCGTGTTCATCATCAATTGCTAACAAATTGATATCTTTGGAAATCGCCAAGTCTACAACCGCAGTTGTAGGTGCGCCAGCTGTGATAAATGCCGCATCGATCTTACCATCTTTGATGGAGTCTGCCGCATCGCCAAAGCTGCCATTTACCTTAGTAATGTCCTTGTTGATGTCAATGCCGTAAGCTGCCAAAATTTGTGTAGCGTTAAACTCAACACCGCTGCCTGCATCGCCTACATTTACAGTTTTGCCTTTTAAATCAGCAATGCTGGAAATGCCGGGTGCTGCAATAATCTGGCAGGTTTCATTATAAACACCTGCAACTGCGGAGAATGAAGTAATGGCTCCGTCTTCTGCAAAAAGGTCGGTTCCATTATATGCGTAGTACATTACGTCATTCTGAACGATTGCAATATCAGAAACCTTGTCGTCAATATCTAAAATGTTCGCTTTGGAAGCTCCTGTGGAAACAACCTTTAGACTAACATTTTCCATTACATTGTTTAATACCGTAGACATAGTTCCGCCAACTGCGTAATATGTACCGGTTGTACCGCCTGTACCCAAAGTTAATTCCACTGCGCTTCCTGCAGGATTTTCGGAAGCATTTTCAGCACCGCTTTCAGCAGCCTCATTGCCGCCCCCGCAGCCTGTGAATGCCATCATTGCAGTCAAAGCTAAGGCTGTTACTGTTGCCAATCTCTTTTTCATTTACCCATCTCCTTATTTTGTTTTTTTTGCATTATGCAAGTAATTTCATTTATATTCAGTTCATATTTTAACATATTTTAATGTATACTTCAATGCAGAATTAATGGTTTTATCATACAAATAATAATTTCCATTAATTTTTTTAATAATTTTCATAAATAATTAGCATCTTCATTAAAATAATCTATCAATTTCTCTGGTAAAATGAATGAATCATATAAAAATTAACTTATTTATTATTTTCATATTTTCTATTCATTTTTAGTATTTTAGGGTTTCACAATGTATATATTTAAGTTTAGCGCATAAATTAAATTAAATGCGCACTCTGGACAATCTCCTTTAATCTGTGTAAAATATAGATAATGTTGTTTACTGCAAAGGAGAATTCCAATGTCTATCCACACAATTCCATATGAAGGCATCGAATTAGAATTTGAGCTGATTCGTAAAGAAGTGAAATATATCAATCTTCGTGTCAATAAGCACGGACAAGTCGTTGTGTCTGCTTCTAAAAGGGTTCCTCTTTCTGTCATCGAAGAATTTGTAAACGCAAAATCCTTTTGGATTATTACACACCTAGCAGAAATTGAAAAAATACGTCAAAATTTACCCCCTACAGGGTTTTACGACGGAAAAACACTTTATTATCTAGGAAAGCCCTACCGTTTGGTTTTGTCAAAGGGACGTTTTAAAATAGAAATTCACGCAGATAAAATAAATATGTCCTCCCTCAGCACTTCAGAAAATGCACTGCGTGATGAATATCTTCTTTGGTTAAAAAAGCAGGCAAGCATCAAATTTGAAGAAATCATGACGCATATTTCCCCCATTGTTGCGCCCTATGGAATTTTACGTCCGACCATTCAAATCAGAAATATGAAAACCCTTTGGGGCAGCTGTACCACAGAGGGAAATTCCATCCGCTTAAACCTTCAGCTCATGAAAGCCCCAAAAGATTGTATTGAGCAAGTGGTATTGCATGAGCTGCTACACTTTCGCTATAAAAATCATGGGAAAGAATTTTATGCCTTGTTAAGCAAGCTCATGCCCGATTGGCAGGACAGAAAAAACAAGTTAGAGTCGAAATTTAAGGATGGTGTGTGAAATTTGCGAAAATGTTTTTGTTGACAAATCAATTTGGTTGGGTTATAATAAAACTTGTGGTATGTTATATGTATATTGTCGCGGAGTGGAGCAGTCCGGTAGCTCGTCGGGCTCATAACCCGAAGGTCGTCAGTTCAAATCTGGCCTCCGCAATTTCACCTCTTGTTTTTACAAGAGGTTTTTTTTATGTTTTATCAAAAAAACATATAAATTTTACGCCCTTGTCTTTCCGATACCCCGTATTCTCCTTTTGCAATACACAAAAATCCCCTTGCATACAGTTTTTTGCCGTTCCGTCAAAAGGCATGGTGGTTCTATTTCTCTTTTTTGTATTCCTGCTCTATGCCTATAAATTTCGTGAAACAAACTCCTCTATGTATCGTTCTTCGCTTTTTTGCACTTCTTTATTATAGCTTTCCAGCTTCTTTTCTTTCAGCTTCTCCAACGTTGAAGTTTCAATTTTCACCTCTACGACTTCCGCTCTCTTTTCCTCTTCTATTTTCTTCAAATCATTAAGCAACCGCTTTTCCTGCTGAATTTCAACCTCAAGCTTATACAAAAACCCTGAATATTCCATTGCTTCTATAATAGAAATTCCCGCCACCTTTTTTTCGTTATACTCTAAATTGATTCCCTTGAATTTTTCCCCAAGGGAATCAATTTTTTGATTTTGCTCGTTTACCTTAGCAATAATCCTGGCATGTTCAGCCTTCTTGTTTTCTAACCGCTGATTTTTATAATTCATAACAGATTCTAGCTGAAAACTAAATTTTTTCACTTTATCACCCACAGTATAAAATAGCCCCTAGTTTTTTAAGATTTCATCCATCTGCTTGATTGTTTCTTCTATAGAAAATTTTTCATTTACGCCCTGTTTTAAGAACGAATTTATTTTATCTATTTTAGAAATTGCAAAATCCAATTTATGGTTTGTGCCGTGCTTATAGGCGCCAATAGAAATCAAGTCATTGTTTTTCTCATAAATGCTAAGAATATCTCTTAATTTTGAAGCCAGCTCCAAGTGATGCTTCTCTGCAATGGCACTCATCAGTCTTGATATGCTTGCATTTACATCAATTGCAGGAAAATGGTTCCCGTTTGCCAATTTTCTTGACAAAACAATATGTCCGTCTATAATACCTCTTACCGTATCCGCTATCGGATCATTGGTATCATCCCCTTCAACCAACACTGTATAAATTCCCGTGATTGAGCCTTCCTGAAAATTGCCCGTTCGTTCAAGAAGCTTTGGTAATTCAGCATAGATTGATGGTGTATACCCTCTTGCAATAGGTGGTTCACCGATGGCAAGGCCAATTTCTCGCTGTGCCATTGCAAATCTGGTCAGCGAATCCATCATAAGCAATACGTCCTTGCCTTGGTTCTTAAAATATTCTGCAATTGCAGTGGCAACCAAAGGGCACTTCATTCGAAGCATGGCAGACTGGTCAGACGTTGCAACCACCAAAACAGAGCGTTTCAAGCCTTCTTCACCTAAATCTCTTTCGATAAATTCCCGAACCTCTCTGCCTCTTTCCCCCACCAGCGCAATGACGTTAATATCTGTTTTTACATTTTTAGCAAGCATACCAAGAAGGGTACTTTTGCCCACACCGCTTCCCGCAAAAATCCCCATTCTTTGTCCCTTGCCAATGGTAAGCAAACCATCAATGGCTTTTACACCAAACTGCATTTTTTCTTCTATCGGCGGTCGTGTCAGCGGATTTGTTGCAACGCTGTCCACAGGAAAATATTGATCTGTCTTAAGTTCGCCCAGTCCATCCATGGGTCTGCCCATCGCATCAATAATTCTTCCTTGCAAAAAATCCCCAACGGCAATTTTTAAGCATTCATTCGTATTTTTAACAAAAGTGCCTGCGGAAACGCCTTTCATGCTTTCATACGGCATCAACAGAATACGGTCATCACGAAAGCCAACCGTTTCCGCCATAATTTGTTTTTTCTCGTTTTCGTTATAAATCATACTGATTTCGCCGATACTGGCTTTTCTGCCGGAGGCTTCAATTGCCATTCCGACAATATTTTCAATTTTGCCAATATGACTTATGGTGTTTGAACGCTTAATGACATCAACCAATTCGTTAAACAATATCATTCCCTCCGAGCTTTCCTGCACTTTTCATAATGGCCCTGATATTCTCTATCTGGGTACTTGCACTGGCATCGATAATCTGATCCGGCAATTCAATAATACAGGTTCCCGGTGCAGAATCCTCCATAACAACTACCTTTATATTCTCTGATAAATGTGAGATTGCGTCTATCAGGTCTGCATTGGACTCTACAATTAAAAAGGAATCGCTTTTGGAAATATAAATTTTTGCCCAGTCCTTATATTTCATTTTATTTGTTGCAGTTACAATCATTTTTTTAATAATTTCACCACTCGTTTTTAAACTAATTTGAATTACCTTTTCTGCAATACCAATTGCCAATTCCTTCAGTTCGTCAATATTTTGTGCAATGAGCTGGTTTTTTTCAACCTCATACGCCTGTATAAAATCTCTTATTTGCAGGAGAAAAACTGCGGTTTCCTCATCCATTTTGGCTTTATGCTCCGCATATGCCTTTTGATAGCCTTCCTCATAGCCCTCTGCTGAGGCTTGCTCAAACGCATTTTTTTTAATTTCCTCAGCATCTGTTTTGGCTTGTGACATCATTTCATCTGCCTTACGCTTGGCTTCGGCAATGATTTTTTTCTCTTTTTCCTTCAGCTGTGCCTCTTTTTTTTCAAGCTGCTGCAAAAGGTAGGCATTGTCTATGGTGTCGGGGTTGCAATTCTCTTTCTCCTCTTGAAATTCCTCTCCCTCAACAATTTCCTGACGCTCTTCCTCTTCAAAGTTGGGAAGTGAAATATTTTTGCTAGTCTTATCTTCTTGAGGCTTTTCCTCAACAGCTGCACCAAATTGATCATAACGAAAGGAGCCTATTGTTACTTCTTCATTATGCAATAATATCATCCTTTCCACCCTTGGAAACAACAATCTGGCCTCCATCCTCAAGCTTTCTGATTACAGCGACAATTCTCTGCTGTGCATCCTCAACATCCTTCACACGGACATTAGATGTGATTTCCAGTTCGGATTTAATCGTTTCTGTCATACGGGCAGACATATTTGCAAAAATAATATTTCCGACTTCGCTCTTGGAACCCTTAAGCGCAAATACCAGGTCTTTTTGGTCAACTTCACGAATAACTCTTTGAATAGAAAGGTTGTCCATTCCAACAATATCTTCGAAAACAAACATTTTATTACGAATTTCTTCAACCAGCTCAACATCCTTCTTGCTCAGTTCATCAAAGATATATTTTTCATCCCCTCTGTCGACATAATTCATTACCTCAGCAATATAATCGATACCACCGATTTTTGTATAATCTGTCGTCATTACGGAAGAAAGTTTTTTTTCAATTTCCCGCTCAACAATCCGCATTGCTTCAGGCGCAGCACTGTCCATTCTTGCAATTGCCTCAACAACGCTGATTTTCCTTTGCTCAGGAAGCCCAGCAATAATGCTCGCCGCTCTGACCGAATCCATATAGGAAAGAACCAAAGCAATGGTTTGCGGTCTTTCATTGCTTAATATGGAAAAGATTGACAAATCATCATACTTGTTTAAAAAAGCAAATACCCTGCTTTTCAGGGTTTTTTCAACCTTCCCCAGTAAAGTATGTGCCACATCTTCACCAAAAGCCTTTTCCAAAACACTCTTGGCGTACTCCATACCGCCTTCTGTTACAACCTTCTGGAGCATACAGTTTTTATAAAACTCATCTAGTATCTCTTCAGTTGTTTCTGCCGGCAAAAAGCCTAATTTTGCAACCTCAACGGTTAGCCTTTGCACTTCATCTTCCGTTAAATATTTATAAACCTGCGCTGCTTTTTCTGCACCAAGGGAGATAACAACTGCGGCAGCCTTCTGTTCCGGCGATATTGAGCTTTCCTTAGCCACGATTATTCTCCTCCCTTTAACCAAGTTCTAATCAGCTGTGCTGAAATCTCAGGATTTTCTCCTGCAAGATCCCGTACCTTACTTTTCAATTCTAAGCCTTTCTCATTTGACAGATTTAGTATTTTGTTTTGCGAATCTTCCTGTTGCTTTTGTTTTAACTGTTTTAGGTATGCCTCAGGAGAAATGTTTGACTGCCTTGATGTTTCCGCAGCACTCACCATAACCGCTTTCTTTTTCTTTTTTCTTCTGGAAACGATAAGGATCACAATAACCAAAATAATCAGGAAAACGCCTGATGCAATTGCCCCGATAATAATCCAGTTTTTATTGCCTAAGTCCTCAATTGCGGATGGCGCTTCTTCATTTCCAAAAAATGGTGCGGCAATAATGGCTATTTTATCATCTTGATTTTCTTTTGTAATCCCCGCCGCATTTCCAATTAACCCCTTTAAATCCCGTTCAGAAATATTTCCAAGGCTTTCACTGTTAATTGCAATGGAAATAGACACATCCTTGATACTCCCTGAATCGATTTGTGCCTGCTCTGTAAGCTGATTTACTAAATAATCAATGGAATTTTCTTGTTTCACATATGTTTCAGAGCCATCCGCCTGCACTTGTGAATAGGTAGGAACCTCTGCATTGGATTGCGTTCCTGGAACACCTCCTGCAGTTTTTCCATCTTTAACCATCTCAACACCGCTGGACTCCGTGCTGGGAATACCCTTTTCAAAATCTTCCTTAGGCGTATTATAATTAATAATTTCCTGAATTTTTTTATCAACGTCAACCGTTGTTCTTACCGAAACCTTAACATTGTTTTCACCATAAATTGGGCTTAAAACATTAAGTATTTTGGTACGAAGGTTATCATCCATATGCTTTTCAAACTCAAGTTTCAGCTTGTTTGCCCCATCGGCAATACTGTCACCGGAAGAGGAAAGGTCATTTCCGTTCCCATCCAAAACAACAACATCCGTCATTTCCATGGATGGTATACTTTTAGAAACCAGTCTTTGAATGCCCTTCACCTGCTCTGCTGAAGGGGATCCTCCATTCTTCATAATGACAACAACCGAAGCCTGTGTTTTTTGGACGCTGTTGTCGTCCAGCACATATTTTTGATCCTCCGCAATGGCAATGGTAACCTTTGCATCTTTTACCCCATCAAAAAGCCGAATGGTAGCACCAATTCTATTTTGAAGCTCGAACAGCTTATAGCTGTTTTTTTGAAATCCGTAGTTGTCATTCCAATGTTGTCCTTGAAAACATCATATGTAAAACCACTTTGGGGGTAACCTTCGTATACAAGCTGAGCTTTCAGTTTTTCCACTTGCTCCTTTGGAACATAGATTACGCCGTCATTCCCATATTTATATTCCACACTCATTTCCTGCAGCTTTTCCATAATTTCAGTGGCTTCTTCCTGATTCAATCCGCTAAAGAGCGTTTCATAAGGCGTATTATTTAAAAAAACAGCAATCCCTATCGAAAAAAGAATTACCACTAAAGCCCCAATTAATATTCTTTTTCTCAGTTTGGGGTTGATTTTTTTTAAAAAATATTTGCTCTTTTCAATCAGTTCCTTTAATTTTGCATTCAAGATGGTACCCCTCTTACTCAATAATTTTCTTAGTTCAGGTTAGCATAACGATGCGCCTGTATTACAAAAATCAGAGACTTATCCTCATTAGTTCATTGTAAGAATCCAAAGCTTTATTCCTTAATGCAACCAATAAATCAACTGAAATCTGTGCTTGTGTAGCTGCAATCCCCAATGAATGCGTGTCCTCACTCTGCCCTGTAGCAAACAAATACTGTTCATTTGACAAAGCATTTTCGCTTTCCGTCACATTGGAAACTGCTTCCTCAAAAATACTTCTAAAATCATCTTGACTGTTTTCGGTTTTGCCTGTTTTATTTAACTGATCCAATAATTGAATTGGTTCCAATTTATTCAATGCTGTAATTGACATAAAATTTCCTCCAGATATTATTTACCAACCTCAAGCCCTTTTGTTGCCATAGCTTTGATTGCATTAAAGGCTGTAACGTTTGCATCATACGCCCTCGATGCCTCCATGCCGTCAAGGGTTTCCTTGAGAAGATCAACATTTGGCATCATAACGTAGCCTCTTTCATCCGCATCAGGATGCGTAGGATCATATACCGATTTAAAAGGCGTTTCATCCTCAATAATTTTGCTCACAACAACACCCTGCTGCTCTGCACGTCCACCCTTGGCTGTTTTGCTGAAAATTTCCCCAAAGCCCCCTTGCGTTCTGGGTTCAAACACAACCATTCGCCTTTTGTAGGGATCCCCACTCTCCGTTCTTGTCGTTCCAGAATTTGAAATATTTTCCGCTATGACGTCCATCCTTGCTCTTTGGGCCGTCAAGCCTGATGCACTGATATTCATTGCATTTAAAAAAGCCACAAACACTCCTCCTGATTATTTTATCGCACTTCGAAGTCTATTGAACTCACTGTTAATATCATTGATTGCCATTTGGTATTGAATGGTAGCACTTGCTAGCTCTACCTGCTCCACATCCATATTCACGTTATTTCCGTCCAATCGGCTGGATTCATCATCTTTGGTATGCACGCTGATTGCGGAATCTTCTATCCCATCCCTTATTTTGCTCGAACTCATCTGATCATAAAAATCCATTTTGCTTTTCAGCTCATCCTGAAACGAAACATATTGCGCTTTGTATCCGGGCGTAGACGAATTGGCGATATTATTTAAAGTCACCTGTTGCTTTTGCCACAAATAATCAGCCATTTTTTGAGACATCAATACCGAATTGTTAAACAATGCTGCGCACCTCTCTTTTATTTATATAAATAATTCACATTATTAAAAAATCCGTTCTTTATACTCCGTCATTTTTTAAAATCATGCTTCGACTTTTATAAATTTGTGAAAATAATATAAAAGTACAAATTGATACCTTCTGCTCACATAAGCATATGCTTATTCGGTATACGATTCGTACTCAATTCTACCTATCTTTTGTATGCTACATATAATTATAGAGAATTCCTGTGTAAAAATCAACATTTATCACTCTTTTTTAATAATAACCGCCTTTAATTTTGATTTTTTTCCAAGTTTTACATAAAATCAGTATTATTTGCAAAAAGTTACAAAGTGCGTATCCTATTTGTACCCAATTCCACAGCTTTTGCTAAGATGATACAACATCTTGAAACTTGAAGATAATCAAAAAAGACCGAGGCAGCTATTTCAGCGCCTCGGCCTTTTTTTATAAACTTAGTGTTTTCTTGTTTCTCTGGGGAAGTTAATCTGTGCCTGCGCCGCTGCCAATCTTGCAATCGGAACACGGAAAGGAGAGCAGGATACATAGTCCAAACCGATTAAATGGCAGAACTCAACGGAAGAAGGATCGCCGCCGTGCTCACCGCAGATACCCAAATGAATATCAGGGCGTACAGGCAATGCTTTTTCAACCGCCATTTTCATCAGCATACCAACACCGTTTCTGTCCAATCTTGCGGTAGGGTCACATTCGTAAATGTTCTTGTCAATATAATCCGCCAGAATTTTACCGGCATCATCACGGGATAAGCCGTAGGTCATCTGTGTTAGGTCGTTGGTGCCAAAGGAGAAGAACTCAGCCTCTGTTGCAATTTCATCCGCCGTCAGTGCTGCTCTGGGGATTTCAATCATCGTACCAACAAGGTAGTCTAGTTCTTTGCCTTTTGCAGCCATAACATTTTTCGCTGTTTCAACCACAATATTTTTTACAAATTTCAATTCCTTAATTTCGCCAATCAAAGGAATCATAATTTCAGGCTTAATATTGATGCCCAATTCAGCGGAAACTTCAACTGCAGCTTCAATGATTGCTCTTGTCTGCATCTCGGCAATTTCAGGATAGCTTACCGCCAAACGGCAGCCTCTGTGACCCATCATAGGGTTCAATTCGTGTAGGCCTCTTGCTTTCACCTTCAGCTCTTCCACGGTTTTGCCTGTTTCCTGTGCCAAAACTTCAAATTCCTCTTCCGTATTAGGCATAAACTCATGCAGAGGAGGATCCAGCAAACGGATGGTTACAGGTCTTTCCTGCATTGCCTTGTAAATTCCCTTAAAATCCTCTTTCTGGAATGGCTCAATACCCTTTAGGGCTTCCACTCTTTCGTCAACTGTATCTGCAAGAATCATCTTTCTGAACTTCATAATTCTGTCGCCTTCAAAGAACATATGCTCCGTTCTTGTCAAGCCGATACCTTCTGCGCCGAAATCAATGGCTATCTGTGCATCATGGGGTGTGTCAGCGTTGGTTCTAACCTTAAGGGATCTCTTTTCATCTGCCCAAGCCATGAATGTAGCAAAGTCACCGCTGATTTCAGGGTCAACGGTAGGAATATCCTCGCCGTAAATATTGCCGGTAGAGCCATCCAAAGAAATATAATCGCCTTCTTTAAAGGTATTGCCGCCCAAAGAAAAGGTTTTCGCTTCTACGTTCATTTTAATTTCTTCACAGCCGGATACACAGCAAGTGCCCATACCACGGGCAACAACTGCCGCATGAGAGGTCATACCACCACGTACTGTCAGGATACCCTGCGCAGCCGCCATACCTTCAATATCCTCGGGAGAGGTTTCCAAACGAACCAAAACAACTCTGTCGCCGCCTTCTGCCATCGCTTTTGCGTCTTCTGCTGTAAAGCAAACCTTACCTGCTGCTGCACCAGGAGATGCGGGCAAGCCTTTTCCAAGGGGCTTTGCTGCTTTTAAAGCTTTTGGGTCAAAAGCGGGATGCAAAATCTGATCCAACTGCTTCGGATCAACCTTCATCAACGCCTCTTCCTTGGTAATCAGACCTTCTTGTACCATATCAACCGCAATACGCAGTGCCGCATTCGCAGTTCTCTTGCCGTTTCTTGTTTGCAGGAAATACAGCTTGCCTTCTTCTACGGTAAATTCCATATCCTGCATATCTTTATAATGATTTTCTAATGTATTTGCAATTTGCATAAACTGTCCGTAAACTGTAGGCATATCCTCCGCAAGCTTTGCAATCGGATTGGGTGTACGCACACCGGCAACAACATCCTCGCCCTGCGCATTTACTAAGTATTCGCCAAGCATCGCTTTTTCGCCTGTTGCGGCATTTCTTGTAAAAGCAACGCCTGTGCCTGAGGTATCACCCATGTTGCCAAATACCATCATTTGCACGTTAACTGCAGTACCCCAGCTATAAGGAATATCATTCATTCTTCTGTAGACAAAGGCACGAGGGTTATCCCAGCTGCGGAATACCGCCATTGCAGCTTCAAACAGCTGCTCCTTGGGGTCCTGAGGGAATTCCTTGCCCTGATCATCCAAATAAATCTGCTTAAACATTGCTGTAACCTTTTTCAGGTCCTCTGCTGTTAATTCGGTATCATAGCGAACACCTGCTTTTTCCTTATACTCATCCAACTTTCTTTCAAACTTGGATTTGGAAACGCCGATTACAACGTCCGCAAACATCATGATAAATCTTCTGTAAGAATCATAAGCAAATCTGGTATTTCCTGTTTTCTTTGACAGCCCCTCAACGGAAACATCGTTTAAACCAAGGTTTAAAACCGTGTCCATCATACCGGGCATCGACGCTCTTGCGCCGGAACGTACGGAAACCAGAAGGGGGTTCTCGGGATCGCCCAGCTTTTTGCCGGCAATTTCTTCAAGCTTGCTCAGTGCTACATTAATCTCAGCAATCATTTCTTCCGTCAGTTTTTTACCGCCTTCGTTATATTCTGTGCAGGCTTCTGTTGAAATGGTAAAGCCCTGTGGAATAGGCAGACCCAACATTGTCATTTCCGCAAGGTTGGCACCCTTACCACCTAAAAGGTTTTTCATGGATGCGTTGCCCTCGCTGAACATATAAACATACTTCTTGCTCATACACATTACCTCCTGTTTTCCATCTGGATGTAAGACTTGGAATTTTTTCTAAAATTACGGAAAAAATTACTTCAACTAAATTATATCATTTCCTTCTGAAAATCACAATGTTAATCCTATCAGGAAATCGCTTATTCTTCGCAATTGTCGTGGCAATCAAACACCTATTTGTCATTGTGCAATAAATTTCGTGAATTTATCCCTGATTTTGCTTCATTTTGCCAAAAAAAATATGCCAACCATTTGAATTGGTTGGCATATTGCATCATGGGACATTATATGTCCCACTATTTTTTTGCTACATTGTTTTTACAATGGAACCCTAAGTGTTATAGAACGTAATTATACATTCCTTTCAAAAAATTTGCAAGGAATTCCTGTGATTTTCTTAATTTTTTGAGAATTACACGATTCATGTGCTTAACGAAGGAGAATCCTTAAAACACCCTTACATGACTACGCTTTAAATAATCAGTCACTTATTTTGAATCGTGGCTTAAAAATGTTTCCACTCTCTTTGTCGCATTTTCTCTGATGCTATAATAATAAAACGTATAGTCAAAAATGTGAAAAACACCTTTTCCAAAAACAGATTTCTCCAAATGCCACGTTTCTGGATCAACAGTGCTGCAAATAAGCACACCTTTTTCGGTATCGACACGGGCATCTGCTAAATTCATCACGTGTTGAAACGTTCCATCTTCATCAAGCGCAACAGAGCCGTCCGGATATGGCAGAATAGAGCCAGGATTCCCCTCTGCTCCGGCTAGGTTCTCTTGCCTTGTCCATGTGATTGGATTGATGACAAGTGCCCCCTTTAAAACAACGGGATTACTGCCCTCTATCCTCGGTGCTTGGGTATTGTAAGAAATAATTACACCCGTATCGTCCGCACCCTCAGCGAACTTTAGATGTGGATTTTCCGCAAGATATTCGTCTGTGACCGAGTAACCGATAACATATGCGGCGACCATTCTTTCATAAACATCGGGATGCTCTTTCATGTATTCCGAAAGCAAATACAAAAGCATATTAGAACCCTGCGAATGCCCTGCCAAAATAAAAGGTCGACCATTATTATAATTTTTAATATAATAGTCAAATGAAGCGATGACATCGGTTTTGGGAATCCCCTGCAAAAGTTCTTCCCTGTCCGCCTGCGTCATGGCGAGGCAAGTCGCCGCATCCGCCTGCCTATAATAGGGCGCATAAATATTTCCAACCGTATCAAATGCAGTTGCCTGCTGGTTGAACACAAGATGAGCACTTGAACGCATCAAACCATTCTCAATTTCACAAATGTCCTCATCGTTTTCATCCTGCTTTCGATATGTCGTTGGATAAAGGTAAAAAACATCAACGGGCATATCGGATGAAACAGGCAATGCCAGCCAATTTTCGGCTAGTGAATACTCCACAGCTTTATTGTGATTTTTCATCGAAAAAAACAACAATAGCACTGCGATCAATACAAGAATCAAACTTACAATGATGCTGATATTTCTTAATTTTTTTCCCCTGCTCAAAATGAGTCACTCCCCCCATTTAAGATGCTTTCTTACAAACAAATTACTAGGTCCTATAATTTAGAAATAAAAGCCACGAAAACCAGCATTTCCATCTTCCTCTACAACAGTGAAACTCTATCAAAGTTGTTAAAACCTTATTGTTTGGGTAGGAATCAAGAAATCTATCTTTTATGGGAATCGCTGACAAAAATCCCTAAAAAATTAAAACTCCATTTTTTCTTTCAAGTAAGCCGTCAACTGTGCAATGGGCATTCTGATCTGTTCCATAGTATCTCTGTCACGTACGGTTACACTCTGATCCTCCAAGGAGTCAAAATCATAGGTAATACAGAAAGGTGTGCCGATTTCATCCTGTCTGCGGTAACGCTTGCCGATAGAACCGGATTCGTCAAAGTCGCAGTGGAATTCCTTAGAAAGCATAGCATATACCTCTGTTGCCTTTTCGCCCAGCTTCTTGGAAAGAGGTAAAACAGCAGCCTTTACGGGCGCAATGGCAGGATGGAAATGCAATACCGTTCTTACGTCACCTTCGCCCACTTCTTCCTCGTCATAGGCTTCACACAAGAATGCCAAAGTCACACGGTCGGCACCCAAGGACGGCTCGATGCAAAAAGGGATATATTTTTCATTTTTCTCCTGATCATAATAAGTCATATCCTGACCGCTTACGTCCTGATGGCATCTTAAGTCAAAATTGGTTCTGTCTGCAATACCCCAAAGCTCGCCCCAGCCAAACGGAAATCTGAACTCAATGTCTGTGGTTGCATTGCTGTAATGACTCAGCTCTTCCTGCTCATGGTCACGCAGGCGAATGCTTTCTTCACGCATATTCAGCTTCAACAGCCAATCCTTGCAGAAGCTTCTCCAGTATTCAAACCACTGCAAATCAGTGCCTGGTTCACAGAAAAATTCAAGCTCCATCTGTTCAAATTCTCTGGTACGGAAAGTGAAATTACCGGGTGTAATTTCGTTACGGAAAGATTTTCCAACCTGACCGATACCAAAGGGCAGTTTCTTTCTGCTGGTACGCTGTACATTTTTAAAGTTTACGAAAATACCCTGAGCTGTTTCGGGACGAAGATAAACCACATTTTTCGCATCCTCCGTAACGCCCTGAAAGGTTTTAAACATCAGGTTAAACTGACGAATATCTGTAAAGTTGTGCGCACCGCAAGAAGGGCAGGCAACCTGATGCTCGTCAACAAACTTCTTCATTTCCTCATTGCTCCATGCATCAACCACCACTTCGGGCATATCATGCACCGCAATATAATCCTCAATTAATTTATCCGCACGGAAACGCTCCTTACATTCCTTACAATCCATCAAAGGATCGCTGAAGCCGCCAACGTGGCCGGAAGCCACCCATGTCTGGGGGTTCATCAAAATCGCACAATCCACACCAACGTTATAAGGGCTTTCCTGAATAAATTTCTTCCACCATGCTTTTTTTACGTTGTTTTTCAATTCCACGCCGATTGGGCCGTAATCCCATGTGTTTGCCAAGCCGCCGTAAATTTCGGAACCGGGGTAAACAAAACCTCTATTTTTCGCCAACGCAACTACTTTTTCCATTGTTTTCTCTGTCATAATAATTCCTCCTTCAAAAAAGTCCGATAAGTTTTTACCGAGGAAAGGCAATAAAAAAACTTCCCTCCCTCGCTGTAAAAGCAAGGGACGAAAGTCTATCTTCCGCGGTTCCACCCTTATTGATTTATGATGAATACATAAATCCACTCTTGTGAAGTCCTGCTCCAAAGTGCCTTTCTCCGTATTCTGCTGCCCTCTTTGCACCAAGCGAAGGCTCTCTGAAAACATATTACGGTTACTCCTCTTTTTCATTGCAGTTATTCGATTTAGCCATTATGCTAACACTTTCCCCGTTTCCTGTCAATAGCTTTTTTTGTTTGCTGTCAAAACCATTCGCAGCATCCTTTCACAACTGTCTGCTGAATTCACGGCTTTTCAAACTTACACCCATATGTATTTCCAAATACCGCCGCAAAACAGAATCCATTTGCGCCAAAGCCTCAACAGAAAGGGAAAAGGCGAAAATTCGCTTCCCCTCATTTTGGGCGATAAAGGAAATTGCCCTTTGAACCGCCCCCAACAAGGGAGTTTCTCCGCCATGACAATGCTCCCTGCAAAGAAACTCCCCATCGGTTTCATTAAAAAACAGCGGCTCCTGGGCATTAGCGCAAACCATACAGCCTCCATCAGACAACAAGCCTGAAAGCTGTAAATATTTCACCTCAAAAATACGGGAAACCAACCTTGGCGGCAGTTCTGTTTTCTCCAAAACCGTCAAGGCATACAGCAAAAGCCTTGCGGTTTCATCCTGCTCCATACCCTCGGGACAGGTTTTTTCCACCAGTTCCGCCAAATATACAGCCTCTGCAAGCTTGTCCATGTCCATTCGTATGCCATAAAAGCTTTCTATTAAATCGGCTTGGTTCAGGGAATAAAAGCCCTTGCCCTCAAAAGCTACAAAATCGCAATAGGAAAAAAGCTGTGTACCCGAAAGCAGCTTACTTTTGGTGTTTTTCGCACCTCTGGCACTCAGCATAACCCGCCCGATGCCCTTCGCCAAAATCAGAATTCGTTTACTGCTTTCGCCCGTTTGGCTTTCTGCAATTACAATGCCCCTTAGCTTAACTACACCCACTTTTTCCCCTCTTTTTCCATGTAAAGATTAAGTTCTCGGGATTCTATCCCGAACCCTGCAAGCCTTCGAAAAGGCTTGACCGAAACTTTATATGCAAAAAATAAACATTTTTTGCGAACAACGAATAGAAACGATATTCAATTATAAAATGATTATCCAAATTTTCAAAGCGGTGAACACAGGTGAAAATCATGGTCTTCAACTAATATTTCGCATTTACTAATTAAAACCAATAGAAACGATATTCAAATATAAAATGTTTGCCCACCTTTTCAAAGTGGTAAACACAGGTGAAATCACGGTGTTCTCCCAATATTTTACATTTACTAATAAAAATCCTTATTTTTAGAGCTGTCTGCGATTCTCCGCCGGGGATTTGGCCTATCTCCTATACCAGATTTGTAACGAATATAATCTTCGACATGACCTGTTTGCACAAACCTTTGCCAGTATGCTTTTTTATTTTGCTCGTCCATAAAACCGTCCCCTTTCTAACGTTATCTTATGGAACAAACCAAAAAGCATACAGGTAAATAAATGCCAACGGCTCCAAAAAAAGAGCAATTCCCTGATTTTATCAGCTATTTCGCTTATCGTAACCAAAATTTTTCAGTAAAAAATCACTGTCACGCCAGTCTTTTTTCACCTTAACCCAAAGCTGCAAATAGATCGGAGAGCCTAACAGCTTTTCCATATCTCTTCTTGCATATGAGCCGATTCTTTTTAGCATCACACCCTGCTTGCCGATTACAATTCCCTTATGGGAATCCTTTTCGCAATAAATCGTAGCCTCGACGTCAACCATGTTCTGGTCTTCACGTTTTTTCATCGACATAATTTCCACCGCAATGCCATGGGGAATTTCATCTTGCAGCATATATAATGCCTTTTCACGGATAATTTCGGAAGCAATCTGCCGTTCAGGCTGATCGGTAACCATATCTCCAGGGAAGTATTGCGGCCCTTCGGGCAAATATTTTTTAATCACCCGCATTAAATCGTCAATATTACTGCCCTTCATGGCGGAAATGGGAACAACCTCCGCAAAAGGATACTGCTTGCGGTAGGTTTCAATGACCTTCAACAGTCTTTCCCTCTCAATGGTATCAATCTTATTGATTACCAACACCACGGGTGTTTTTACATTTTCCAGTCGGTCAATGACATACTGATCCATTTCCATTACCTTGTCCGACGGCTCAATGAGCATTAAAACCAAGTCCACCTCATTAAAGGTATTTTCCGCTGAACGTACCATAAATTCTCCCAACTTATGCTTGGGCTTATGAATCCCTGGTGTATCCAAAAATACGCACTGAAAATCCTCTTTGGTCAAAATACTGGTGATTTTATTTCTGGTTGTCTGTGGTTTATGAGAAGTAATGGCAATTTTTTCACCGACCAGACAGTTCATCAATGTGGACTTTCCTACGTTAGGTCTGCCGATTAAAGACACAAAACCGGAATGAAATTTTTTCATGCTTGTCCCTCTGCTTTCTCTGCTTCCAGCTGTGCCTTATATTCCGCTTCCTTAGCATCCCATTCCTGCTGCAAGGACAGCAGCATCATATATTGCAGCCAACGGTCGTTTTTGGTATCAATATCCTCCTGCGTCAAGCCCTTAAGCACCGTTAACGCCTGATAGTACTTCATACCTGCTTCCGCCGTCATATATTCCGACTTCATGCCCAATACAACACAAATTTTATTAGGCAAAGCGTATCTTCTAATTTCTTCTTGCACACCCTCGGTGCTTTTGCCCATCAGCCGCATAAAATCCAAAGCATTTTTATAATGAACCACATACTCGCTTTCCTTGATTTTTACACGCTGTGCCTTCCAATTTTCTTCAATATACGCCGCCACTTCTTCCATGGTTTTTGCGTTGGGTTTGATTTCAATATGTGCAAATTTTTCTCTTATCGCATCCATTTTTTATATCCTCCTATTTCCTTATAGACCAAGCATAAAAGACAAGTTCTCGTGACGCTGTCCCGAACCCTACAAGCAGGTCAAGCACTTTTGCTACGCAAAAGCCGCCTTCGGCGTCTATCCTATCTTGGGCAGTCCATCCGTACCCATCTAAAACCGCATAAATATGTGGTTTTAGATAAAAGCTTTTGGCCTTGCTTTTTTCAAAAAGCAAGTAGGTTTGGGCAACGCCCAAGGTTTGTCTAGGCTCTGTGGTCTAATTTCCTATTTTTTTCATTTCTCTATTATATACGGATATGGCTTTTTTCACAAGCAGACCTAAGCATCACCAACTTGAAAGAAAATTTTGTCAGAATATCTTACTTGTGAAAAGCCTTTTTACTCTTTTTTATCGTTCCGCCTTTTCCCGCTCCAATGCTTCGCAGATTTCTTTGCAAAATTTGAGAAACCTCTAGCGTCCGTTCAGCTCGTCCCATCTTTTGCGGATTGCCTTCATATCCTCCCAAGCGGGGCGTTTTTTCTGTTCATCACGCAAAAGTGCCGAAGGGTGATAAGTGGCAATAAAATCATAGCCCTTTTGGGGAAACCATATCCCTCTTTGGCGTGTAATGCGAAAATCGGGGGCAATGATCGTGGTCGCCGCCACTCTCCCCAAGCAAACGACAATTTTCGGTTCGATTAATTTGAGCTGATACCTTAAATAGTTCAAACAGGCTTCTTTTTCATCATCAAAGGGATCTCTGTTACCCGGCGGGCGGCACTTCACAATATTTGTGATATACACCTCCCCCAAAGAAAGCCCCACGCTTGCCAGCATTTTATCCAAAAGCTGTCCAGCCGCACCGACAAAAGGCTCGCCCTGCAAATCCTCCTGTTGTCCCGGCCCCTCACCGACAAACATAATATCTGCCTTGGTGCTTCCTTTGCCGATTACCACATTGGTGCGCAGCTCCCAAAGCCTGCATTTTTTACAGCTGTAGCAATTTCCTTCCAACGCTTCCCAGCTCTTTTGAGCCATAATCCGCCCCCGCTTATTTAATATCCTCACCCCGAAAGCCCATAGGCAACAGCTCTTTGAGCTTCATTTCCTTCAGCCCCTCGTTCAGACTGTTTAAAATCACTTCTCCATCAGGCATAAATTCATATAACACCTGTCTGCAAATACCACAGGGTGCGGCATATTCTCCTGAGCTTGCTACAATTGCAATTTTTTCAAATTCTTTCACGCCTTCAGAAATTGCCTTTGTGACTGCGGTTCTTTCCGCACAAATGGTCGCACCAAAGGACGCATTTTCCACATTGCACCCAAGAAACACCCTGCCGTCCTTTGCCAACAAAGCCGCCCCAACCTTAAACTTTGAATAAGGCGCATAAGCCTTTTCCATAGCCTCCCTTGCCAATAAAACCAGTTCTCGATTCTCCATAAAATCAACTCCCCTATTCTCTTGGAATTCCCGCCTTATTCAATATTTCCCGTTGTTTTGCAAACATTTCTTTTTCTTCCTCTTCGTCCATATGGTCGTAGCCCAAAAGGTGCAGCATACTATGGGCGGTCAAAAAAGCAATTTCCCGTTTCAAGGAATGCCCATATTCCTCCGCCTGTTCTCTGGCACGTTCTAAAGAGATAATAATATCCCCCAAAAGAACCTCATTTTTTTCGTTACAATCCACCAGTTCCCCCTCTTCAAAAGTCAGCAGGGGAAAACTCAAAACGTCCGTTGCCCTGTCAATCGCCCGAAACTGCTTATTGATTTGGCGAATTTCTTCGTTATCCACAATGGAAACGCTGACCTCGCAGGGCTTTTCAAAGCCTTCATAAGCCAACGAATCCACAATTATTTTTTCAATCACTTGGGATAGCTCCAAAGAAAGAGCCTCCTCCGTGCGATTATCAATCAGTATTGTCAATGCTTTTCTCCTCTTTTCCATCCTCAGCCCTGCGGGATGCCGCTTCTATTTCCTCTTTTTTGGGATAGCTGACTCTTTCATGGTACATTCCATGGAAAACCTTTAAGAATGCCTTTTGTATCATTGCCAGCTCATGAATGGCTAAACCGCTGCGGTTTAATTGACCGTCATCCAGCTTGTCCTTCATTAAACCCTGAATTGACGCTTCCGCTTCCTCCAAGGTTTTTCCGTTCCCAAGCATAGAGCGCACCGCCGCCTCCACCGTATCCGCAAGCATAACCACCGCCGACTCTCTGCTTGTGGGAATCGGTCCGTCATAACGGTAATCGACCTCATTCACATTTTCTGCCCCGTAGGTTTTTAATGCCTTAAAATAAAAATATTTTACCAGTGAGGTTCCATGGTGTTCCTTCATAAAGTTCAAAATAACCTTGGGCAGTCCATATTCCATGCCAAGCTCCGCACCTGCTTTTGTGTGCTGCGTAATAATCCGTGCACTGGACTTCGGGTCAATATCATCATGGGGGTTATGCCCCGATTGGTTTTCCGCAAAAAACTGCGGATATTTCAATTTTCCAATATCGTGATAATATGCCCCTGCCCTTGCCAAGGCAGTATTTCCGCCGATTTCATATACAGCGGTTTCCGCCAGATTTGCCACAATCAGGCTATGGTGATATGTACCGGGTGCTTCAATCATCAATCTGCGTAAAAGCTCATTGTTCGGATTTGTCAGCTCCAAAAGGCGCAGAGGCGTATTCGCTTCAAATACACCTTCCCAAAAGGGCAGACTGCCAACGGCAATGACGACCGCAATCAGACCCATTAATGCCCCCATCCCCGAAGCGATGGTCAGCTCAGTGGTATATCCATCTCTGAAAAAAAGCCCTGCGGCAAACATTGCTATAAAATTTACCGCCGCCATGCCAACTGCAACGGGCACCATATAAGACCTTTTTTCTGTTTTTTGAATCATCAAGGCACCAAAGGAACCGCTGATTAACGCATAGGTTAAAAATTCCACATCTCCGCTAAAAATCATGCAGGCTACGATGGAAAAAAAGCAGTTCATTAACAGTGCCATGCGCCGCCCGATTAAAATGCTTACCAGCATGGCAAACAAGCATAACGGAATCAACGAATAGTAGGGCAGCAAAACCATCGCCCTGCACAAAAGAATCATAATTACATATACACTGAAGAGCATTCGCATTTCATTCTTTTTCAGTATCAATGCATTCTTTTTCCAGAAAAAAAACAGTCCCACCGCACCAAAAAGTAAAACTACAAGCACCGTACTTCCCAAAAACGGAAAAAGCCTTCCATTGTTTTGTGAATCTCCAATTAGCTTTAAAGAAACCAATCTATCGTAAATATCCTGCGTAATAATTTCGCCTTCATCGACAATTTTTTGGTTTTTCCGAATCTGTACGTCGTTTACTTCCTTGCGTTTTTCCTCCTTGGCAGTTTCCATAGACCCTTCGTCGAGCACTAAATTGGGGTCTAAAGCGGACGTCAGAATGGTGTACGCCATTCCCTTTAAGTCATCACTCCAAAGCGTTGCACCAACCCCATCCTTAACCTGTTCCTTGCCTTGCTCCAGCTCATCCGCAGAAAATCCTTCACTGTAAATCTGGTTGAGCACCGCAACACAATCCTCCGCAAATAAAATGCGGTTTGGCAGGGACATTGCCTGATATGCCGTCAACTGCCTAATGTTTAGGACTACAGGAAGCTTTAGGGATGTTTCTTGTACCTTTTGGTAAAAATCATCCCCATCCTTCATTGCCAAAATTAAATCGTTCAGCTCCTGAAAAACATCATTAACCTGCCTTGTACTGTTCTCCTCAACGGTAATATCATTTTTGTAGATTGGCCCAACACTGTTTGCCGCCGCAGTCTTAAGCTTTTCCGTTGTAACCTCATCCACCGTATCTCTGGGTGCAACATATCGTTTTGCAGCCACATCCCCTACCTGAACAATTTCTTCATTTTGTCCATAAGGGTCTATGCCAATGCAAAGCACCGTTATCATAAAAGCAATCCCAAGCAAAATCCATTGAGAATATCGTTTAGTCCCTACCTCTTTTGTCCTTTTTGCCATCCTGATCACTCCGCTTCTTGGCTTCAAATTTTTCATACGCCAGAATGATTTTTTGTACCAACGGATGACGCACAACGTCTTTATTGGTTAACGTAATGATACCAATTCCTTCAATCCCTGACAGTATCCTCGTTGCTTCCGTCAAGCCTGAGCGTTTCCCCTCCGTTAAATCTATCTGTGTAATATCGCCTGTAATCACGGCTTTTGAACCATAGCCGATACGAGTTAAAAACATTTTCATCTGCTCGGGTGTTGTATTTTGCGCCTCATCTAGCACAATAAATGCATTATCGAGGGTACGCCCACGCATATACGCTAATGGGGCCACTTCAATTAAGCCCCTTTCCATATTTTTCAAAAAATTCTCAGAACCCATAATTTCATATAGGGCATCATACAGCGGCCTTAAATACGGGTCAACCTTCTGCTGTAAATCTCCGGGTAAAAAGCCAAGCTTTTCGCCTGCTTCAATGGCAGGGCGGGTAAGAATAATCCGGCTGACCTCGTTATTTTTAAACGCCGTAATTGCCATTGCCATTGCCAGATAGGTTTTCCCCGTGCCTGCAGGGCCAACCCCAAAAACCATGGTGTTATTTTTTATCAGGTCAACATATTTTTTCTGTCCCAGTGTTTTCGGCTTTAAAGGTCTGCCGTTTGCCGTCATGCAAATGAAATCGTTATAAATCTTTTCGGCTTCCTCCAAATTTTTCTCCTCTGCGGCAGAAATAAAATAATTCAGGTTCTGATCCGTAATTTCTTCACCCTTTCCTGCCAAGGCGGCAATGGAGTTCATAACGCTCCAAGCCTTATGCACATTGCTCTCCTCCCCGCTGATTTTCACATCATCCCCACGGTTCACAATTTTAACACTGCACACCTTTTCAATTTTCTTTATATTTGCATCAAACTGTCCAAAAACAGGCAGCATCACCCGATTGTCCATTTGCATTGTTTTTTCAATCTGTGCCATCTATGGCATCCCGTCCTTCCTCTGCTGTGTGTTTCTCCTCAATGCGTTCTGTCAGTACCGCCTGCCCTTTCACTCGGACACAATCGGTATATTCCTCGTAATGCACCTCGATTTTTTCTATTGTACCATATGGGCTTAAGCATTTCTCCGTCTTTTCTCTTAACGTTTGTGCAAGCTCCGCTTTCGCCTCATCAACGGTACGATTTCTTTGCTCGAGGGTGTAAATACGATATTGCTCTTTTTTTATGGAAATAGGTACTTTAAAATCACCCAAGGCTAAATCTTTTTGAAAAAGAATCTCTGCATCTGCTTGCTCCTCCTCCAAAGAAGGATGAACAAAATCCGCGTCTTTTCCCCAAAAACTCAAAATCCTATTTGTTTTTGTTTCCCCTGTATAAACCTTCTCTTCGTATGCAAGAGGCAGTTCATCCGTTAGCTGCAACCAAATTTTCGCCGTAACGGTGCCCTCCGCCGCCACATACTCCGTATGCTGTTCCTCGCCCTCCAGCCCAATAACCACCGCAGAAGAAATCAGCACATCGCCTTTTTTCACCACATCGCCCTCTTTTACCATGGGCGTTCCTCTTTCAGCCGTAATTTTTAAGATAACGCCGTCCATCGCTGCAACAACATTGCAAGGCGTCACCTTATCCACAACCTCTGCTTTTTCAATAGTTTCCGCAACCTTAATGGTTACATCGGTTCCTTTTATGTCAACGCTCACCCAAGAAATATCAGGAAATTGTATCAAAATTTCTTTTGTAATTTCTTCGGGGTCAACCCCTCGCTTCCAAGCAGCCGGCTTCAACCCCAATTCTTGGCAATAGGTCAGGATATCCTCCTTAGGTACACGCTCATTTCCTTCCACACGAATGACCCAAATAAAGGAAGAAAGAAGATAAAGCCCCACGGCAAAAAGCAAAATGCCTGCCGTTAAAACCTGGCGCCCTTTATAACGACGAATTTTTGAAGGGAATCCGCCATATCCTTTTACCTCAAGCCTGCATCCAGTTTTCTCCGCACACATGGAAAGAATATCCATGCTTCCCAAGGGTGCCTTTAGCCTTACGCCGGCACCATCAGACTCCACATCCCATAAGTATACTCCCCGATAAGAAAGCATATTCATAAACCGTTCTGCGGCAAAACCATTCACTTTTATCATAACATATCCACAGAAATAATACCATATTGCCAGAAACAAAATCCTCACCTCATCAGGTCAAAAATTCCAGAGCCACCAGCTTTCCCGTAATCACCAACACCTCTGCCGTAAGCTGCTTCAGTCCCAAATCCTGCCCACGGATACATAAAATTCCTGCCTTTGTTCCAACACGAATGCTTTCTTCTCCATAGGTCAATATTCCTTTATGATTTTCAACAGTAATCTCCTCTCGCCCCGTTAAGGAAATCAACGGCAAATCCAGCATGATTTCCTTTGGCAGGTCTAAAGCATCTGAAACACCCCTGCGTATATCCATTTTTTTCATCACCATCCGAAAAACCGTTTGTTTACATTATGCTTGAAAAAGCAAAGAAATACCTTGTCTGTCAATGTTCAAGAGCTTTCATGGCAGCCGCCTATATAGATAAGCCCTCTTTTTGCAGCAAATATGGTTTCAAAAAATCCCATAAAATCCCTCTCGCAAAGCAAAAAAAAGTACGGCTTCTTCATTCATAAGAATCCGTACCTTTTTATCTAGCCCAAAAGAGCTCTGTCATTTACAAACTCACTGCCACTTGCCACGGAGAATTTTTGCAGCAAATCCTCCACAGTTAATTTTTTCTTTTCTTCGCCCTTGATATCCAATATAATTCGTCCGTTGCTCATCATAATCAAACGATTTCCATGTGCAATGGCATCCTTCATATTATGGGTAACCATCAAGGCGGTTAAGCCATGCTCCGCAATCATGCGGTCGGAAAGCTGCAAAACCTTCGCCGCAGTTTTGGGATCGAGTGCCGCCGTATGCTCATCCAGCAATAGAAGCTTCGGCTTTTTCAAGGTAGCCATAAGCAGCGTCAGTGCCTGTCTTTGCCCGCCGGAAAGCAGCCCAACCTTCGCTCTGAGACGTGTTTCCAAGCCTAAATCCAAGGTCTTTAAAAGCTCCTTATACTCGCCTCTTTCCTTTGCCGTAATCCCCCAGCGAAGCCCACGTGGCTGCCCTCTGCGGTATGCCAAGGCAAGATTTTCCTCGATTTCCATATCCGCCGCCGTTCCGTTCATAGGGTCTTGAAATACACGCCCTAAATATAAGGCTCTCTTGTGCTCGGGCAGCTTTGTTACATCAATGCCGTCAATCATCACGTGCCCACTATCAATCGGCCAAACACCAGCAATCGCATTGAGCATCGTTGATTTTCCTGCACCATTTCCGCCGATAATTGTTACAAAATCGCCCGACTCCAGCGTAAGGTTTACACCATTTAAAGCTTTTTTTTCACTGGGGCTGTTAGGATTGAAGGTTTTATAAATTTCTTTTAGTTCAAGCATTTGCCTTCCCTCCCTTTTTTCCGTGCTTTATGAAGTATTGCCCTTTTAAATAGGGCACCGCCAAGAATGCTGCTACAATCAAGGCACTAATCAGCTTCAAATCTGTGGTTTCCAAGCCAAGCTGCAATACCACAGTAATGACAACGAAATACAAAATCGCACCAAAAATGACACCAACCAGCCGCATCGCAAAATTTCTAAAAATCCTGCCGAATAAAACGCCGCCGATAATGACCGCCGCCAAGCCGATAACAATGGCACCACGTCCCATATTTACATCTGCATTGCCTTGATACTGCGCATAAAATGCGCCTGCCAAGCCAACTAAGCCGTTGGAAATCATGAGTCCGACAATTTTCATGGTTTTTGTATTAATGCCCTGTGCTCTGGACATATTTTCGTTATTTCCCGTTGCACGAATCGAGCGACCAAGCTCCGTTCCAAAAAACCAATATAAAACGACGATTGCAATGACGCAAAAAATTGATGAAACAAAAATCGCATGAGGAATATTACGCAAGCTTAAAATCAAATCATACTTATCAACGCTGATCGCCTGATTTGACTTCCCCATAATTCGCATATTTACAGAGTACAAGCCCAGCTGCGTCAAAATTCCCGACAAAATTGCAGGAATTCCAAAGGTCACATGGAACACCCCTGTTACCAAGCCTGCCGCCATACCTGCCAATGTTGCACCAACCAACGCAAGATAAGGATTGTATCCTGCTAGCATCATCATTACCGCAACGGCACCGCCTGTGCATAGGCTTCCGTCTACAGTCAAATCCGCATAATCTAGCACCTTGTAAGTGATATAAACCCCTACGGCTAAAAGTCCCCAAATGAGCCCTTGCGCCACAGAACCGGGCAATGCTTTCATTAAAGCCATGACATTCATCTCATTTCCCCCACTTTCTGATTCTTCTTTTGCATCTTTTTAGAAAAAAGGGAGCGGTCAGTAAACTGCCCCGCTCTGCCTTTTTCTATATTCATTTTTTAGGATTCGTCTTTTGATTACTGAATTGCTTCAAAGCCTGCGGGCATTGTAATGTTTAAAGCCTCTGCAATTTCAGCGTTATATTTTGGTACAATATTATCGGAAACATAGCCAATCGGTGTTGTTGCAGGGTCTGCACCGTTTACTAAAATCTCGTAAGCCATTTCTCCTGCCTTTTGTCCTAAATCATAGAAGCTGATGCTCAGTGTTGCCAAGCCGCCTACGGAGCACATACCTTCTTCCCCTGCAAATACAGGGATACCAGCAGGCACGGTTACATTCTTAACGATTTCCATGTTGCTTGCCATTGTGTTGTCAGTAGGAATAAATACGGTGTCGCACTCGCTGACTGCGTTTGTAATGACAGCCTGAATTTCATTGGAATCTGCTGCTGTATATTCTTTAAATTCGATACCAGCTTCTGTCAAAGCCTTCTGTGCCAATTCAGACTGGAACACAGAGTTTGGCTCTGCACTGCAATATACAATTGCTACCTTCTTTGCATCGGGGCAAACCTGCTGTAATAATTTTATCTGTTCGTCAATCGGTGTCAAATCAGATACACCAGTAACGTTTCTGCCGGGTGCTTCATTGGAATCAACAACACCAGCTGTTTTAAAATCTGTTACAGAGGTACCAACAATGGGAATTTCGGATGTTGCCGCAGCCGCTGCCTGAACAGCACCTGTTGCATTTGCCATAATCAAATCAACGCCGTCGGAAACAAATTTTGTTGCAATGGTTGTACAGTTTGTGCTTTCACCCTGCGCATTTTGTACATCAAATGTTACGGAATCCCCCAACAATTCTGTCAGCTTATCCTGAAAGCCTTGTGTTGCGGCATCCAAAGCAGGATGCTCCACCAACTGCATAATGCCTACGGTATAAGTTTTTGCATCTGCAGTTTCGTCTGCCGCAGGTGCCTCTGCTGCGCTTTTGCCGCAGCCTGTTGTGGAAATTACCATTGCCGCCATAGCCATCGCAGCAACCAAACGCATTTTATTCTTTTTCATACCATACCACTCCCTCAAAAATAATCCGCACACTTTATCACATATATGCGGTTATGCTTTAATATATTAAAGTAATTATAACACGCATAAGTTGAAAGTCAAGCGAAACAGCTTTTATATTTGTACAAAAAACCTTAAATTTTTTTTTATTTTTTGACTAATTTTAATAAAAAATAAAAAGACTTGTCGGCTTTTATCCGAACAAGTCTTTCAATTTTCCTTGATTGATTATTGATTGCCTTGGAGCATTTTCTTTACAAAACTGCCAACGATTTTGTTATCAGCGCGTCCCTTTACCTTCGGTGTAATCACCGACATAACTTTTCCCATATCTTTAATGGAGGATGCACCGACTTCAAGAATCGCTTCTTTTACGATCGTCTGGATTTCGGTTTCGCTCAATTGCTCTGGAAGGTAACCCAACAAAATGTCGATCTCTTGATTGAGTTTTTCGATTAGATCTATTCTTCCGCTTTTTTCAAATTCAGGAAGGGAATCTCTTCTGCTTTTTAGCTGTTTGGTGATTACGTCAATCACTCCATCATCATCCAGCTCGACTTTATTGTCCTTTTCGATCTGAAGGATGCCTGAACGGACCAGTTGAACTGTATCCTTTCGAACGGAATCCTTTTCTTTCATCGCAGTTTTTAAATCTGCAAAAAGTTGCTCTTTTAATGACATATCATCATCCCTCTTCGCCGTATAGATTACTTATTTAAATTTACGTTTTCTTGCGGCTTCGGATTTCTTTTTGCGCTTAACGCTGGGCTTGTCATAATGCTCTCTTTTGCGAACTTCGCCCATGATACCATCTCTGGCACACGTTCTTTTAAAACGACGCAGTGCGCTGTCTAAGGATTCATTTTCTTTAACTTTTACCTCCGACATGAATTTCCCTCCCTCCAGATGCGAGATTCGTTTATTGCCGATGGTAAAACCACGCCAGATTCGCTTTTCTACCATACATTTAAGAATTATACACAAAAAAGCAACAACCGTCAATATAAAGACTTGGAATTTCACAAGAAAAAAAACAAGCGCCCTATATCTTCCGCATCTGCTTGGAGCAAGCCCACTATATCTTGTAATCCGAAGCTATTTTTTATTTATTTTTTTTTATTTTGTTTTTTTCTTCCTCCCGCTCCAGCACAAGCATTCCAAGGGGAGGTACTTTTACGCAAATGCTTTGCCCAAAATGATTCCAAGGTGTTTCTTCCGAAACCAGTTCCTCGGTGTTTTCTGCGCCGCTGCCGCCAAACACAAGGCTGTCACTATTAAAAATTTCTTTGTATGCCCCTTCATAAGGCACCCCGATACGAAAATCGGGATAGCTGACGGGCGTAAAATTGCAAATGCAGTAAATCTCTTTATCCTTGCTGCGCCGTATAAAGGATACAATAGAGGAATCCCTGTCATCGCATTCAATCCATTGAAACCCAAAGGGGTCAAAATCCTCTTCCCAAAATGGTGCATATTCCAGATACAGCTGATTCAGACTGCGGACGTAAGCCTGCATATGCTGATGCTCAGGATATTGCAATAAATGCCAATCCAGACTTCTTGCCTCGCACCACTCATGATACTGTCCAAATTCCCCACCCATAAAAAGCAATTTTTTTCCGGGGTGAGCATACATAAATCCATATGCAAGGCGGAGATTTGCAAACCGTTGCCAATCATCCCCCGGCATTTTCCCAATCATAGAGCTTTTTTCATGGACAACCTCGTCATGGGAAAGCACAAGCATGAAGCTTTCGGAATAATGGTATGCCATGCCAAAGGTTAAGCGATTATGACAATTCTTACGAAATAAAGGGTCATTTTTTATATAGAACAGGAAATCGTTCATCCATCCCATATTCCACTTTAGGGTAAAGCCCAAGCCGCCCTCTTTTGGATCCTTCGTAACTCCAGGCCATGAGGTGGATTCCTCCGCAATCATCATTGCGCCGGGTTCTCTTTCCTTAACAATGGCATTCATATGCTTGATAAACTCAACTGCCTCCAGATTTTCACTGCCTCCATATTGATTGGGCACCCATTCACCGGGTTCCTTGCCAAAATCAAGATAAAGCATAGATGCAACCGCATCTACTCTTAACCCATCAATGTGGTACTCCTTCAGCCAGAATAACGCATTGCTGATTAAAAAATTGGTGACCTCTTTTCTGCCAAAGTTAAACATATAAGTGCCCCATTGCCTGTGCTCCCCACGGCGAGGGTCAGCGTGTTCATACAACGCAGTGCCGTCGAAACGCCCAAGTCCAAAGGAATCCTTGGGAAAATGGGCAGGTACCCAATCCAAAAGCACCCCTATCCCTTGATTATGACAGGTGTCTATCAAATACTTAAATTCATCAGGCGTGCCAAAACGGCTGGTTGGGGCAAAATAGCCTGTAACCTGATAGCCCCAGCTTCCATCAAAGGGATGCTCTTGCACAGGCAAAAGCTCAATATGTGTATAGCCCATTTCCTTGACATAGCGCACCAATTGATCCGCAAGTTCTGTATAGGTAAGAAAACGGTCGTCCTCCTCAGGCACACGCATCCATGAGCCCAGATGCACCTCATACACATTCATAGGGGAAGCATATGCATCTTTCTTATTCCGTGCTGTAAGCCACCTTTTATCATGCCACTTATATTTTCTTGCATTATAAAGCACGGAAGCTGTTTCCGGGCGAACCTGCGCATATCTGCCATAAGGGTCAGCCTTATCCACAGGGGTACCGTCACATTGAATGACATGAAATTTGTATTGGTCATTTTCCATCAAGCCGGGAATAAAAATCTCCCAAACCCCCGACAGTCCCAAGCGGCGCATCGGATGGCGGCGCATATCCCATTGATTGAAATTTCCAATCACGCTTACACTTTTTGCGCTGGGTGCCCAAACTGTAAACGCAGCACCCCTTGTTCCGCCGTGGCTGACCAGCCGACCGCCCATTTTATCATAAATTTCATAATGATTTCCCGCACCAAATAAGTATCTGTCATATTCGGAAATTGTCGGCAAAAAGGAATAGGGATCATAGCTGCGCCACGTAATGCCGCTGTCATTGGTGAACTCAAGCATATATCGAAACCATTCGGTTCGATCCCATAGCAGTGCTTCAAAAAAACCATCCTCGTGAATTTTCGTCAAAGGATACTGTTTCTTTTTATTTTTCATATCGATTACGGTAATTTTTTGTGCTCCGGGCAAAAAGGCACGTACACCAATGGCAGTTTCCCCGTCCATTTCAATTTCGTGCATCCCCAGAACTCTATGGGGGTCATAATGCTCGCCATTCACGATTTGAAAGATATCGTATAACTCTGTTATTTCCATACTGTCATCCCCCTTCTTTCCGTTCGGCCTTCGTTCCATCCGCCCAATTGGTTTTTCTTTTATTATATACCACATGCCCACTTCTTTCCATACAAAAAAACAGGTATTTTCGACAGCTCCCAATGTAAATTTGACAAAAAAAAGCCATCTTGTCATACTGTATAAATAAGGATATACTAAAAGAAAAAAGAAATCTTTCAAATTTTGTACGATAAGGAGGAATTACATGAAATTAATGTTTTTAGGCGCTGCCCATGAGGTCACAGGCAGCTGTCACTATATTGAAGCCTGCGGCAAAAGTATTTTGCTGGACTGCGGCATGGAACAGGGGCGTGATACCTATGAAAATCAGGAAATTCCTGTCCCGGCTTCTGCCATCGACTATGTTTTTCTCTCCCATGCCCATATTGACCATTCAGGGCTGTTGCCCTTGCTCTACAAAAATGGTTTTCGGGGCGAAATCTTCGCAACAGAGGCAACAACCGACCTTTGCCGCATCATGCTTTTGGATAGTGCCCACATTCAGGAATTTGAAGCACAATGGCGAAATCGAAAGGCGAAAAGAGCTGGAACAGCACCGTTTTCACCCCTCTATACCACAGAAGAGGCAGCCGCCGTTGCCACAAAGTTTGTTCCCTGTGATTATGAGAAGGAAATTTTCATAACGCAAGGAATTACCCTCCGTTTTACTGATGTCGGGCATCTTCTTGGTTCCTCCAGTTTAGAAATTTGGCTGACAGAAGGGGATATTACCAAAAAAATCGTCTTTTCTGGGGATATTGGCAACACCAATCAGCCCATTATCCACGACCCACGCTACACCAAGGAAGCAGACTATGTCATCATGGAAAGCACCTATGGCGACCGTGTGCATAATGCACCGCCCGATTATGTTTTGGAATTGGCAAGGCATATTCAAGAAACTTTTGACCGTGGTGGAAACCTTGTAATTCCTGCCTTTGCCGTAGGGCGAACACAGGAAATCCTTTATTTTATACGGGAAATTAAAGAGCGCAAGCTCATAAAAAACCATGAAGGCTTTCAGGTTTATGTGGACAGCCCCCTTGCCATAGAGGCAACAAAAATCTTTACGGAAAACAGAATGGACTGCTATGATACCGAGGCAATAGACTTGGTCAAAAAAGGCATTAACCCTCTGGAATTCAAAGGTCTGGTTACTTCCGTAACCTCCGAAGATTCTCAGGCAATCAATTTTGATAAATCCCCAAAGGTTATCCTTTCCGCCTCAGGTATGTGCGAAGCAGGGCGCATCCGCCATCATTTAAAACATAACCTGTGGCGCAAGGAAAGCACCGTGCTTTTTGTAGGCTATCAGGCCATTGGAACCTTAGGCAGAACCATTATCGAAGGTGCAACGGAGGTTCGCCTGTTTGGTGAAACCATTTCCGTAAACGCCCATATCGAGCAGCTTGCAGGGGTCAGCGGTCATGCCGACAAAGACGGTTTATTGCGTTGGATTAACCATTTTGACCCTAAACCCACAAAGGTATTTGTAGTACACGGCGATGACCTTGTTGCAGATGAATTTGCCCGTTGCTTAAATGAGGAATATCAGTTCCAAGCGGTCGCACCCTTCAGCGGTGCCTGCTACGACCTAGCAAACGGAACTTTATTGGCAGAGGGCGTAAAAATCCCCATAAAACCGAGGGATTATCCCCAGCAAAAAGCCGTTTCCGAGGGCGGAAAACGAGCAGTTTATTTGGCGGAGCAGCTTGATTTGGCAGGGAAGCGGTTGGTTAGAATTGTAAACCAAAACAAGGGCGGCGCCAATAAGGATATGGAAAAGCTTTTGAAGCAGCTTGAGGAATTTGCAGATAAGCTGGAAAAGTAACCTTGTTGCGCTAAGCATCATAAAGGTTGTAAACATGGATGTTTCCCCTGTGAAACTTCTGCATAGAATGTTTTGACTTTGGGAAAGCATTTATTGAAATTTTTTAGGGCATCATCGCAAATAAAACGATGATGCCCTAGCTTTGTGTTACGCCTTTATCATTGTTATTGTGAATCATTTTTTAAGTACTTGAGCATACATTTAATGGCTAAAACCGCCAGCGTAATACCTAACCCCAAACGCCCAACTGCTACAACTACCATATACACTGAAAATAACGAATCCATTGCTGAAAAAGACGCTATTGACTCCATTGCTGTTCCTCCTTAATAAAATTCACTATATCCTAATTTTTCCAGTATAGCATAAGTATGATACTGACGCAAATACGGTTTCGTTACAACAAGGTTCCTTTTATTTAGACAAATTTATCTAGGAGTATTTCATGCCTGAAATTTTTAGCTATTTCCCTGCCGCCGTCATTTCCTTAACCAAAACCGAGGGTGAACCCTTTCCGCTTGCCGCAAAATACAAATCCGCTCCTACCGCCAAAATATCCGATAAAAGTGTGTAAAAATTTCCGGCAATGGTGATCTGCTCCACAGGTTTTGTGATTTTTCCGTTTTCCGCCAAAAATCCCTCCGCGGAAAGGGAAAAATCTCCCGAAACAGCGTTTGTTCCTGCGTGAAGCCCCATAAAATCGGTAATATAAAGTCCATTTCCCATTTGCTGCAAAATCTCCTCCAAGGTGTTTTCTCCCTTTTGGATAAAGAAATTGGTGCACGCCGTTTTTACAGGCGAAGTTAATCCTGCCTTAAAGCCGTTTCCGGTTGAACCCATGCCATCTTTTTTTGCAGATTTCCGATTATACAGCAGTGTTTTCAAGCATCCGTTTTCGATTACTGCTTTATTTTTTCCTGCTACCCCTTCGCTGTCAAAGGGCACGGAGGCATAGCCGCCCTCCAAAAGCGCATCGTCACGTAGGGTAACACAGGAAGCCGCAATTTGCTCCCCCAGCCTATCCTTCAGCAAAGAGAATCCCTTTTGCACGTTCTCGGCAAAGAAAATACCGCTAAAGGAGGATAGTAACGAGGTCATCGCTTTACCGTCCAAAACGGCGGCATAGGTGCCACTGTCCACCGTGCCTGCACCCAAAAGGCCCGCACCTCGCCTTGCCGCTCTTCGCCCTGTTTCTTCGGGGTCAAAGTCCGCCCAATCCCTGCCCTTCCAAAAAGCAGAGCCTGTTTTGGTTTCCTCGCCGTTTCTTGCAATCGCACTCACATAGCCCGATGCAAAATTTTTGGTATAGGAAATATCCAACCCAAGGCTGTTGACAATCGCAACCTCTCTTTTTGCGATTCCCAAAACACAATAATCCAAAGAAGCGATATTTTCCGCGCCGTTTAATGCCGCCTCCTCCATGCGCTTTGCAAGCTGAATGCGTTTTTCCACACAAACCTGCTCCAATTCAGGAAAATACCCTTTCAGTTCAGGGTATTGTTCACCCCCGAACAGCTCCTCTCGTTCTTCCTCAGACATCAGCATGGCGTTTTCCTTTGCCGCCGTAAGCAAAAAGTCGATGCTTTCTTCCTCTAACCGCTCCGAAAAAGCATAGCCTGTGCGCCCTTCATAGGTTCCACGGAAGGAAACACCGCCTTCACTGCTGTTTTCGTAATTGGAAACCTCGCCCTCCATCAATAAAACCTCAAAGCTTTCGCCGCCCAAATAGAACACTTCGCAGTCGGTAAAGCCGTGTTTTAATGCTTCATTTATCATCTGCTTTTGCAAATCATGTCTGTTCACAGTCTTTACCCCCTTCCGCCAACGGTCATTTCTTTTACCCGTATCATAGGCTGTCCCACATCGGTGGGAATGGAGCCGCTGATACTGCCGCACATTCCTTGGGCACGGGCAAGATTATCCCCGACCATATCGATTTTCATCAAAACCTCCATGCCCTTTCCAATTAAAGTGGCGCCCCTGACAGGCTCGGCAATTTTTCCGCCACGAATCATGTACCCTTCCAAAACCGCAAAGTTAAAGGAACCCGTTGCAGGGTCAACACTGCCGCCGCCCATCTGTTTTGCATATAAACCAAAATCGGTATTCCCAATCATTTCAGCCGTGGTGCTCTGCCCTTTATCGATGAACGTATTCGTCATACGGCTGGTGGGCGCAAAGCGATAGCTTTCCCGTCTGGAGGAACCAGTAGGGATTGCACCCATTCGACGCCCGTTTAATTTATCCACCAAATAGGTGCGCAATATTCCGTTTTCAATCAAAACATTTCTTTGGGTAGGCGTTCCCTCGTCATCCATGGCGGCAGAACCCCAGCCGTTGGGAATGGTACCGTCGTCTATGGCAGTCACAAGGGATGAGGCAATCTGTTGTCCCATTTTTTCAGCAAACACAGAAGCGTTTCTTGCCACTGCCGTTGCCTCCAAGCTGTGACCACAAGCTTCATGAAAAATAACACCGCCAAACCCATTGTCAATAACCACAGGCATTCGCCCCGCAGGGCAAGGCTTCGCCCCAAGCATGGTTACGGCAATACGTGCCGCTTCTCTTGCCTTTTCTTCCACATCAATTTGGTCATACAGCTCAAACCCCAGGGAACCGCCCGGTCCTAGATGTCCGCTTTGCTTTTCCATGGCTGAAGATGCAATTGCTTCTACCGTAAAACGGCTGCGCACACGCCGCTCTTCCGCCCACAAACCATCCGTATTTGTGATAAAAACATCCTTCACCACATCAAGACAGCCTGTCCTCGTCTGGGTAATCAAGGGGCTGTAATTTTTTGCCGCCGCCGACGCTAAAAAAAGCATTTCCGCCTTTTTTTTCTTTTCCACCTCGTCAGGCATCCTACGAATGGGGTTCATGCAAGCCAAGTTCATTTTCTGCCATCCCTGTAAGGGGTATACCCGATCCCCTCGTGCCGCCGCCGCCGCTTCTCTGGCGATGCGGATTAAATTTTTTTCAGAGGTGTCATTGGTAAAGCCGTATATTGCCTTGTTTTGGAAAAACAAGCGTATCCCTGCGCCATAATCCAATCCGCTTTGTACCGCTTCCACCCTCCCGTTTACAACGCTCAGCGTGTTACGCTTTGACTGCTCCATATATATTTCAGCAAAATCGGCACCCGTTCCTAACGCTGCCGACAATGTATTTTCCACAACATTTTTGCTTAGCATAGGCCTCCGTCCTTTCTCCTTTTTTCATCCGTTTCCTCTAAGTATAGACTTACTGCCTCCAAATAATGCAATAATCCATTGCCTGTTTTTTGTATCCGATATTTTTCTTCAAATGCCTCAACGGGAATGGATTTTCTTCCTCCTTGTTCCGCATTCAGCCAAAATCTTTCCAGAAGTTCAAACGGCAGTAAATAATAAGCATCCAGCGCAGTAAAATGCACCAGAAGAAAGGCCAACCCACGCTGGGTGCGAAAATCGGCCATAAACTCTATCTGGTGCTGATGTATATTTTGCAGCGGCAAGTTTTTGTGTGAGGTTTCCTTTGCGTCAAAGCAAACAGGCACACCCTGTATCACCCCAATATAATCCACCGTGCTTTGCTTTTCAAAATAAGCCAAAGCAATGGTCCTGCTTTCTTGGTCTATCTTTACAGGAGTAATGGGCGTGGGCACCTTTTGGAGCAGTGCAAGCCCCTTTTGCCGATATTTTTCGTTCGTAAAGTTTATATTTTCTTCTAATGAGCTGCCTCTAAGCCCCCTTGAATTCCAGTGCGACATTTTACCTCCTCGCAACCGCTCCATTTTCTGCGGAAGCTTTCTGCTTCTGTCTTTTCCCTAGTATACCATATCCTTTATAAAAAGAAAAAGCCAAAAACATTCGTAAAATCATTTCATCCCTTCGCCTGAAAATCCCCCGCAATTTCAATTATTCTTCGATTAACTCACTAGCGGTGACAAAGGTTATGCCCTCCTCCTCAAATTCAGGAATCAGCTCCGCTATTGCCTTTGCCGTAACCTCGCCACCCTCGGGGCCAACATGACCGATTGCCACAGCCTTGCCCTTCTTTAGGGCAATCTCCGCAGCTTTGCGCAGGTTCTGCTTTACCTTTTCCACATCGCTGGTGCCGTCCAAAAACACATCTCTGGCAATAAAGGGCACGCCCTTCTCCTCCGCCAAGCATCGCCCTTGGCTATTGCAAGTCGTCACACTGTCGATAAAAAATCCATTTTGCGCCTTGAGCACATCCAATACATCCCCAAGGCACCTCTGGTCCTCCATGATCGCCGAACCCATATGGTTGTTCATACCCACCGCATTCGGCAAAATGGTAAATGCTTCCTGCACCACAGCCTTGATTTCCTCGTCGGTCATACTGCGAAAAACACCCTTATCCCCGACCCACTCTGCCTTGCCCGTCAAAGCCTCCATCGGCATATGTAAAACAACTTCCTTCCCTGCCTCTTCCACCTTTTTTGCATTCTCCACGGAAAACTCCGAAAAAGGCATAACCGCCGCCGTAAACGGAATCGGCAGTGCAAGCATTTCCTCCGTACCATTCCCGTCATACCCAAAATCATCAATAACAATGGCAAGCTTTCCGCCGGTAGCCATATTTGACGCATTTACCGCCTGTCTGGCAGCAGTCAATCTGCCCCCTGCAAAACAAAAGGCAAATAACAATAAATAGAATAACCCTTCTTTCCAACTTTTTTTCATTTTTCTCAGCCCTTCTATGCGTTTGTTACTTAAGATACACGGAAAATCTCCCAATTATTCCCCTTTTCCAAGCATAAAAAAGCGATTGTAAAACATCGACAAGCCTTTTCTTTTATTCTGCTGACTTGTCAGCAACCAGACTAAAGACAAACCTTTTACGTCGCCCTCTCTCTTCCAAACTCACGTGCTTTTTGAAAAAAGCAAGACCAAAAACTTTTATTATAACCGCACATTTATGCGGTTTCAGATAGGTACGAGTGAGAAACCCTTGTGGGTGTTTGAGGGCAAAACCATCAAGATTTTGACACTGTCTGCTGACTTGTCAGCACCTTCGTTTTATGCCCTCCCATCAGCTTTCTTCCATGCATGAAATTCAAAATAAACCATGGTCATAGCCAGTAAAAAAGCAAGCGTATCGGCTATGGGTGCGGCAGACAATGCGCCATCCAAGCCAAAACCATCTGAAAGCACCAACGCCATAGGAATCAAAAAAATCACTTGCCTTGCCAATGCCACCAAAAGAGCCTTCATTGGCTTGCCCACCGCCTGAAAAAAGGAGGCCGTAACCTGCGGCGGCCCATACAGAAAAAAGGCAAGCATATATAAACGGAAGCAATGCTTTGTAAATTCCAAAAAAAGCGGCTCCTCCTGCACAAAAATCCCCGCAATCAGCGCACCGCCCCAGCGGAAAATGGCAAACCAAAATAATGAGATGCCAAGAGATGCGATAAGACCGATACGGTAGGTTTGCTTTACACGCAAAAAGCGTTTTGCGCCAAAATTAAACCCATGAATCGGCTGTGTTCCTGCCGCCAGCCCAACAAACATCGCATGGGCAATCTGATATAATTTCGTCATAATGCCATAACCGGAAAGGGTTATTTCACTGCCATAAACGCTTAAGCCGCCGTAGAAACGCATTAGATTATACATGACAATCTGCGTTGCCGCCGTAGCGGTCTGCATACAAAAGCTGGGAAAGCCCAGTTTTAAAATGGCGAAAACATAGCTTCCTTCCAATTTCAGTTTTTTCCTACAAAGGCGAATATGCTCCATCCTCGGTATATATGCCAAAGCAAGACTCCCCGATACGATTTGTCCAGCAATCGTGGCAAACGCCGCCCCCTGCACGCCCATGTTCAAGCCAAAAATGAAAATCGGGTCTAAAATCAGATTGATTCCCGCCCCAATCATCATGGTGCGCATCATGTATCGTGGGTTTCCGTCCGCCCGAATGATAGCGGTCAATGCCATATTAAACATGGAAAAAGGCAGTCCCCATAAAATAATTCCCGTGTATGCCGCCGAAATATCAATAACCGCCGCCGATGCCCCAAAAAGCAGCAAAATCGACCTGAGAAACAGTGTTCCGCCCAAAAAAACAGCCGCACCCAAAAGCAATAGCAATAAAAAGCCATTGGCAAAAAAACGCTCGCCGACCTCTTCTTCTCCCCGTCCCAGCGCAAGGCTGACATTCGCAGCACATCCGTCCCCAATCATCAAGGCAAATGCCGCCGCCAAAATAAAAAGCGGAAAGGCAACATTGGTTGCCGCCACACCATCAATTCCCATGGCTCGCCCGATAAAAATTTGGTCTACAATATTATAAAGACTGTTTACCATCAACGTCAGTGCGGTGGGAACAGAAAACTTAAGCAAAAGCTTCCCAATCCGTTCTGTACCCAGTATATTTTCCTGTGCCATACGCTTCCCCCTTTAGAAAAGACCTCGCCGAAACATTTTTTTTGCAGAATACTCAATGCTTATATATTGTCTGCAATCCGTAAAAATTCCGCCTGCAAAAGGAAATACATTTACATTAAAAAAGCATCCTACCCAATTTGATAGAATGCCGTCTTTTTCCCTATTTTTTTGCAGAAAAAGGCACTCCACCACCGTGAATTTCAAGTGACCTTCTTCTCCCATCCAGACTGACTGTCGGCTTCGCATCACAACGAATCCTGCTTTGGCCTTTGCCTCGGCTCGCGGGCTTTTACCGCCGGTATGGTTCTCCCATTTCCGAAGAATTGTTATGGCAATACTGCATAATTCTGTCAAGGAATTGTGCGGTGTTGCCTTATATTTTATTCATATGTCAAAACCTTTGATTTGATGGTATCATAGGCAAAACGGTAAGTCAATGAAATCATTCCTTTACCTCTGCGCCGCAGAACATACAAAACCGTTGTTCCGCCTTGATTGAACCACCGCAGTTGGCACAAAACCGAGGTTTCCCATCCGCTTTTTTATCCCTCTCCTCGGCTAAAACAGGCTCTTTTCCCTCGACAAAACCTTCCTCCTTCGGCTGTTCTTCTTCCATTTCCGTCTGCTTTGCTTTTGTCCGCTCCGCCAAAACGGCTTCCCGTTCTTTCTTTATTTTTTCAATGTCAATCTCCATCTGGCGAATGCGGTCTTGGCTGACAACCACCTTGTCGCAAATCAGCATCGCCTCTTCATCCAGCTTTTCGCCTACGACAAACTTGGCCCAATAGTGCTCACCCAATTCTCTTTGAAAGCATTGTATGTTCCCCTTTTCAATGGCAATTTCTCCATTCAAGCGGTTTGTTTCCAAGCCGTCCCCTGCCTTTTCCGTCAGGTTTCTTGCCGCTTCGCCTAATTTATCAAAAAAATCCATTCTCTCATCTCCTTCTCTCAAAAACCAAGGCAATATTGCATATTTCTGTATGCCCAGATGTGCAGTCAGATTTTTCGTCAGACAAAACAAAAAGCGCAGCGAATACTGTATGTATTGGCGAGCACTTTTGTGCAGGTTGACGGAAAATCTGCAAACAGATGGGTGCGCAAAGCATCAGCTGGGAATTGTACGGTGTTGCCTTAACATAGATTATACCTTTATTATAGTACAAAAATCAATTCAGTCCGTATCATTTTTCATATTTTTTCACATAATGAACTTGGGAGGTGAGCCTATGAAAATTTTTCAGGATATATCAACGCTTCGCCCTGAATTAGCGAAGGAAATTGCGCATAATGACTCGGACATGAAACGGTTTTACACCTTAACCACCGAAGAACGGGCAGATATACTGGGACGCATCAGCGAGCATAACTCTCTGGATGAGTTGGAAAAAGCAAACGGTGAAAAGTAAATCTCCCCATTTAGGAGGACAGCATCCTTTTGCTGTCCTCCTATTCTTTCGTTCCATACAAAAAAATACACACGGCTTTGTTGCTTAATAAAAATTTAACATTTTCTTTCATGACTTTTTTCCAAAGTCTAATCACTTTTTATGCTTTTTTCCGCTTATTTTTCCACAAAGCTCATGCTGCACAACAAAATATTATACAATTCGGCTTTAGCCTATTTACATCATCAATGTCCCACCGTATAATAAAAAAATACCTTTTTATTAACAAGTTTTATTGCAAGAGGGAGCCATTTATCATGGAATTGTTAAAACGCAGAATCATAAACGACGGAACAGAAATAGGCACAGAGATCGTTAAGGTGGATTCTTTCTTGAATCACCAGCTGGATATTGGCTTATTTATGGCATTAGGCAAAGAGATTTATCGCCGCTTTGGAAGCATGGGAATTAATAAAATTCTTACCATAGAAGCTTCCGGTATCGGCATTGCCGCCATAGCAGCCATTTACTTCGATCTGGTGCCTGTTGTTTTTGCCAAAAAAGCACAGCCAAGCACAATGACCGAGGACTTCTACGGCGCACCTGTAAAGTCCTTTACAAAAGGCACCGTTTCTATTGCCAAGGTTTCCAAAAACTATTTAAACAAAGAGGACAAGGTTTTAATTATCGACGATTTTCTTGCCCATGGCGAAGCAGCCGCAGGGCTTGCAAACCTTGTTGAGCAGGCAGGCGGTACCGTATGCGGTATTGCAGCAATTGTGGAAAAAGAATTTCAAGGCGGCAGTAAAAAGCTGCGAGAACTTGGATATTATGTTGATTCCTTAGCTGTTATCACAAAAATTGAGGACGGAAAAATCTGCTTTAAAGATTAATACGTCCTTCTTTGCTGTTTCCTGTTATTACAGAAAAGCAAATTTTATTTTTGGTTATCCAGCCTCCATAAAGGGGAGGGCGTTTAACATACCTGTCACTATTTTATTACTATTGTTGAAAAGAAGAGGAGAGGAACCATGAAAAAGTTTACAAAATTTTTAGCGTTGGCATTGGCAGTTTCTATGTCTATGATGGCTCTTGCTGGTTGCGGCGGTAGCACTTCAGAGTCCGCACCTGAAGCAGAGGAAACAGCAGCAGTTACAAAAGTAGGTTTTATCTACATCGGCTCTCAGAATGACGGTGGCTATTCTCAGGCACAGCACAATGGCACAACAGCTGTACAGGAATACTTCGGCGACAAGGTGGAAACCATTATTGCTGAAAACGTATCCGAAGAAAAGCAAACTGTAAAAACCACAGCAATCAATATGATTGACCAGGGCGCTTCTATTGTCATTGGTACAAGCTTCGGCTTCATGGATGCTTTGGAAGAATTGGCAACAGAATACCCTGATGTAACCTTCCTGCATTTCTCCGGCTACAAAATGAATGATACAAATTTTGGAAACTACTTTGGTGCAATGGAAGAACCCAGATACCTGACCGGTATGATTGCAGGTATGATGACAAAAACAGATAAACTGGGCTACGTTGCAGCTTTCCCTTATACAGAAGTACATATCGGCATTGACGCTTTCACATTGGGCGCACAGAGCGTTAACCCCGATGTAGAGGTTAAGGTTGTTTACACAAACAGCTGGGGCGATCCCGCTGGTGAAAAAGCAGCCGCAGAATCCTTGTTAGCACAGGATTGCGATATTATCACACAGCACGCTGACTCCGCCGGCCCTCAGTTGGCAGCAGAAGCAGCAGGCAAATTGGCAATCGGCTACAACTTAGACAACTCTCTGGTTGCACCCGGTTCTTTCTTGACAGCACCTGTATGGCATCATGAAAAGTACCTCATCCCCACCATCGAAAAAATCATGGCTGGCACCTATGTTCCTGAATCCTACTATGGTACAATGAAGGATGGCTATGTTGGTCTTGCACCCATGACGGACTTGGTTCCTCAGGATGTACAGGATAAGGTAAACGAAGTTGCTGCAAAAATGGAAGCAGGCGAATACCCTGTATTCGTTGGACCTATCTATGATACAGAAGGCAATGTATTGGTTGCAGAGGGTGAAACACTTGACAGAGAAGGCATCTGGACAGTAATGCAGAGCTTAGTAAAAGGCGTATCCGCTGTAAACTAAGAACATCCCCTTTTTATAAGATTAGGAGAAAAAATATGGAACCCGTAAAAGCAATCGAAATGAAAAACATTTCCAAGGCTTTTGGGTCCGTTAAGGCGAACGAAAACGTGAATCTCACTGTGCTCAACGGTGAGATTCATGCGCTATTAGGAGAAAACGGTGCCGGAAAAAGTACCCTTATGAGTATGCTTTCCGGCATCTATTCTCCCGACAGCGGCTCCATTTCTATTCAAGGCAAAGAAGTGGAATTTTCCTCCCCCAAGGACTCCATCGCTTTGGGCATCGGTATGATTCATCAGCATTTTAAGCTGGTGGAGGTCATGACGGCAAAGGAAAACATGGTACTGGGCAGCAAAGGCGTTGCATTGCACGGCAAACTGCTTACCAAGGAAATGCAGGCCATTTGCGACCGTTATGGATTAGATATTAAGCCAGATAAAAAGGTTTATGAGATGTCTGTCGGCGAAAAACAGACGCTGGAAATCATTAAGGTGTTGTACCGTGGTGCGAAAATCCTTGTTTTGGACGAGCCTACCGCAGTTTTAACGCCTCAAGAAATCAAGCGTCTTTTTGCCATTTTACGAAGCATGAAGGAGCAAGGCTGTGCCATTGTCATCATTACACATAAGCTCAACGAGGTCATGGAAATTTCCGACCGCATTACCGTTTTGCGCCGTGGGCAATCCATCGAAACCGTAGAAACAAAAAATGTGGAGGTAAACCGTCTGATTGAAATGATGGTTGGGAAAAAGGTGGATTTGGCACTTGAAAAACCTTCCTGCTGTCAGGAAAACGCCTTATTAAAGGTAGATGGTCTTTACGTTTCCACCAAAGAAAACAAGCACGCCCTCGAAGACATCAATTTCGACCTGTTTTCAGGTGAAATTTTAGGGATTGCAGGTGTTGCCGGCAGCGGTCAAAAAGAAATCTGCGAAACCATTGCAGGGCTTTTGCCAGCCGAAAAGGGACGCATTTTCTTTGAAAACTCCAATATTCTTGGAAAAACGCCTCGTGATATTATCCGCCTAGGCATCCGTATGGGCTTTATCCCCGAGGATCGTTTGGGCATGGGCTTGGTTGGCTCTATGGATATGGTGCACAATATGATTTTAAGGGATTACCCCAATCAGCCAGGCTTTTTCCTGCAAAGAAAGGAAAGCATCAAAAAAGCGGAACGCTTGGTAGCACAGCTGGAAATTGTTACGCCAGGTGTGCATCACCCCATCAAAAAACTTTCGGGCGGCAATATTCAAAAGGTACTTCTGGGTCGAGAAATCGATTCCAACCCTAAGGTTTTAATTACCGCTTATCCTGCCCGTGGCTTGGATATTGGTGCTTCCTATAAAATTTATGATTTGCTCAATGAGCAGAAAAAAAAGGGTGTCGGCGTGCTGTTCATCGGCGAGGATTTAGACGTTCTGATGGCCCTTTGCGATAGAATTATGGTATTTTGCGGCGGTAAAATGACAGGTATCGTTAACCCCGATGAAATTACAAAAGAATCCATCGGCCTTTTAATGGCTGGCGGTTCATTGAAGCAGGAGGTGCAGTCATGATTCCTTTAAAAATCGTAAAGCGAGATGATTTGCCTCGTAATAAAGCAATCTTGATTCGCACACTTTCCGTGGCTCTTTCCATTGTTTTTGCGGGCTTGGTGATTGCCCTTTTGGGATATAATCCGATCATCGTCTTTACCTCCATGGTAAAAGGCGCCTTAGGCACAACCATCCGTATTCAGCAAACCACACTAAAGGCAATTCCCTTGCTTATCACCTCCTTGGGTATTTTGGTTGCCTTTAAGATGAAGTTTTGGAATATCGGCGGCGAGGGACAGATTATGATGGGTGCTTTTGCCGCCACTGCGGTTGCCCTTAATTTAGACCTGCCTAAGCCTTTGATGCTTTTATCCATGGTTGTTGCGGCTATGGTTATGGGTGGACTTTGGGCATTCATCCCTGCATTTTTCAAGGCAAAAATGGGCACAAACGAAACCATTTTCACCTTAATGCTAAATTATCTGGCAATCAAGTTTGTAACGTATTTGCAATACGGGCCTTGGAAGGATCCTTCTTCCCAAGGATTCCCCAAAATTGCGGCTTTTTCTGACGCCGCAATCCTGCCCTCTCTGGGTGGTGTGCATATTGGGTGGATCATTGCTTTGGTTTTGGTTGTTTTGGTTTACATCTTTTTAAACCACACAAAGAAAGGCTATGAAATTTCCGTCGTTGGCGAAAGCATCGAAACTGCACGTTATGCCGGCATGAATATTTCCTCTATCATTATTATTTCCATGATGCTTTCAGGCGGTCTATGCGGCTTAACAGGCATGATTCAGGCGTCGGCAGTGGAAAAAACATTATCCGCCTCCCTTTCAGCCAATTACGGCTTTACGGCGATTATTACCACTTGGCTTGCCGGCTTAAATGCCATTGCCACGCTGTTTGTTTGCGTTGCCTTTGCCATTTTGGTTCAGGGCGGCAACTACATTCAGATTTCCATGCAGGTGCCTGCATCTGTTGCGGATATGATTCAGTCCATTATTTTATTCTTCGTATTGGGCAGTGAATTTTTCCTGCAATATAAGGTAACCTTCCATAAATATTTAAAAGTGAAAAAGGAGGCGAAATAATATGTTAGTCGGATTTCTTTCAGCCGCTATCATTGCAGGCACTCCCCTTCTTTTCGCTACCTTGGGCGAAATTTTCACCGAAAAAGCAGGACACCTGAACCTTGGGGTGGAAGGTATGATGTACATGGGTGCCATCGTCGGCTTCATTGTGGGTTTGAATACACATAACCCTCTGCTTGCCATGCTGGGTGCAGTTTTATCAGGCAGCCTCGGTGCATTGCTGTACGCCTTTTTAACCGTATCTCTGCGTGTGAATCAAACGGTCTGCGGCTTAACGCTGACCATTTTTGGGGAAGGCTTTGCCAGTTTTTTAGGTCAGCGGGTTATGGGCTCCATCGTTCCCGGGGACATCAAAAGCTTTTTTGTGGCAAGACCTATTCCTGGGCTTTCCTCGATCCCATATATTGGGGAAATTTTCTTCAAGCAGGATGTTTTTGTCTATCTCGGGTATCTTGCCATCATTGCGTCAACCTATTATCTCTTCCGCACAAAAAAAGGCTTGAACCTTCGTGCTGTCGGTGAAAGTGCGGCGGCGGCGGATGCTTCCGGCATCAACGTATCCCTATATAAATATGTTCATATTCTTTTGGGCGGTGCGTTGTGCGGACTGGGTGGTGCTTATATGTCATTGGTAACCGTTCCTGTTTGGCAGGAGCATATTATTTCAGGGCGTGGCTGGATTGCCGTTGCTTTGGTAATCTTTGCTTCCTGGAACCCAATCAAAGCCATGGGCGGCGCATTTTTATTCGGCGGTCTATCCATTTTAGGCTTCCGTTTGCAGAGCATGGGCATCCATATTTCTCAGTATCTAATTGATATGCTTCCCTATGCGGCAACCATCATCATCGTAATTATCAGCACAAGAAAAAATAAAAAAGAGGATATGCCTCCTGCGGATTTGAATACCCCGTATTTCAGAGAGGAACGCTGACCTTTTTACACAGAAAAAAGCCTGTTTTCCATGATTTTTCGGATGGGAAAGCAGGCTTTTTTTGTTTTCAGCCATTCTTTGAGAAAAAAATCTAAAATTGCACAAAAACTCTCATGGAAACCCTTATAAAATCCCTGTTTTTACTGTTGAGAAAGCACGATAGCTTTGTTATGATAAGCAGGTGTGACTTTTTAAGCAAATTTTAATGTTTATATATGGGTTTTGAAAGGGGATTTTATCATGCTGGGCAATTTTGCAGACAGCTTAAAGCAAGAATTTAAGGGATACAACACTTCCAAATTAACACAGGATTTGATGGCCGGCCTTACCGTTGCGGCGGTTGCCTTGCCTTTGGCACTTGCCTTTGGTGTCAGCAGTGGTGCGGATGCGGCGGCAGGCTTAATCACCGCCATTATTGCAGGGCTTATTATGAGCCCCTTGTCAGGCGGATATTACCAAATTTCGGGGCCAACGGGAGCCATGGCGGCAATTTTGATGTCACTGGTTGCCACATACGGCATGAACGGCGTTTATATCGCCACCTTAATTGCAGGCATCCTATTATTGCTTTGCGGGGTGCTTCGTCTGGGCAAGCTGACAGCCTTTATCCCCTCTCCCGTAATTACGGGCTTTACCTCGGGTATCGCCGTAATTATCGCCTTAGGACAAATTGATAATTTCTTCGGAACACATTCCCAAGGCACCTCTGCGATTACGAAATTATTCAGCTATGCAAGCATCGGCTTTTCTCCAAATTTAACCTCCGTGCTTCTAGGTGCTTTTGTTGTATTGTTTATGGTTTTCTTCCCGAAAAAATGGAACGCCATCGTTCCTGCATCTTTACTTAGCATTATTCTTGCCACCGCAGCGTCTATCTTTATGAAGCTGGATATATCGGTGGTTGGGGCAATTCCCCAAACGCTCATTCCGGAAAACCGTTTGACCCTATCCGCTATAGACATAAAAACCGTAGGGGGGCTGGTTACACCTGCCATCAGTATCGCCATTTTAGGCATGATAGAAAGCCTTTTGTGCGGTGCCAGTGCTGGCAGAATGACAGGTGTTCGCCTCAATAGCAATCAGGAATTAATTGCACAGGGCGTCGGCAATATTTTGCTTCCGTTTTTCGGGGGTATCCCAGCCACAGCCGCCATTGCCCGTACCAGTGTTGCGGTAAAATCAGGGGCAAGAACCCGTTTGGTAGGTATTTTCCACGCCGTTGGCCTTTTGATTTCCATGTTTCTTTTGGCTCCTGTGATGTCGCAAATCCCTTTGGCCGCCTTGGCAGGGGTGCTGATGGTCACCGCATGGCGCATGAACGAATGGGAATCCATTCATTATATCTTCTCCCATAAATTCAAAGGCGCAATGCTGGAGTTTGTGGCAACCATGGCGGCTACCATCATCTTCGACCTTACCGCTGCCATCCTGATTGGGGTCTTGATTGGCTTGGTATTTTTGGTAACACGCCTTTCCTTCATTGAAATTAACTTTGAGGACGTAGACATGAGCCGCATGAACGTAACTGATCCCGTTCTTTGCGAAAGATACAGCAATGCAAAGGTTGTATATATTACAGGCCCCATGATTTTCGCCAATACACAGGCTATCTCTGATATTGCCGAGAAAATCAAAGGTGCAGACACCGTTCTTTTTTCCATGAGAGGTGTTTCTAATATTGATATTTCCTGTGCACAAGCCTTGCGAGAATTAATTGAAAGCCTACGAAATCAAGGTGTGGATGTTGCTCTTTGCGGCTTGCCGACACATACCATGAAAATGATGCAGCGTACTGATTTAAAAGACGTTATTGGTGAAGAAAACTTCTATTGGAGCGTAGAGCGTGTCCTTCTCACAAACCGCCCCAAGCCAAATTTAGCCATATAAAAACCCAAAAAAGACAGAAGACAAGGTCAAGGCCTTGAGGGCTTTGCCCTCAAACACCCACAAGGATTTCACCCTTGACCCATCTGAAACTGTATAAATAGGCGGGTTTAATAAAAGTTTTTGGTCTTGCTTTTTACAAAAAGCAAGGGGGTGGTCATCACTTTTGCTACGCAAAAGCCGGCTCTGCCGTCTGCCCTATCTTGGGCAGTGAGAGGGCAACCCCCAAGGTTTGTCTTCAGTCTAAAGGCTCATATTGTATCAATACAATATGAGCCTTTTTTATTTCATAAACAGGCTTTTCCTGTCCCTTTGCAATTCTTTTTTGGAAAGATTGATTGCCAATTCCTCCACGGCGGCAAGCGTGGCTATGCCACAAAGCATCGCCGACGTAGCTTCTATCCCGCCAAAGTAATACAGCACAGGAAAACCAAAAAGGATTGCTCCTGTTATTTTATTCAGATAGGTATGTAAAAAAGCCAACGCCCTGTACCGAAGCATCCCAATCAAAAAAGTACACCCTTTGATAAGAAAAATCCCGCCAATCCAAAACAAAACCCATCTTGGAAAAGCTACCACAGGGAGGAGGACATAAAGCGTAATAAAAACAAAAAAACAGTCGGCAAGGCTGTCTAACGTCGCACCCAAAGCCGAGCTCAGCTGAAATTTTCTTGCAATATACCCATCAAGCATATCGCTGATGCCGCAAAATAGATACAATGCAAAAAAGGGGCGTGAAAACGGTTCCACCCATAATAACAAAATGGAACCTACCATCCTTGCAATTGTAATGACATTTGGAACAACTCCCATTTCCCCACCTCGAACACATACGAATACCTCTAGCCTAGCATAAACGTGCTTTCGCCGCAAGAAGTTTCATACATCTGGACCCAATCCAAATTCACGGATTTTTTTGCGTTTTACTTCCTAATGCTACACCACATCATTCTGCGTGCCCAGATGTGCAGGCTGAAGAAAAAGATGCAAACAGATGGGTATGCAAAGCATCAGCTGGGAATTGTGCAGTTTTGCCCTAATTATAATAAAAATTTCGTAAGCACTTCCCAAAAAAGGAGGTCCTTACGAAATCCAAGGTTTGATTATTTATTTTGAGGAATATTCGGTAATCCGGCAAAGCCTTCTTCCAAGTCCTCATCGGTAGGGATGTAATCGCTCATCACACCATCATTAAATTTTTCATATGCAAGCATATCAAAGTATCCGGTACCTGTTAAACCAAAAAGAATGGTTTTTTCCTCGCCCGTTTCCTTGCAGTGCAACGCTTCATCCATCGCCACACGGATTGCATGTGCGCTTTCAGGTGCAGGCAAAATACCCTCCACTTTTGCGAACAGCTCTGCCGCTTCAAATACTGCCGTCTGTTCGACGGAACGTGCCTCCATCAAGCCTTGATGGAACAATTCGGAAATAACAGGGCTCATGCCATGGTATCTTAACCCCCCTGCATGATTTGCAGATGGAATGAAGCCACTGCCCAGGGTATACATCTTCGCCAAGGGTGTTACCATACCTGTATCGCAGAAATCATACACATACTTCCCTCTTGTTAAGCTTGGGCAGGATGCAGGCTCTACGGCAATAAAACGATAATTCCGTTCCCCTCTGAGCATTTCCCCCATGAAAGGAGAAATCAAGCCGCCAAGATTCGAACCGCCACCTGCACAACCGATAATCATATCAGGAACCACGCCGTATTTATCCAAAGCGGCTTTTGCCTCCAGCCCGATGACAGACTGATGCAAAAGCACCTGATTTAACACGCTGCCCAATACATAACGGTAGCCTTCTCTCGTTACCGCAGCCTCAACCGCTTCAGAAATTGCGCATCCCAAACTGCCAGTGGTATTTGGATGCTCTGCCAAAATCTTCTTGCCGACCTCTGTTGTCATGGAGGGAGAAGGTGTTACCTTTGCGCCGTAGGTACGCATAACCTCTCTGCGGAAAGGCTTTTGCTCATAGGAAACCTTGACCATGTAAACATCGCAGTCCAACCCTAAATATGCACAAGCCATGGATAATGCTGTTCCCCACTGACCCGCACCCGTTTCTGTTGTCACGCCCACAAGCCCCTGCTTTTTCGCATAATAGGCCTGTGCAATGGCTGAATTCAATTTGTGACTGCCGCTGGTATTGTTACCCTCGAATTTATAATAAATCTTTGCTGGTGTTTGCAGCTTTTCCTCTAAGCAATATGCCCGAACCAACGGTGAGGGACGATACATTTTATAATAATCCTGTATCTCCTGTGGAATATCGATATATGGTGTTGTATTATCCAGCTCCTGCTGTACCAATTCTTCACAAAATACCGGTGCCAGCTCCTCCGCTGTCATTGGCTCCAATGTGCCGGGGTTTAATAGGGGTGCGGGCTTTTTCTGCATATCCGCACGCACATTGTACCATTGCTTTGGCATCTCCTGCTCATCCAGATAAATTTTGTATGGAATTTCATTCTTTTTCATATTTTTTGCTCCTCTCTTTTCGCTGTTTTTCCGCCTGTTGGGGAATAGATCCTGCTTTTTTGCAACAAAAAAGCTCCTGTCCCCACAAATTTCTTTGCAGGGACAAGAGCAAATATTCACTCCTGCGGTGCCACCCGGCTTGGTACAAAAAAAGTACCCTCTCATAACATACTAACATATGCCCTCGTTGGTAACGGAGTATCTGCTCCGGCTTGCATACTAAACCTTCTGCTTGCCCTCAGGAGTCCATTCCTTCCAAAAATCCACACCGCCTTTCCACCCTCGGCAGCTCTCTGTTGTTTTTTCTTGAAAGTACTTCTCTCCATCATCGGTTTGTTGGATAAATATTACGACGAAATTGTATCTTTGTCAATACATAAAAAACTTTTTGGTAGTTTCCCTCGCTTTTCCTATCGTTAGGCTGTTTTTTCTGGATATTTTCACAAGGAGACTTGTATCAAGTGCTTTTATGTACAAGCAAAATGTCTATCTCCGTTTTGCAATCAGAATCTATTTTTACACAAAAACAAATTTCGACATGACAGCTTGATGTTTTTTGCCAAAGTGATACTTTGATTTTTCTATCATAATCAAAAATATCCCCACATTTTGTCAGAAAAATCTTTCACCAAAACGCAGTCCTTCCGACGAAGTATTTTTGCAAAAGAAAAAGGTTCGACAAATTGTCGAACCCTTTTTCTTTTAAAACGTGAGCGAATCCGCATCAGCTGTTCCGATGGGAATCCCGTTCCCGCATTTGGGACATTGGATTTCGGTTACGCTTTCCATTGTTTCTTGGTCCACATCCAGCTCCTCGCCGCAGTTCGGACAAATGAAAGAATAGAAAAAGATTGGCTGATCCTCCCCATCTTCGTCTTCGCTCTCATCCAAGCATTCCATATCTTCGTCGTCCATGAAGGTTTCCAGCATAAATGCCATATCATCCATAATTTCTAACATACCGTGGAAAATCTTGCCTTCCTTGCTGGCCTCGTCAAAGCCGCTTCCATCACACAGACCCCGAAGATAAGTGATTTTTTTTTCAAAGTATTCCATGTCAAAAAGCCCCCTTTTCCTGCTTTCAGGATGATACAAATTTCTGCCAAGATCACAAACAAAAATGCTCCATTGCTTTTACGCATAGCAGGCGGAGTTTTTCACACATCCGCTTGGGTTCAGGAATTCTCGCAAACCCCTTTATGATTGATCAGGAGCTTGCTCTGCCTAAATATTCCCCTGTTCTTGTGTCAATTTTAACCACTTCATCCTGATTGATGAATAAAGGCACCTGAATTTGTGCGCCTGTTTCCAAAATTGCGGGCTTTGTAGCACCCTGTGCTGTGTTGCCTGCAAAACCGGGTTCTGTTTCTGTAATTTTCAATTCCACAAACAAAGGAGGTTCAATACCGAAAACCTGACCGTCGTAAGAAAGAATTTTAACAACTTCATTTTCCTTAACAAATTTTAAGAAATCGCCAACCTCGCTTGCATTAATTGCGATTTGTTCATAGGTTGCGGAGTTCATGAAGTGATACAAATCACCGTCGTTGTAAAGATATTCCATATCCTGTCTTTCGATATGAGCTCTAGGCATTTTTTCTGTCGGTCTGAACGTTTTTTCCAAAACAGCTCCAGTTTTCAGATTTTTAATTTTTGTACGCACAAACGCCGCACCTTTGCCGGGCTTAACGTGCTGGAATTCCAAAATCACATAAGGTGCGCCTTCGTATTCCATTGTAACACCATTTCTAAATTCACCTGCAGAAATCATTCGTATTTCCTCCTCAAAATCATTGCGTTCAGTCAAAATTCATTTTTACAATTTTTTAAAATTGCATTTATAACAGACAGCGTTTTTCAACGCCCTTGAAATCAGCTTGAGCATTACTCCTCTGTTTTCCTTCGCAAGCACGTCTTTTTTTTTCGTGTGCTTCCCTCGTCCGTTAACCAATCCTGCTTGCTTTTCTGAAAAAAAAGCATATCCTTTTACATTTTAATAGAAAAGGTTCTATATTTCAATAAAAACTTGATAAAATAAGGTATTTTCTATTTTTATTTCCGTTCCCGATTAAAATATACCTTTAATACTTGTTTCTCTATTCCTCTTTTCACCTTTGTAACCAGCTGATCACGATTACAAATCGGTGCGGTTAAAATACAGGTCAGTCCCGCCTTATGTCCGCACCAAATATCCGTAAAAATCTGATCCCCGACAATTGCCGTATTTTGGGGAGAAAGCTTCAGCTTTGCCAATGCAAGCTTGAGCTTCCTCACACCAGGCTTTCCTGCTTTATCCACCGCCAGTGTTTTCAAATTTTTATTAAACAACTGCACACGCTCCCTGTTATTGTTGGAAAGAATGCACAGGCGAAAACCTTGCTTTTTTAAAAAAACAAACAGCTCAATCAAATCATCATCAGGCTCGGCAACATCAAAAGGTGCCACTGTATTATCAATGTCAAATACAAGCCCTTTGATTCCCCTCGCTTTCAACTCCGCCAAAGGCAGCTCATAAACCGATTTTACAAAAATATCCGGGAAAAACCGTTCTAAAATCATTTTACTCCAACCCTTCTTCTGCCTTGCTCCAAAAGGCATTTTCATCTATATTGCCCAGTCGTTCGCCGCTTAAATAACGAATCATAATATCATCCGCTTCTCCGCTGACGCCGTAAGTCAGCTCAATGTGCTTTAGGCGCAAAATATTGCGAGAACCGGAGCGTATCCTTCCGCAAATCACCGCATTAATTGCCTCATCTACGAAAAACTTTCCCAGCTCCTTCCCCCGAAGGGGCGCAATCCCCTTTGATTTCACCAATTCAATCTCCACATCATATATGGTAAATTCCTCAGCCCTTGAAAAAACAGCTTCAATTTGTCCATCCCTTGTGGGTATTGCTACACGCACCAAAATCCCCCCAGTCAAAGACCATGGTAATAATTTCCTATTTTATTTTGTTTCACATAAGCCTTATCCTCCCGAATGCACGAATGCTCGTCCTGCCTTACAAACAGAGGCTTATCCAAAACGATTCTTAAAACATATGGTTATTGTATCCGCTTTTTTAGTATTTTGTCAATTTACAGTATATTTTTTTTGCATAAATCTTGAAAAAAGTGTAAAATACTACCTATAAATATTATAGAAATCAAACAAAGGAGCTGATTTATTTGGACGAAAGACTAAAAACCTTAGCATATAACTTAGTAAACTATTCTTGCCGCCTCCAAAAAGGTGAAAAATTACTCATTAATTGCAATGGCGTTCACCCCATTCCCTTGGTAAAGCAAATCATCAAGGAGGTCTATAAAGCAGAAGGCATTCCTTTTTTACAGGTCATGACGAATTCATTGGAAAGAGAACTGCTTTTGGGTGCATCGGAGGAACAGCAAAAAATGATGGCTGAAGTGGACGGTCGCTTGATGGAGCAGATGGACGCCTTTATCGGAGTTCGTGGCGAAGATAACATCACGGAGCAGTCCGACGTGCCAAACGAAAAGCTGGATATGCAAAACCGTTTCTACACCGACCCTGTGCATCATGGCATTCGTGTGCCTCATACAAAATGGGTGGTTTTACGCTACCCTACAAATGGCATGGCGCAATCCGCTCATACCAGCTTAGAAGATTTTGAGGATTTTTATTTTAACGTTTGCAATTTGGATTATAGCAAAATGAACGAGGCGATGAATCCATTGGCAGAACTGATGAACAAAACCGACAAGGTGCGCCTTGTGGCTAAAGATACAGATCTCACCTTTTCCATCAAAGATATTCCCGCAGTAAAGTGCGCAGGCAGATGCAATATCCCCGACGGTGAGGTTTATACCGCCCCTGTCAAAAATTCCATCAATGGCGTTATTACCTATAATACCCCTTCGGAATACAATAGCTTTACCTTTAAGCAGGTAAAATTAACCTTTCAGGACGGTAAAATTATTGACTGCGACGGAAATGACAAGGAGCGTTTGGAAAAAATCTTTAATACCGACGAAGGCGCAAGATACGTTGGGGAATTTGCCATCGGCGTAAACCCTTTTATCACAAAACCCATGAACAATATTTTATTTGACGAAAAAATCGCCGGAAGCATCCATTTTACCCCCGGCAACTGCTATGATGATGCCTTTAACGGCAATCACTCTGCCATCCATTGGGATTTGGTCTTGATTATGACACCCGAATACGGCGGTGGCGAAATTTGGTTTGATGATAAGCTGATTCGTAAGGACGGTATTTTTGTTCTGCCCGAGCTTGCGGTTTTAAATCCCGATAATTTGAAATAAAGGGCAAAAAAAGTGGAAAAACAAGGCTTTTTTATTGACAGAGTTCTTCGAGTTATAGTAAAATTCTATATATGATAAAATGGCTGTGAAAAGAAGAGTAAACGGAATGCTGTGTGAAAGAGAGCCTTAAAGGCAATAGTTGCCTTCGCTGAAAAAAGGTACAGAAGCCCCCGTTGAACATGGTCTTGGAGCTGCGCACCGAAGGATTCATTTCTTTAGGCTGCGACGTTTGGCGCCCGTTAAAGCGCAATGGTACGATTGTACCTGCTGAGGTCTTTTTTGCGAAGAAAAGACGAATTAAGGTGGTAACACGGTGAATAACCGTCCTTTGTATTTTTAAAGGACGGTTTTTTTGTTTCATAAAGTTTATTGCATGAAAGACTTTGCAAAACCATGCGTAACACCCAAGACATTCATTCTATTTCGTTTCTTGCTCAAAAATCGGACAAGTACCGCCATTTTGATCACACATAAAAGGAGAGAAAAACAGTGGAAAAAGAAAAATTTTATATCACCACACCCATTTATTACCCCAGTGATAAGCTGCATATCGGTCATTCCTATTGCACCGTGGCAACAGATACCATGGCTCGTTATAAAAGACTGCGTGGCTATGACGTTATGTTTCTTACAGGCACAGATGAACATGGTCAAAAGATCGAGCGTATTGCAAACAGCCAAGGGCTGGAGCCAAAGGACTATATTGATCCTGTGGTTGTTGGCATCAAGGAGCTTTGGAAAACCTTGAATATTTCCTATGATAAATTTATCCGTACCACCGATGATTATCATGTAAAGGCAATTCAAAAAATCTTCAATCAGCTTTATGCACAGGGCGATATTTATAAAAGCTCCTATGAAGGCTGGTATTGCACACCCTGCGAATCCTTCTTTACCGAGCATCAGCTGGTAAATGGCAAGTGTCCCGACTGCGGCCGTGACGTAGAATTGGTAAAGGAAGAAAGCTACTTCTTCCGCCTTTCCAAATATCAGGATCGTATTTTGAAACACATGGAAGAAAATGCAGAGTTTTTGCAGCCTAATACCCGCCTGAATGAAATGATCAACAATTTCTTGAAGCCGGGTCTGGACGATTTGGCGGTTTCCCGTACCTCTTTTAAATGGGGTATTCCTGTTGAGTTTGATCCCGGGCATATTGTATACGTTTGGATTGACGCTCTTTCCAACTACATCACCGCTTTGGGCTACGGTTCCGATGACGACAGCCTGTTTCAAAAATACTGGCCCGCAGACATTCATGTCGTAGGTAAGGAAATTGTTCGTTTCCATTCCATTATCTGGCCTGCAATGCTGATGGCACTGAATGTGCCTCTGCCCAAGAAAATTTTTGGTCATGGCTGGTTGGTTATTAACGGCGGCAAAATGTCAAAATCCGTCGGCAACGTTGTTGATCCTAACGTTTTGGTAGAAAAATACGGCGTAGATGCTGTTCGCTATTTCCTATTAAGAGAAGTCGCTTTCGGACAGGATGGCAACTTTAATAATGAAGCTTTAATTCAGCGCATCAACTCCGATTTGGCAAACGATTTGGGCAACCTCGTTTCCAGAACCGTTGGTATGATCGAAAAATATTTCGGCGGCAAGCTGCCTGATGCCCGCACAGAAACACCCTTTGATGCAGAATTGGAAACAATGGCCTTAGGTACTGCTGAAAAGGTCGAAGCGGCTATGGAAAAAATGTTTTTTAGCGATGCTTTGGTGGAAATTTGGAACTTGGTTCGCAGAACAAATAAATATATTGACGAAACCCAGCCTTGGATTCTTTGCAAGGATGAAGCAAAAAAAGGCGAATTGGCAAACGCTTTGTACCATGTTGCCGAAAGCATCAGAATTATTTCCATCCTGATTCAGCCTTTTGTCCCCAATACACCCGAAAAAATTTGGAAGCAGTATAATATCGACAGCAAACTTGTGGATTGGGATATGTCAAAACAATGGGGCTTATTGCCTGTTACATTAAAAGTAGAAAAAGGCGAAACCCTTTTCCCTCGTATTGATATGAAAAAAGAACTGGCAGAGCTTGAAGCTGCAATTAAAGCTTCACAGTCCACCGCCGTAGCAAATCAAGCAAAAGAAGAAAAGGTCGAGGAAAAAAAGGAAGAAAAGAAAGAAGAAAAGAAGAAGCATGACGAACCCGAATATCCTGCTGAAATTTCCATTGAGGATTTCTGCAAGGTACAGCTTCAAGTTGGCGAGGTACTCTCAAGTGCTGTTGTAGAAGGCTCTAAGAAGCTTTTGCGTAGCATCGTGCGCTTGGGCGAGGAAGAACGGGTCATCTTCTCCGGCATTAAAGAGTGGTATACACCCGAAGAAATGGTAGGCAAAAAGGTAGTCGTTGCCTATAACTTAAAGCCAAGAAAAATGATGGGCGAACTATCCTATGGCATGATTCTTTGCGCCGATGACGGAAACGGCAATTTGAGTCTTTTGACCACCGAAAAGAAGGATTTCCCCAGCGGAAGTGGGATTAGCTAATGTATTTTGAATCTCATGCGCATTTTGATGACAAGCGGTTTCAGGAGGATCGGGAGGAGCTTTTAGGGCTTCTCCCCTCTTGCGGCATAGACTATGTGGTAAACGTTGGGTGCGATCTGAAAAGCTCAAAGCAAAGCATTCGCCTTGCCGAACGTTATGATTATATATACGCCGCAGTCGGCATTCATCCTCATGAATTGTACGATATGTCTTCCCAAACCATCGAGGAACTCCGTCGCCTTTCCCAGCATAAAAAAGTGGTTGCCATTGGGGAGATGGGTTTGGATTATTATTATGATACACACCCCAGAGAGCTGCAGCAATTTTGGTTCCGTCAGCAGCTTCGTCTTGCGGAATCTGTTAACAAACCTGTAATAATTCATTCACGAGATGCTTCACAGGAAACCTTTGATATTATGGCATCAAGCAACGTTCGCCGTGGTGTCATTCACTGTTATTCGGGTGCCGCGCAAATGGCAGTTGAATACACAAAAATGGGGTTTTATGTCGGCATTGGGGGAGTTGTGACCTTCCCAAATGCCAAAAAAATGATCGAAGTGGTGGAAGCGATCCCCCTAGAGAAAATTTTAATTGAAACAGACAGTCCCTATTTAGCTCCCGCACCCAACCGAGGCAAGCGAAACGACTCCAGAAATCTGGAATTTATTGTAAAAAAGATCGCTGAAATCAAAGAAACTACCCCAGAAAACGTGGCTGAAATCACTGGTAAAAATGCACAATCTTTATTTTTTTAAAAAAACATTGCATAAATGTTACAAATATGTTAATATACTATCTGTAGAGTAAAGATATATCAATACGATATGTCTTTATTTTTGCAGTTGTTTGAAAAACGTAAATAAAAAGCATGCGGAAGTGACGACTTCCCCGTGTAAATACGACTGCGGCTCAGCCCCCCAAGGGGAATGAGCAAAGGCATAAGAATCTATATGTCTATCATAAATACAAGAGGAACAGCCCCTCTGCCCCTTCCCCACAAAATTGGAAGCAAGGTAAGTGTACGGGTGATGTTCAAGGAGGAAAAAATGAAAACGCATCTTAGAGTATTTGCTATCGTGGTATTTATATTGGTGATTGGCTGCGGCTCAGCCTCTGCTTACAGCAAACAAAATACACAGTCTGTATTCGTTAATCTGGATGGCGTGCCTCGTATGGTGACCACAGATGCCCAAACCGTTGGTGATTTGCTGGAAGAGCTTTCCGCCACCATCGACACGGAATATCTTTTAGAAGATTTTAGCGAAACAGACACTGTAACGGATAGTATGACCATTTCTCTTACCTCGGTAACCGAAAAAATTGTTGCCACAACAAACGTTGTACCTTACAAAACAATCGAAAAAGCTTCTGGGGAATTAAATCCCGGTGAGCGTCGTGTTGTTCAGGAAGGACAGGAGGGGCAGACTTCCATTGTGAATAAGGAAGTGTACCATGGCAGCAGCTTAGTTGGTTCTGAGCTTGTTGAGAAAAAAGTTATTACGAATGCAGTAGACGAGATCATTGAGGTTGGTGCTTCCAACGTCATTGCCGGCATGACTTATAAAAAGGCTATCAATGCAAAAGTAACAGCTTATACCCCTTACGACGCTGGCTGTAACGGTATCACCGCTACAGGTGCAACAGCAACAAAGGGCGTTATCGCCGTAGATCCAAGCCTAATTCCTTTAGGCAGTAAGGTTTACGTTCCCGGCTATGGTGTAGCCATTGCCGCAGATACAGGCGGAGCAATTAAGGGGAACCGTATTGACGTCTGTTATAACACAAAAAATGAAGCTTTTTCTTGGGGTGTGCAAAACGTAACTGTTTACGTTTTGGCATAAGCAAAGAAAATGAACGATAAAAAACCACGATAGAAAAGACCAAGTCGATGACTTGGTCTTTTTCTCTTATCTATCCCTAAATAAAACGTATGCGTTTTTAATCTTCAAGATTATTTTCATCAAATAATGGGGATGTAAAAAATTCTCCAATACCTATTTCTAAACCCAAACACATTTCATGTATTATTCGAAGTTTAACGGAATCATAAGAACAGTTCATAACATTACCTATCGTTGAACGAGGAACACCACTTTTCTTAAATAATTCATATTGGGTCATTCCTTTGGATATTAAAATTTCTTCTAATCTTTTACTAATCGCTTCATTTAATCTCATAAGCCCCTCTGTCCCTGTAGCTATTCTATATTAATTATAGATTTAAAAAAAATAAAATTAGTACCTTTGCCTGTACTAATGGAAAATTTTATGATAGTATATGTAAAAAGGAATTTTAGATACATTCAGAGGGAGAGATAAAATGAGCAACCGAAAGATATATCGAAAAATAGCAAAAGAAAACAAAATAAATTTGTGTGAAGTTAAACAGGCTATGCAATCAGCACTAGACTATGCCTTTCGAAATCCAAACAACCCAAGTATCATAAAAGCATATCAAAATCAAGTACCACGCAAGGGCGAAGTGCCAACACCGGATGAATTTATAAAGTATGCAGTACAAAAATTGAGAAATGAAACATACCTAATTGTTCGTTTTATTCCATACAGAAAAAAGGTATTCACAATAACTGCAAATACCTTTTTTCTTATTTAATATCATTTTCTTACAAATCAATAATCTCTGCATTTTGAACCGATTCCTCCAGAAGCCTATCCAGCTCTGTCAAACGGCGTTCGGTTTTCTCAATATAGTTCAATCTAGGTTTTGTAACGGGATGCTTTGCCACAAATACTGTACAGCAATCCTCATAAGGTCTTGCGGAAATTTCAAAGGTGCCGATTTTTTGCGCTAGATCAACAATTTCCTGCTTGTCCATCCCAGCCAAAGGGCGCAATACAGGCAGTTCGCAAACTGCATTAATGGCAAAAATGCCCTCCATTGTCTGGCTTGCAACCTGTCCAACGCTATCCCCTGTGATTAACGCCATGGCTTCATCCTTTTTGGCGATCATTTCCCCTGCACGCATCATGGCACGTTTTAAATGAATGGTCAGCTTATCATGGGCAACATTATCCAGTAAATAAAGCTGTAATTCTGTAAAAGGCACGACATACAGTCGAAATTCTCCCGTAAAATCGGCAATTCTTTTCGCCAAATCAATGACCTTTTCCTTCGCCCATTCACTGGTATAAGGGGGGCTGTGGAAATAAACGCCTTCCACCTCAACGCCACGCTTGGCCATCAACCAAGTTGCCACAGGGCTGTCAATCCCGCCTGAAAGCAGGCTGACCCCCTTGCCTGAACTGCCGTAAGGCAAGCCGCCATAGGTTTTTATAATCTTGGAATGGATATAAACACTGTTTCTGATTTCAATATTCAACACCACATCGGGGTTATGCACATCCACCCTTAAATTGGGCATATGCTCCAATAAATACTCCCCAACCGTACTGTTTACTTCCATAGAAGGCATTGTAAAGCCCTGATTTGCCCTTCTGGTTTTCACCTTGAAGGAAACCTCCTGATCGCCATACAGCTCCATCATATGCTGATAGGCCTCCTCTATAATCGTTTCAAGAGTCATATCCGCCAATCTAATGCCGGGGCATACAGCCACTAAGCCGAAAATAGGCTCCACATGGGGAAGCAGCAAATCATAGTCCAGCTCGCCGCCCCGATCCTCAACAATCAGTCTGCCCGGATCTCTTACCACATAATATTTGCCCAAAGGGTCAATATTTCTGCGGATTGCCGAAATCAGACGGTTAATAAAAATATATCGATTATTGCCTCTCATGGCAATTTCGCCGTATTTTATAATTAAAACCTTTTCTGCCATAACAATCCCCTTTTTATCTGTTATATTTTCGTAAAAATGGTACCGATTTTTCTAATGCCGCCAAGCAAGCTTCGATTTCTTCCATGGTATTATAGCGGCAAAAGCTAAACCGAATTGCCCCTTCTATCTCTGAAAACGGCATTCCCATTGCCGTTAACACAGGGCTTCCCACTTTTTTCTTACTATCACACGCCGAGCCTGCGGAAACAAAAATGCCCTTGCTTTCCAAATCGTGTAGCAAAACCTCACTGCGCAAACCTTGGAACGTCACATTCAAAACATAAGGGCTTGCACCTTCCAAACCATCGCCATTGATTTGAGTGTTTGGCATGGCTAAAATCCCCTCAGCCAGTGCCTTTTTCAAGCTTGCCACATGGGCAATGCTTTCTTGCAAATGGTTGAACGCTTCCTCTGCTGCCACGCCTAAAGCCGCCACAGCAGCGCCGTTTTCCGTCCCTGCTCTCTGTCCCTTTTGCTGACCGCCGCCAAGAATAAAGGGTTTTACCTTTGTGCCCTTTCGCATATACAGCATACCCACGCCCTTAGGCCCATGAATTTTGTGTCCGCTCATAGTTAAGAGGTCAAGCTTCATTTTCTCCACATGAATGGGATACTTCCCAAAGGCTTGTACCGCATCCACATGAAACAGGGTATGGGGATTTTTCTCTTTAATCAGCTTCCCGATTGCCGCCACGTCTTGCACAACACCTGTTTCGTTGTTCACCAAAATGATACTCACCAAAACCGTATCGGGACGTATTGCCGCCGCCAATTCCTCCAAAGAAATATGCCCCTTGGCATCAACGGAGAGCCAAGTCACCTCACAGCCGTCCTCCTCCAATGCTTTCATCGGATTTTTCACGGCTGGATGCTCAATTTTTGTTGTAATGAAATGCCTGCCCTGACGGCGATAGCCTGTCGCTGTACCAAAAATCGCCCAATTATCCCCTTCTGTGCCGCCACTGGTGAAAAAAACTTCCTCCTCGTTACAGTGAATGCCACGGGCTAAAATCTGCGCCGCATGGCGAATTTCCTTTTCCACAGCCAAACCCATCACGCTTATGGAGGCAGGGTTCCCGAATTGCTCACAGAGCATATATGTCATTTTTTCCGCTACAGCAGGCATAGCCCTTGTTGTAGCAGCATTATCCAAATAAATCATTCAACTTCCTCCTAACCTAATTCATACAGCAAAATGGCGATGGACGTCATGCCTGCCGTTTCTGTACGCAAAATCCTTTTGCCCAGGGTTACAGGCAACACCCCTGCATCGATAGCGGCTTGTATTTCTTCTTCTGCAAAACCACCCTCAGGGCCTATAAAAACGCCGATTTCCTCCCCCGAAAAGCCTTCCACAAAGGAGCGAATCCCTCTGTTTTCCTCTTTTTCATATGGAATGATTGCGCCCGACAAGGCTTTTGCCTCTTCTATGGCTTGGGAAAAACGCAACACCCTTGGTGCAATTTCAGGTATCTTGCCCCTTCCGCTTTGCTTTGCAGCTGCCTCAGCAATTTTTTGCCAACGTTCCAGCTTTTTCTCTTCTTTTTTATCCAGCTTCACAATGCATCGTTCCGTAGAAACGGCTACAATGCGGTCTACGCCCAATTCCACGCATTTTTGGATAATCAATTCCATTTTGTCCGCCTTGGGCAAGCCTTGGTAAAGAGTGATTTTCGTTTTCGGTTCCGACTGACAAGGCTCACTGCCCATAATTTCTGCCGTAACGCCATCGTCCAACGAAACAATGCGGCAAAAATAATCCGTTCCCCTGCCGTCACAAACCGTAATCTCCTCCCCCTCACGGGCACGCAGTACGGTTTTCACATGCTTCGCATCTTCCCCAAGCATATGAATCAAGTTTTGCTCTATTTGATGAGCTTCTATAAAAAATTTTGGCATCTCTTATCCCTCATATCGAGCCGCAATGGCTACCCAGCCTTTTTTCTCTTTCACTTCCATAACAGAATAACCGCCCACCGCCAAAGCAGACAGCACGTCCTCTTTCCGTTCGGTAATAATGCCGCTGCAAAGGAAAATGCCGCCGTCTTTGAGATAGCTTGGCACCTTTTTGGTCAGGGCGATGATGACGTCGGCAACAATATTTGCCTCCACCATATCATATTTTTTACCGCTGTATTTTTCATGAAGTGCTTCATCCTCCAGAATGTTCCCTGCACAAACATGATATTTTTCTCTGGGAATGTCATTCCTATCGCTATTTTCATAAGCAATTTCCATGGCATTGGGGTCAATATCCACCGCATCCGCTTCCTTTGCTTCTAATAAAAGAGAAGCGATAGACAAAATGCCGCTGCCACAGCCAATATCCAACACCATATCGTCTTTTTTCAAATAAGTTTCGATTAATTCCATGCAAAGCTGGGTGGTTTCGTGGGTTCCTGTGCCAAAAATATGACCGGGGTCGATTTTTAAAATTACCTTATCAGTAGGCTCTGTGAGTTCCTCCCATGAAGGCTTAATCATGATTTTTTCGCCTACGGGAAAGGGCTTGAAATATTTCTTCCAGTTATTTGCCCAATCTTCCTCCTGCACATTTTTCATGGTCATTTCCAAGGTGCCTAAATCCAGCTCCTTTTCCTGCTCCTTCGTTACTGCCAAGGCACTCTTGATTTGCGCCAGCTGCTCTCTTCCGTATAAATTATCCCTTAAAAAGAAAGTAATTCCTGTTTCCAGTTTTTGCTTTTCCTCTATCAATTCATCGGCGATATAATCCCAATCTCTGTGGGGGGATTCCAAAAATTCTTGAAAATCCGCCTCGTCGCTAATCATCAGCCCTGTCAAGCCACATTCATATAACACGCCAGCCACAGGCTCCAGACCTGTTTGGTTTACCGCTATAAAAACCTCAATCCATTCCATGGTTTTTCTCCTTTTTACGCATTTTCAACTTTCTTTTCATAAAAACAAAAAAACCGCTGGGACGCACTCTCATAAAGAAGCAATTCCCTTTACTTCCTTACGGGAGAGCATCAAGCGGCCCTTCCCCTGTCAGTCGCCGCAATTGCGTCGGACTTAATCCTCAAAAATACTGCATACCTCACGATAGCTTTCGGGGGTACCAATATCATAACATTCGCCTGAAAATATATAGGCGTACACTTCCTTGCGCCGATACAGCCATGCCGGAAAATTTCCCGGTGCATCAGGCTTGTTCCCCTCTGCCAAATAAGTAGTAAAAAGAGGGACTGTTTCCTTTTTATATAAGTATGTGGCAAACACAACCGTATTGGACTTCGGCTGCTGTGGTTTTTCCTCAATATCCAATACCATGCCCTTTTCATCCAAAAGTGCAATCCCGAATTGAGATAAGGATGCTTCATCCTCCCAAACCTTGACACAAACACAATCCTTGTCTTTTTCATGAAAAAAATCAACGTAGTCCTTCAGCGAATAGGTAAAGAAATTATCCCCTGCAATCACCATCAGCTCATCATCAATTTCCTTTTGCGCTATCACAAAGGAAATATCGCCAATGGCACCACGCTTGTTGCTGTCGTCCGTTGTTCCATCATCTAGAATGCAGATGGGAACCCTGCTGTGCGCTGTTTCTTTCCATTTTGTAAACTGCTCATAAAAACGGCTGTTTGTCACCACATAAATTTCATCCAGTCCATCTACATGGTTCATTTCTTCAACAATATAATCTATAATCGGCTTTTTATTTATCGGAAGCAAAGCCTTAGACTTGTGCAAAGTTAGCGGATATAGCCTCGTTGCATAGCCTGCCGCCAGTATAATGGCTTTCATACTTGCCCTCCCTCTTTAGTCCAACCTTACGTCTTCTCCAAAAATATCCTCTGCTATCTCTTGAAAAACCTTCGGTAACGGTGCAAGGAGCCTTGTTCCTTTTAAATATGCCAAAGACCCGCTTGTATCAGAAAATACAAGTCTTGCCCCATGCAAAAATTGATTTGCCAGTCCATACTCCTGTCTGAACTCTTGATTTACCTTGGGATCTCCATACTTTCGATCTCCCACAACGGGATGGCCCATGGCTTGCATATGGGCACGAATTTGATGGGTTTTTCCTGTGACCAGATAAATTTCCAAAAGTGTATAGCCCTTGCTGTACGCCAAAGGGCGGTAACGGGTAATGCTTTGCTTTCCGTCAATGCCCGCCTCATCTGAAATACGCACCTGATTTTTCCCCTCGTCTTTGGAAAGAAAGGCGGAAATTTCACCGCTATCCTTTACCTCACCCTTCACCAGCGTCAGATAATACTTGTCCACCTGTCGATTGCGAATGGCTTCGTTCAGTCCCTGCACGCCCTTTAGGGTTTTTCCAGCCAATATAATACCACTTGTATTTCTGTCCAAGCGGTTGCATAATGCAGGCGTAAAGGAGGACTGAAGGGAGGGTGCATATTGCCCCTTTTGGTAAAGATAGAATAACACTTGATCAATTAAAGTGTCGTTATCCTCGCTTTTTTCGGGATGGGTCAAAAGCCCAGCAGGCTTTGCCACCGCCAAAACATCATCATCCTCATAAATAACAGCAAAATGACGCTTCGCCTCCGCAATGACCTTCTGCTCCATAAAGGAGGTCATTGTTTCCTCGGAAAGATACAGCAAAAGGGAGTCGCCCTCTTGGAGCAACTCATTGCCTTCTGCCTTTTTTCCGTTAAACTTGATGCGCTTTTTGCGCAGCAGCTTATAAATAAAGGCTTTGGATGCCTTATTCATATATTTCAGCAGGAATTTATCCAGCCTTTGATTTTCTTCGTTTTTGGTAATTCTGATCTCTTTCAAATTTTTCTCCTTAGCTGTGAATCCACGCAAGATATGCACTGATAAAGTTATCGATTTCCCCATCCATAACAGCACCAACATTGCCTGTTTCCTCGCCTGTACGATGATCCTTCACCATAGTATAGGGCATAAAAACATAAGAACGAATCTGGCTGCCCCAGCCAATTTCCTTGACATCGCCTCTGATTTCGGCAAGCTTTTGCAGCTGTTCTTCAATCTTTAACGCAAGGAGCTTGCTTCTGAGCATTTTAAAGGCTCTGTCCTTATTGCTGAACTGACTTCTTTCATCCTGGCACTGAACTACGGTTCCCGTAGGGAAGTGGGTAATACGGATTGCCGAGGAGGTTTTATTGATATGCTGACCGCCGGCACCGCTGGCACGATAGGTGTCAATACGTATGTCATCCGCCTTCACTTCAATTTCACTGTCATTTTCAATTTCGGGCATAACATCGCACGATGCAAAGGACGTATGCCGTCTACCCGAACTATCAAAGGGTGACACACGAACCAAACGGTGAATGCCCTTTTCGGATTTTAAATAGCCATAGGCATTGTCACCGTTTACCTGAATGGTAACGGATTTTAAGCCTGCCTCATCACCGTCCAACATATCGAGAATTTCTACTTCATAGCCGGCTTTTGCCGCCCATTTGCTATACATACGGAACAGCATATTGGTCCAGTCGCAAGCTTCCGTGCCGCCGGTGCCTGCATGAAGGGTAACAATGGCATTATTGCGATCATATTCGCCGTCAAGCATTGTGGCAATATGCAGCTCTTCAAACTCTGTTTCAAGAGTATTACGCATTGCCTTTACTTCTCCATACACGCTTTCATCCTGCTCCTCAATGCCCATTTCGATTAAGGTTAGAATGTCTTCATAGGTGCTAACCAATGTTTCAAATTTAGCAACCTTGGTTTTCAATACTTTGAGCTGCTGTAATGTTTTTTGGCTTTTTTCCAAGTTTAACCAAAATTCAGGGTCAGCGGAAAGTTCTTCTAATTCTGCGATCTTCTCCTTTGCGCCAGCGACGTCAAAGTGAAGCCCCCATTTCCTCTAATTTTTCGTCGTAAGCAGAAAGCCCCAGACGGATCTGTTCTAACTCGAACATTTAAAAATCAACTCCTTTAAAAATAAATAATTATAGTTATGTGAAATGACAAGTTTAAGTGAAAATTCAAGTGCAAAATCAAGTTCTCGGGACACTGTCTTGAACCTTGCAAGCTGATCATCACTTTTTCTCCGCAAAAGCCAGCCTTGCTGTCTGCCCTATCTTGGCCAGTGCAGTTTTAAAAAGGCTTGAGCGAAACTGTATTGGAAAAAATATACACTTTTACCAGTACGGCTGTTTGCTCTAAAACCGCATATATATGCGGTTTTCAATAAAAGTTTTTGCCCTTGCTTTTTTCAAAAAGCAAGTGGGTGTGGGGTGGAACGGCGAAGAAAACGCTGCCATCACACAGTGATGGTTTTGCGGTGCAAAATTCCTGACCAAAACCCACGGTCTTGACCTTTAAGTTCTATTGATAAACATAACGTTGTATCCAAATTTATTGTTCTGCTTTTTGAAAGGCGATATAATTTCCGGAAAACGATGCCTCAAATTCCGCAATCGAAGCCCAATGTGCCGTCCAATTACAATCCAAAAAACAGGAAGGGTGGTGCGTCAAAAAAGCCAACGGCTTTCCTTCTTCGTCCAATTCACAGCCATAGGCTACCACCAAATGACCGCCTTTCGCATACAGATTTCCGTTTTCATCAGGCTTTCCACCTGCAAAACGAGGGGAAACGGAAATCATACAAGGCTTTCCTGCTGAAATTTCCGCCGCAACATTTTGGGCATTTTCCCCTCTATGGGCAATACCCAAAAGACCGTATTGCGCCGCCATATCCGCAAGCCCTTGATGAATCCAGCCTACACCCGGCTTATATGCCTCCTGCTGTAGCCCCTTATGGATCATTTCACCCTGTTGTTCACAGAAAGGCTTTCCCTCCTGCTGCAAAAAAGCGTCAACAATCATTCTTAGGGATGCAATGCCACACCCTCTCAGCTGCCAGCTCAAGCCTTCCTCTAAATCCAAAAAGCCATCCGTTTCCCAGCTTTCCTCCGTCACCCTTTGGGTATAAAAGGGTATGGGAAAGGGCATTTCTATGATTTTATTCATATCCTCTCCCCAATCAAAAATTTTTATCTACCACAGCAATGCTTATATTTCTTGCCGCTGCCGCAAGGACATAAATCATTGCGCCCAACCTTTTCATCGGTGCGCTTTTTCGGCTGTTTTACTGCGGAATCGTCCTTGTTTGTAAACATAGGCTGCTGAACTTCTTCTCTTTGCACTTCTGTCTGAATACGAATACGATACAAAATCTTCAGCGTATCCTCTTGAATGTTATTGCTCAGCTCTTCAAACATATCATAAGAAACAAATTTGTATTCCATCAAAGGATCTCTCTGGGCATATGCGTGCAAACCAATGCCTTGACGCATATGGTCCATCTCGTCAATATGATCCATCCACTTCTGATCAATGACACGCAACATAATCACCCGTTCCAGCTCACGCATACGCTCCGCTTCGCCAATTTCCTTTTCCTTCAGTTCATACAACTGCTCACCAAGCTTTGTCAGGTTTTCCTTTAATTTATCCTTCGTCATCTGCGCCAAGGCTTCATCTTTGATGTTCACCTTGCCCACAGGAATAATTGTGGCAAAATGCTCACTGAAGGAGGCCATATCCCATTCCTCGGGCAGCTGTTCCCCAGGAATATGTGTATCTACACAGCGATCCACCACCTGATGAATCATGGCAATGATGCTCTCACGCAAATCCTCGCCATATAATACACGGCGGCGTTCGCCATAGATAATTTCACGCTGTTCATTCATAACCTGATCATATTCAAGCAAATGCTTACGAATGGCAAAGTTGTTGCCCTCGACCTTCTTCTGGGCATTTTCGATTGCCTTTGTCAGCATTCCTGCTTCAATGGGGTCATCCTCGCTCATGCCCATGGCATCTACCAGCTTCATCGTCTTTTCTGCGCCGAATAAACGCATCAAATCATCTTCCAAGGAAATATAAAAACGGGATATACCCGGATCACCCTGACGACCGGAACGGCCACGCAGCTGATTATCAATACGTCTGGATTCGTGTCGTTCTGTGCCCATAATCTTCAAACCACCGATTTCAGCGACGCCTTCACCCAGCTTAATATCGGTACCACGCCCTGCCATATTGGTGGCGATGGTTACAGCATTCATTTGTCCTGCAAGTGATACGATTTCCGCTTCCTGTGCGTGGTATTTCGCATTCAAAACCTGATGCTTAATACCCTCTCTTTTCAAAAGCTTGCTTAGCTCCTCTGACTTATCAATCGTTACGGTACCCACCAAAATAGGCTGTCCCTTTGCGTGAGCCTCAGCAATATCCTTTACCACTGCACGGAATTTGCCTGCCTCTGTACGATAAACAACATCCTGCAAATCTTTTCTCAATACCGGCTTGTTTGTGGGTATTTCCACAACGTCCATGCCATAGATATTACGGAACTCGTCTTCCTCGGTTTTTGCCGTACCCGTCATGCCTGCTTTTTTCTTATATTTATTAAAGTAATTCTGGAAGGTAATGGTTGCAAGGGTTTTGCTTTCCCTTCTCACCTGTACATTTTCCTTCGCCTCGATGGCCTGATGCAAGCCGTCGGAATAGCGTCTGCCCGCCATCATACGACCTGTAAATTCATCGACAATTACAATTTCGCCCTCGGCAATGACATAGTCCTTATCCAAGTGCATATTATAATTTGCTTTCAGCGCATTATTAATATGATGCTGTACTTCCAAATTTTCAGGGTCGGAAAGGTTCTCAACCGAGAAGAATTTTTCTGCCTTTTCCACGCCCTCTTGCGTCAATACAACAGACTTTGCTTTTTCGTCCAAAACAAAGTCCCCCTCTTCTTGCAGTTCTTCTCTAAGCAAGGGGTTCATTGCTTCGTCTTCATTTAAAAGACGGCCTTTTTTCAATTGCTTTACAAAAAGATCCGCAACACGGTACATATCTGTGGATTTTGAGCCGCTGCCGGAAATAATTAAGGGCGTTCTAGCCTCATCAATTAAAACCGAGTCAACCTCATCGATAATGGTAAAGTACAACTCCCTTTGTACCATGCTTTCTTTTCTGACTACCATGTTGTCACGCAGATAGTCAAAGCCGTATTCATTATTGGTACCATAGGTAATATCGCAAGCATAAGCCGCGCGTCTTTCGTCGTTGTTCATATTATTTAAAATACAGCCTACCGTTAAGCCAAGGAAACGGAATACTTCGCCCATCCACTGAGAGTCACGCTGTGCCAGATAATCATTTACGGTAACAACGTGAACGCCCTTTCCTTCTAGCGCATTCAAATACGCAGGCAAGGTTGCAACCAGCGTCTTACCTTCGCCGGTTCTCATTTCGGCAATACGCCCCTGGTGCATAACAATACCACCCATGAGCTGCACGGGAAAATGGCGCATATTCAATACATGAGGGCGGGAAGCCGCCTCACGCACAACCGCATATGCTTCAGGCAGAAGATCATCCAAAGTTTCACCTTTTTCCAATCTGTCTTTAAATTCCTGTGTTTTGCCTCTCAATTCCTCGTCTGTCAGACCTTCATATTGAGGAGCCAACTCTTCAATCTTCTTTACAGTCGGCGCAATCCGCTTAATTTCCTTTTCACTATAATTACCGAATATTTTTTCAAAAAAACCCATTATGGTTCACCTCATTTTTTTTACTGCCCAAAACAGGCAGACTATTACATTTTTATAGTTTAACATTAGAATACCCGCATAGGCAAGGATAATTTGCCTGTTTCGGGGGTTCTTAAAAAAGATTTAAGCTTTATACCAAATACTCTCAAAAACTTACTGAAATATAAAATATTATATGAAAAATAAATAATTTTCAAGTTTTATTTTGTTACCCTTCGAATATCCTCAATCTGTCCCATTACCATAAGATGATCTTCCAAGCAAAACTTATATTCTAAGTCGGGCATAGGAAAAAGCTTCTCTTTATTTTTTGTTGCCATAATATTCAAATGATATTTTTTCCGAAAATCCAACTCAAAAATCGTTTTACCAAGCCACTCTTGTCGAGGCTGAATCTCCATAATGTAATATTCATCGGAAAGCTCAATACAATCAAAAATATTATCCGAGCTTGCCCGAATGGCAATCCGTTCCGCACCTTCCTTTTCAGGATAAATCACTTCATCCGCACCGTTGCGCAGCAAAAACTTTGCCTGAATATCCTCATCCGCTTTGCTGTAAACCTTTTTTGCGCCCTGCTCCTTCAGCAAATTGGTAATCTGCAGACTGTTCTGAAAGCTGTTGCCTACACTAACAAAGCACGCATCAAAGGAAGCAACATCAAAGCTTTGCATCACATCAGGATTGGTGCAGTCCCCAATTTTCGCACTGGTGACATACCGAAGCATATCCTCAAGATTTTCCTGTTTCTCATCAACAATCATGATTTCGCAACGCTGTTTTGCAAGACTTCGGCACAAATGATGCCCGAAGGAACCCATGCCAATGATTAAAAATGATTTCATATCTTCTCACCTTTATCCAATTATAATTTTCTCCTCTGGCAGCGAGATGCGCGGCTTTGCCTTCTTTTCCAGCAGTGCCGTTGCCAAGGAAACACTGCCCACACGCCCAAAAAACATCAATAATGTTATGACACAAGCGGAAGCACCGCTCAATTGCCTTGTAATTCCTGTGGACAGCCCTACCGTTCCCAGTGCAGAGAACACCTCAAACAACACATCAATGCTTGATAAGGGCTCAATGGCACAAATCAACAATCCGCCTGCCAACGCAAAGCACAGACTGATGGTAAAAACAGAAACCGCCTTTTCAAGGGTATCTTGGGCAAGGGTTCTCCCAAAAACGACTGCCCTGCCTTCCCTTTTTATTCCCGCTCTCATATATAGCACAAAAACCGCAAACGTTGTAGTCTTTATTCCTCCGGCAGTTGAACCAGGGCTGCCGCCAACGAACATCAACAGGATCGATAGCAATTTACTGCCCTCACTCATCGCAGCAGTATCAACAGAATTGAAGCCTGCCGTCCTGCAGGTAACGGACTGAAAGAATGCCGTTAGCATTCGTTCTTTACTCCCCATATCCGCCCCTGTTGCATATTGCTCTAAAATAAAAAACAGCAGCGCACCGCCAAGTATTAAAAAAACAGTGCTTGCCAATACGATTTTTGTATGCAGTTGGTACCTTTTCCATCGCAAACGGTGATTATAAATATCCTCCCAAACCAAAAACCCGATACCGCCAATGATAATTAACGAAATCATCGTTAGATTTACTAAATTATCATTGGAATAGGAAACCAAAGAACTGTAAGGCCCTTTCACCCCCATTAAGTCGAACCCGGCATTGCAAAAAGCTGAAACAGCATGAAAGATGCTGTAAAACAAGCCTTTTTTCACCCCAAACTCAGGAATAAACCGAATTGCCAATAATGCCGCTCCGATTCCCTCTATGAGAATAGTCCCTGTGACAATTTTTCCGGTTAAATGAATAATACCGCCTAATTGGGTAGCATTAATGCTTTCCACCATTACCTCTCGCTCACGCAAGCTGATTTTATGACGCACCAACAGCATAAACCGAATCCCGATTGTCATAAAACCCATTCCGCCAATTTGGATTAACAGCAAAATAACCATTTGTCCGAACAGCGTCCAGTGGGTACTGGTATCCACCAGCACAAGCCCTGTTACGCAGGAGGCGGAAACGGCTGTAAACATAGCCTGGAGCAAGGTGGTATTCCCCTCAGCCGCAGATGCCGGCAGCAAAAGCAGTCCCGTTCCCACAACCGCCACGAAGAAATATCCCAAGGCAACAATTTGCAGGTTCGAGAGGCGCAAATGTTTTTCCCTCTCCTTTGTCATAAAATAACTCCCCCAATCATGGGCGTAGTGTTAACTACTTTGTATATAAATTTCAATAGAACCTCTAATTTTCAGGGGTTGTATGTTTCTTTGCAACAAAAAAACAATGACCCCCCTTTTTC
>RZZU01000090.1 GCA_009929735.1 Clostridia bacterium | reverse complement strand
CAGACTGTCCGAAAACTCAGCATTTCAAACGAATACCAGCTATTTTGCAGCCTGATTTTCTAAATTTTATTTTCATTGAAAACTGAATAAATCACACGTGAAAATGTTGGAACTTTTGTGCTTATATTGCAGTCATCAGTTCCATCATTTTTTCAAATCCCAGTAGATTTTTTGCTCTTTCCAGATTATATCCCAGGCAAAAGAGCGCAAATTCCCCTTCCACCTTTTTCAGCCCTTTTAGCAGAAAATAAGCGGCTCCCATAGCTCTTTTTATTGTTCCGAATGGATGCTCGGATAAGCACATCCGCTGTGCTGTCTTTTCACGGTTTGGCTTAAGAAAAAGTTTCACTATTTTTTTCATTTCAAAACGTCCGTTGCTTTTTCTGTTTTCAATTACGACTTCTTTTCCTTCCGCTTTTAACCAATCCTTACACGGCTTCTCAAGCCTATCTTTGGTGAAATCTATTTCCTTCCATTTATTCTTTCCTTTGTAACACTTATCCCGGTTCCTGCAATGTCTGCAGGCCATTTTATTTGCATATCGGATGCTTCCGTTTTGCCTTGTACATTTCTGCCTCAGAATCTCTCCGGCTGGACAGTAAACAAGATTTTTTTCAGGATCTCTTACAAAATATCCTTCCTTTGCTCTTGCCAGCATTTCCTCTTCTGAACCATATATACTTTCCACTGTCTCTTTTTCTGACTGTTCATCTGAGACAAGTCTGCTGACATCCTTCACCTCAATACTTTCAATCGCATCTTTGTAAGCATCCGGAATCTGTCCGGCATGAATCGCCTTGCTAAGCTCCTCTGATTTCGTAGATGCTAGATTCGTTTCATTCTCCTGATATTCGATTTCGATTTCGTATCCATCTTTGCCATCATCGAGAATTACATTCGGTATAATACCGTTCTCAAGACATTTGACCATGTCATCTGCTTTTTGATATCCTTTATCAGCTACTACTTCAATGACCTGATCGGGAGATTCTTTCTTTATATCCACAAGTGTTGAATGCAAAAGCCCGTGGTCAGTCACCTGATTTGTCATCTGGAAATCATGGATCAGATGCGTATTAGAATCAATTGCAGTCTGCGGATTATAAGCAACTGCAAAACCATTTTTGTTCTTCATTAATTTTGCATCTGCATCAGTTAATGAAAGCTGGGAAGCTCCTGTTTCTGCCATAATCTTTTGATAACCTTCATATCTGGCTAGCCTCTCTCTGGCTTCTTTTAGCTTGTTCTCTATAGTTTCCCTTGTGAGCTTGTCGATCTCATCATCTAAATCTTCACGCTCATCCATATCATTCAGTATCCTTAAGTATTCATCCGTATGAGCATTCAGCCACTTGATTCTGTCATCAAGCTTGTTCTTTGTAAAGTTGCTGTCCTTAGAATTACAGGCATTAAACTTGCTTCCATCTACAGCTGTGAATCCCCATTCAACTGCGCCAGAGATACGTCGGTTGAACTCATGAAATATCTTTTTCAAACTCTCGATATTGTTTTTCCTAAAGTCCGAGATAGTTCTAAAATCCGGCTCTACACCACCCAGCATCCACTTTACTTCGATGTTTACCTGACAGCTTTCCGCAAGCTTTCTTGAAGAACGGATACTTTTTCGATTTCCATAGATATAAAGCTTATACAATCCTTTCGGATCATATGCTGGTCTACCTTCAGTCGCAGCTTCTTTCACAGCAAACTCCTGCAGATCAAGACTGTTAACAAAAGCATCTATTATTCTTGCAATGCTTTGTTCATCCACAAAAGCATCCCATGAGCAAAACATCATTTGGGTTCTATCGAAAGTTTTAATATAAGGCATCTCAATTCTCCTCTAATCAGTGATTGTTTACCTCTTAATTATACTACAAATGCTTTATAGAAGCCTATATTTACGTGTGTTTTATTCAGTTTTCAATGTGCTAAATCTATGATAAATTCAGTATGAATTCCATCTAGCCGCTATACGGTTAATCCGCTAGTTTTCGGACAGTCTCCC
>RZZU01000047.1 GCA_009929735.1 Clostridia bacterium | reverse complement strand
TTTTCGAGAATACCCACGAAGCGATTATTGAGAAACCTGTGTTTGAGGTAGTGCAGAAAATCCGGGATGGCAGACGCAGGCTTACACCAATGGGTGAAATGCCAATTCTCTCCGGAATGATGTTCTGTGCGGATTGCGAAAACAAACTGTACCAAGTGCGTGGACGCGGTTGGGAGCATGACAAAGAGCATTTTGTGTGTGCTACCTACCGTAAGATTAAAGGCGGCTGCAGTTCTCACCAGATACGCAATGTAGTAGTTGAGGAATTGCTCCTTGACGGTATCCGCCGAGTAACGGCTTTTGCCAGAGACCATGAGAATGAATTTGTGGAGATGGTTACTAAGAAAACAAGGACAGAACTTGATAAAAGTATGCGTGACGGCAAACGAGAATTAGAGCAGTCACAGGCTCGTATCAAAAAGCTGGATGAAATTATCCAAAGGCTCTATGAGGACAATATAGAGGGTAAAATTTCAGATGAGCGTTTTGCCAAAATGACCGCAAACTATGAAGCAGAGCAGCTTACTCTTGAAAGCCGAGTGGCAGAACTAAAATCCACCATGACCGAGGAAAAGGAAAGCGTTCTTAATGTTGACCACTTCCTCACATTGGTACGGAAGTACACTGATATAAAGGAACTCACAGCGGAGATTATCCGGGAGTTCGTTGAAAAAATCTATGTTTACAATGCAGAGCGCATTGACGGTAGACGAGTACAGCGTATCAAAATAGTTTATAACTGTATTGGCGAATTTGACCCACCGGTTTCTACATCCACCACAGAACAAGAAAAGTCGGCATAGCCGGTAACACATACCAAACTACGCCGATATTTTTCCGGGATTAAAAATCCCTAAGACTAACCTACTAAAGAGGGGGTATTTTTTATATTGTGATGTTGCATATTTTTTTATTTGTAGCTAATTATACTACAGACAGTATTTTTTAAAATTGTAAAAAAGACTGATTTTTCAAGGCTTCTTGATATTTTCAAGCCTTTTGTGGTAATACTGCAAAAAAGCGGATGATGGGAATCGAACCCACCTCTAAAGCTTGGGAAGCTTTCATTCTACCGATGAACTACATCCGCAAAGTATATATCCATTATACCAGAAGTTTTGAAACTGTAAAGTATGAATTTTAACAAAAATTTTACAAATTCGGTTGATATTTTATCGGTTGCTTTCAAATCCTGCGGACATAATAAAGACGCAATCATTATTTTATTCTATTTAAAGAAACGCTGATTCATTTTCGTGCGCACATTTCATCGGTAAAATTTCCGTTTGGCGGTGTCAGAAAGCTTCGCAATCTTGCCGTTATTGCTATGTTTTTTTCCTTGCCAATCGAAAATTTTCACGACCATCTGCGCATCCTCCACGCAATCAGTGCTTCCTTAGAAACGCGAGGGATGGGTATGGAAAAATTTATCATTCACCACACGGATTCACTTCATGGCTCGGTTCGCATCAGTGGAGCAAAAAATGCAGCCCTGCCGATTTTAGCTGCTTGCTTATTGACACCAGAGCCTTGTACCATTGAAAATGTTCCGCCCCTAACAGATGTTTTGAATATGCTGGAGATTCTGGAAGGCTTTGGAGCGGAAGTTTCATATGACAAGGAAAAAGAAACCATTTTAATTTGTGCAAAAGAATTGACGTCCTTAGAAAGTTTTTATGAGCAAGCAGGAAAAATGCGAGCCTCGTTTCTTGTGGCGGGGCCACTTTTATCTAGATATGGACAGGCAAGACTGCCGCATCCCGGCGGTTGTCAAATAGGCAACAGGCCCATTGATTTGCATTTGAAGGGTTTCCACAGTATGGGTGCGAAAAGCAAGCATGAGCATGGCATCATAGATTTGGTAGCAAAGAAATTAAAGGGCGCCAATATTTATTTGGATTTTCCAAGTGTTGGCGCAACAGAAAACATCATGATGGCGGCAGTTTTAGCAAAAGGGAATACTGTGATTGAAAATGCTGCCGCTGAACCCGAAATTATTGATTTAGCAGAGTTTTTGCGAGAGCTTGGTGCGGATGTTCAAGGAGATGGCACAGATACCATTCAAATTGTCGGCGGAAAAGAGCTTGGGGGAACGACGCATTGTGTGATCCCCGATCGTATTGAAGCAGGAACTTTTATGGTTGGGGCGGCAATCACAGGGGGCGATATTGTGCTGGAAAACGTAAGGGAAGAGCATCTCAAACCTGTAATTGCAAAGCTTGCGGAATGTAATGTAAAAATTGAGGCGGTGCCGCAAGGGCTTCATGTGTACAGAAAGGGCAAGCTTCAGCCTTTGCAGTTAAAAACAATGCCGTTTCCCGGCTTTCCTACCGATATGCAGGCACAGTTTATGAGTTTAATGACACTTGCAAAGGGAACCAGTGTGATTACAGAAACCGTATTTGAAAATCGATTTACGCATGCTGGAGAGCTTCAGCGCATGGGTGCCGACATTCGTATAGAAAGCCGTAATGCGGTCATTGAAGGTGTGGAGGAATTGACGGGGAGTAAGGTTCGGGCAACGGATTTAAGGGCAGGTGCGGCATTAATCCTTTCGGCTTTAGCAGCGAAGGGCGAAACGGAAATAGGGGATATTCATCATATCGAGAGAGGGTATTACAAGATAGATGAAAAATTAAAAGCGTTGGGTGCAGATATTCAGCGCACAGAAGAAAATTAAGAATTGATAGGATAATCTTAATCTTTATTTAATTGCCTGGCGATTGTTAGGGTGCTATACTGTCAGCAACCTAACAATCGGAGGTGAGACTATGGATTATAGGCCAAAATTTTGTGTCGAGCTAAAATCTGTTGTAAATTCCATTTGCCGACAGATGGTGCAGCAGCCTTTTCAAGAGGATGCAAAGAATTTATCGTCTATGCAGGTTTGGGTGATCCACTATCTTTATGAAAATCAGGATGAAGATGTTTTTCAAAGAGATTTGGAAACGGGTTTTAATATAAGAAGATCAACCGTTTCCGGAATTCTTCAAAACATGGAACGAAAGGGTTATATTCACAGACAAAGTGTTGATTACGATGCAAGATTAAAAAAAATAACCCTTACAGATGATGCAATTACGATTTATAACGAAGTTTTACAGAGGGTTTTTTGGATGGAGGTAAAAATGACAGCTGGTATTACGGACGAAGAATGGGTTGTATTTTATCAGGTTTTGGAAAAAATAAAAAGAAATTTAAGTTGAAATTTTAAACGGTCAGGAAAAAACAAGTGAAATGTCTACATATTGGGGAAAAGAAGAAAGAGAGGAAATATATGGAAAATAAAAAGAAGCCATTTATTTATTATTGGCTAATGGCCTTGCTGTTTATGGCAGTGATCAATATGTTTTTGCTGCCTTTATTTACAAAAAGTACAATGGAAAGAGTTACTTACGATGTATTTTTGAATGAATTAAAGAGTGAAAATGTGAATGATGTACAAGTAAATGAGGATGATATTTACTTTGTATTGAAAGGAACAACAGATGGGGATACTGAGGTTCAAGCAGAGCAGGTATATGTCACGGGGCGTATGGATGACAGCTTGCTGGTAGAGCGATTGGATGAGGCGGGGGTAAAGTTTAACGAGGTGAAGCCAAAGGAAATTTCCCCTTTTGTCAGCACATTGATTATGCTGGTTGTATTCGCGTTATTCTGGCGTTTTGTAATGAGTAAGATGGCGGGCAAAATGGGCGGCATGGGAGGTAACGCAATGTCCTTTGGCAAGTCAAATGCAAAAATCTATGTAAAGGCACAAACGGGAAAGACCTTTGCCGACGTGGCGGGACAGGATGAAGCAAAGGAAGCACTCAATGAAATTGTTGATTTCCTTCATAATCCGTTTAAATATACTGTGGTAGGGGCAAAAATGCCGAAGGGAGCCTTATTAGTGGGGCCTCCAGGAACAGGCAAAACGCTTTTGGCACAGGCAGTTGCAGGCGAGGCAAATGTACCGTTTTTCTCTATTTCCGGCTCGGAATTTGTTGAAATGTTCGTTGGTATGGGTGCGGCGAAGGTTAGGGATTTGTTTAAGCAGGCAAATGAAAAAGCACCCTGTATCATATTTATTGATGAAATTGATACCATCGGTAAAAAAAGAGATGGCGGTGTCATGGGTGGCAACGACGAGAGGGAGCAAACCTTGAATCAGCTTTTGTCAGAAATGGATGGGTTTGACGGGCAAAAAGGTGTGGTTATTTTAGCCGCTACAAACAGACCCGAAACCTTGGATAAAGCACTGTTGCGTCCAGGACGCTTTGACAGACGAATTCCTGTGGAATTACCAGATTTGAAAGGGCGAGAGGCGATTTTGAAGGTTCACGCTCAAAAAGTAACAATGGAAGATAATATTGATTTTAATCCGATTGCAAGGGCAACCTCGGGTGCGTCAGGAGCAGAGCTTGCAAATATTATTAACGAAGGTGCTTTGCGTGCGGTGCGAATGGGACGTTCTTCGGTAAGTCAGAACGACTTGGAGGAAAGTGTGGAAGTCATTTTAGCTGGGTATCAGCGAAAGGGAGCGGTTATTTCCAAGCACGAAAAGGAAATCATTGCTTATCATGAGGTTGGGCACGCTTTGGTGGCGGCAAAGCAAAAAAATTCAGCACCTGTTCATAAAATCACCATTATTCCAAGAACCTCAGGTGCCCTTGGCTACACCATGCAGGTGGATGAAGGCGAATTTTTCCTGATGGATCAGGAAAAGGCGTTTAATAAAATAGTAACGTTTACAGGCGGTCGTGCAGCGGAGGAAATTTGCTTTCAATCAATTACCACAGGTGCCTCTAATGATATTGAGCAAGCCACCCGAATGGCACGGGCAATGATTACTCGCTATGGCATGAGCGAAGAATTTGGCATGGTTGCGCTGGAAACAGTGAATAATCAATATTTGGGCGGAGATACAACCCTGGCTTGCTCCAATGAAACAGCTGCAAAAATTGATAAAGCGGTCATTCAAATGATACAAAAGGCGCATGATAAGGCATACGCCATTCTTTCAGAGAATAAGGAAAAGATGAATGAAATTGCGGCACATCTTCTGGAAAAGGAAACCATAACAGGCGATGAATTTATGGAAATTCTAAACGGAAAAACAGTCGAAGAAAAGAATGAAGAGATGGAAAAAGAGGTTTAAAAAAATTGGCAGTCATTTAATGAAAGAGGGTGCCCCGAAAGCCGTAAAATGACTTTTGGGACACCCTCTTATAGGGTCAAGGGAGAGAATCCCTTGTGGGAGTTTGAGGGCAAAGCCCTCAAGGTTTTGACTTAATCCCCAGCATCGCCCAAAACAACAGGGTCATTGGTATTGAAGGAAAGTGTGCTTCCGTTGGTCATCATCATAATCGTGCCGCTGCGGAAGGTGCCATAAACTGTGGCGCCGCTGTTGAAATAACGCTCCAAAACAGCTTTGTGCGGATGACCGTAGCTGTTTCCCTTTCCCGCAGAAATAATAACATACTCAGACTGCAAAATATTTAAAAGGCTCTGGGAGGAGGAGGTTTTGGAGCCATGGTGCCCTGCTTTTAATACGGTTACCTTGCCAAATTTGGAAAGAGAGGCACTTTCCGCTTCCTGCTCCATATCTCCTGCCAATAAAACAGAAATCTCGCCGTAATTTAATTGAGCGACAACGCTGTTGTCGTTGGCATCCTTATAATTATCACCTGTTTCGATAATTTTTAATGTTGCGCCATTGCCCAAATCTAAGGTCATGTCTTCATCATATAGTAGGTTGCAATTTGGCTCGTCTTGCACTGCCTGCCAATATTCTTGATAGGTTTTGGTTTCCTTTGCGGCACCGCTGTCAATGATTTCTGATACGGCATAGGCTTCCATTACGTCATCCAAGCCACCGATATGGTCTGCATCGGGGTGGGTGCCGATCATCAAATCCAAAGGCCCATCCACATAATCCTTTAGGTAGGCAACTACATTTTGCCCGTCTTTGTTATTTCCCCCGTCAATGAGCACTTCAAAGTCTTGATTGTCAATCAAAATGGAATCCCCTTGCCCAACGTCTATAAAATGCACGGTTAATTCCCCGTTGGCATTCTGGGTAATCATGACGGCATTCTTTTTTTCATCCCATCTGACTGTTGCGCCAAAAGCCTCCAAAACAGGGCGTATGGGAAGATAAGTGCGTCCATCCTTGACAAGGGCGGCGGTATCTGTGGTTTTTTGTGCCCCATTTATGAGAATATAGGTCTTCCCGATGGGAACCTTGACAGTGGCATCGCCTTTTGTTAACGTCACTGTTTTTTCTGCTTCGCTCCACGTGGTTTTGCATCCGTAGGCATCCATGGCCGCCCGCAAGGGTACCTGCATCCGTCCCTGTGCATCAGTGAAGGGATAGCCGCTTTGTGCAGAGAAAGGAACTTTTTCGCTGCCAATATAAATTGAAGTTGTGGAGGAATAGGCATAAACCGCCAGAAACAGACAGCAGATTGTAAACATAATCCCTAAGTTAAGCAGCCTTCCCGCTTTTTTCTTTTTTTTCCCACACATAGTATTCCTCCTTATTCTGCATTTTCTTTTTTCAAATAGTAAGCAACCTTATAATATGGCAAATCATATCCCATTTCCGTTAAACGATGGGAAATCTTTCTTGGACCATCCCCCAGATTATATCGCTCAAGAATAAATTGTGCCACATCGTCAGTTATTTTATTGGAAGGGGGGAGGGAATCGTTTTTTTCTGTGTCTGATTTTTCTGAAACCTCAAAGGGAATGTGTTCCAACCCAACGACTGTGGTAATATCTGTTTTATCCCCGATATCCTCAATCAGCGGGGAAGAAGCATCAATGCTGTAATTGATAATGTCACGCATTTGCCGTATGTTTCTGGGATAAACGGCATTCAAAAGGGCGTGCTTTGCCTGTGGCGAGAATGCAACATGATAGCGGATTTTACGTGCTTCCCATACGGCGTTTTCGTATTTACGCACAAAGTGCAGAAGCAGTTGTTCCTTTTCCTCCAAGGAGCGTTCTTGTAAGGAAGGTAGATACATCTCATATTGCCCCAGCCGCTGATAAAGCTCGGGAAGAAAAACCTCATGCAAATTTTTGGTGGATGCCGCAATCACGATGACATTAATATCAATTTCCCTTGTGTCACCGATGCGGCGGATTTTGCCCGATTCAATGGCTTTTAAAAGCAGGTTCTGATAATTTTCAATGGTATGTGCCTCATCCAGAAATAGAATACCTCCGTTTGCCTGTTCAAAAAGCCCTTTTTTCTTTTTCGAGCCTGTATACGCACCCTCTACGGAGCCGAAGATTTCCATGGCGGCAATGTCTGGATTGGTAAACTGCGCACAGTTAATTTCAATAAAAGGTGCAGTTTTACTGATAACACCGATTTCCTTGGCATAATTATAAATTAAATTTGCCAGCATGGTTTTGCCGGTTCCCGATGCGCCTGTAATGATGGAATGACGAGGGCCGCCCAGAGAACCTACAATTTTTTTTGCCTGTTTGAAAACACTTTGCATTGTCCCCAAGTGAACCACATGGTTAAAGTCCCCCTCGGGCTTGTTCAGCTTCACCTGAATTTCCAGCTGTTTAATTTTACTGTTTAACTGATCCAGCTCCTGAATATCTTGAAAGACGGAAAAAGCTCCTAAAAATTCACCGTTGTGAAAGATGGGATAGGAGTTTACGATATACTTTTTTGGTGGGACAAAATGGATTTTTTTATCCAAAACAGGCTGTCGGTCTTGCAAAACGGTAAGCAAAACGGCGGCAGGATAAAAATCTGTAATCGGATTGCCCAGCATTTCGGCTTTCTTTTTTCCGGTATAATTTGCACTGATTTCATTGACATAAACCAGAATTCCATTGGTATCTACAACATTTACGCCATCATTTATGTTATCTAACACTTCGGGGAGAAAATTAAGGGATAAAAAAAGTTCTTTTGTCAGTTTCATATTGGGGCACCTCGGCTTTGTGAGAAATTAATATTATAACAATCACTTTGTTACATTCTAACATTTTTTGCAACGGTTATCTATAGATTAATCTAAATTTATGCGTAAAATCAATAAAATTATTGTTTGGCATGATAATTGCTCATATATATATCGTTAGAGAAATAACAATTATGCGAAAGCATGAAAATGATTTAAGGAGGAACAGGTTTATGGAGTTTGGCTATTCTAAAGAGCACGTTTTGTTGCGAGATCTTTACAGAAAGTTTGCCGAAACAGAGGTGAAACCTTTGGCGGAAGAGCTTGACGAAGAAGAAAGATTCCCTGTGGAAACAATAGGAAAGCTGGCAAGATTTGGTTTTATGGGTATTCCTTTTCCTAAGGAATACGGCGGCGCCGGCGGCAACTATTTTGCATACTCTATGGCAGTAGAAGAGCTTGCTAAAGTTTGCGGCACAACAGCGGTAATTGTTTCGGCACACACATCTTTGTGTGCAGGGCCTATCTATATGTTTGGTACTGAGGAGCAAAAACAGAAATATTTGGTTCCCTTGGCAAAGGGCGAAAAATTGGGTGCTTTTGGTTTAACCGAACCCAGTGCAGGTACTGACTCCTCTATGCAGCAGACAACAGCAAAGCTAGATGGTGATGAATATGTACTCAACGGTACAAAGGTATTTATCACAAACGCAGGCTATTCAGATACATATGTTATTATTGCAATGACAGACAAAGCAAAGGGCAACCGTGGCATTTCTGCTTTTATCGTAGAAAAGGGCACACCCGGCTTCTCTGTTGGCAAAAAGGAAAGAAAAATGGGCATTCGTGGTTCCGCAACCTGCGATTTGATTTTTGAAAACTGCCGTATCCCCAAGGAAAATCTTTTGGGTAAAGAAGGACAAGGTTTCAAAATTGCAATGCAGACCTTAGACGGCGGCCGTATCGGTATCGCTTCCCAGGCATTGGGTATTGCAGAAGGTGCCATTGAAGAATGCGTGAAATATGTTATGGAAAGAAAGCAGTTTAAAAAGAAAATCGGTCAGTTCCAGAACACACAGTTCGAATTGGCAGATATGGCAACCAAGGTTGAAGCAGTTAAGCTGTTGATTTATGAAGCAGCTTGCGAAAAGGATGCACACAGACCTTACAGCCACCTTTCTGCAATGGCAAAATATCTTGCAGGCTCCACAGCAAGCGATGTAACAAGAAGATGTCTTCAGCTTTTCGGTGGATATGGCTACACAAGAGATTATCCGATGGAAAGAATGATGCGTGACGCAAAGATTACAGAAATCTACGAAGGTACATCTGAAGTACAGAAGATTGTTGTTGCCAACTGGATGGGCTTGAAATAATTTTATGAACAGATGCGTTTCCTTGCGAAGCGTAATCCAAAAGACTTGAAAAAAAGAAAGGAGTAACTATCTCTATGAAAATAGTTGTTTGTATCAAGCAGGTACCCGATACCGTAGAAGTTAAGATTGATCCTAAAACAGGCACACTGATTCGTGACGGTGTTCCTTCCATTATTAACCATGATGACAAAACAGGTATTGAAGCTGCTTTGACATTAAAGGAAAAGCTCGGTGCTACAGTAGCTGTCGTATCCATGGGCCCTCCTCAGGCAGATGTTGCTTTGAGAGAAGCCTTGGCTATGGGTTGTGACGAAGCTTACTTGGTTTCCGCAAGAGAATTCGGTGGTTCTGATACTTATGCTACCTCCGGCATCTTGGCTGCGGCTTTGAATAAGGTTGGCTATGATTTAATCATTACAGGCCGTCAGGCAATCGATGGTGACACAGCACAGGTTGGTCCTCAGATTGGCGAAAAATTACACTTGCCTCAGGTTTCTTATGTGGAGGAAGTGGTAGACGCAACAGAGGATTATGTAGTGGTAAAAAGACAGTTTGAGGATGGCTACCATATTATAAAGGTAAAAACCCCTTGTCTTTTAACAGCCATTGCAGAATTGGCTGAGCCTAGATATATGTCCGTAGGTGGCATTTTTGAGGCATATCAGAAAGAAATCAAGACAATCGGCTTTGAAGATTTGAAGGATGGCTTGGAATTGGACATGATTGGTTTGAAGGGTTCCCCTACAAATGTATATAAATCCTTTACAAAGGAAATGAAGGGCGCAGGAACTGTATTGCACGACCTTACACCTGAGCAGGCAGTAGAAGCAATTGTGAAAAAATTAGAAGAAAAATTCATCATCTAATTTTTCTGCGCATACATATTCTTTTAAAAAGAGAGTCAGCGGTTTTATCGAAAAAAGATTTGAATATTATAAAAAGAATTCATCTTTGCGGCAGGATTTGGCTTGCCCAAAGAGCAGGGGGCATTTCCTTTGAAAAAAGGTGATGCTCCATGCAATGCTGATAAATTTAAGGAGGAACACCTATGAGCAAGGGTATATTTGTAGTAATTGAGCAAAGAAGCGGCAAGGTACAGAACGTAGGCCTTGAGCTGATTGGCGAATCCACCAGATTGAAAGAAGATTTGAAGGACGAAGTAGTAGCTGTCCTTTTAGGCCACGAAATCGAAGGCCAGGTTGATAAACTTTTCCACTATGGTGCAGACAAGGTTATCCTTGTTGACAGCCCTTATTTGAAAGAGTATGTAACAGAACCTTACACAAAGGCTGTTGCAGCAATCGTAAATGAATTTGATCCCGAAATCATGCTTTTCGGTGCATCTTCCATCGGCCGTGACGTGGCTCCTCGTGTAGCTAGCCGTGTTAAAACAGGTTTGGTTGCAGATACAACAGGCTTGAGAATGGCAAAGACAGAAGAAGAATTTGCGAAGGAAGCAGCTATGGGCTGTGCAGATCCTACAAGAGCACTTCTTATGACTCGTCCTGCATTCGGCGGTAACATCATGGCTACCTTGATGTGCCCTAGAACAAAACCTCAGATGGCAACAGTACGTCCTGGTGTTATGAAGAGAATTGATAAGGACACAACAAGAAAAGGCGAACTGATCAAATTTAACGTTGACTTCACAGATGCAGACATGAATGTTGAAATCCTTGAAGTTGTTAAGGCTGAAAAGAAGGCTGTTGATTTAACAGAAGCAAAATTGATTGTTTCCGGT
>RZZU01000089.1 GCA_009929735.1 Clostridia bacterium | reverse complement strand
ACCATAGATAATATCCATTAGCGCTTTCCATTTAGCTGGTTCAGCTTTTGTGCTGTCAATAGTCAATACTGAAGTTGGACGATGACCAGGTACATCGACAGGGGTTGATGTAATAGCCCATGATGGATTAGCTGGTTCTGGGCTATCATTAACAGAAGCGTTAGCGCGTTCTGTAGGGGCTGCTTTACATCCATACCATAAGTGTAATTTTGTTCCGAAATCGTTCTGTTTGATATCATTACCAATGATTGATTGATATGCAAAACCAAACGCTTTACGGTTTTGTTGATGTGCATTTACGCCTTTAGCAATTTCTGCCATACCATCACAAACGTCGAATTCAGAAGGAGAATAAAACGCTTCAATAGTACCTTCAAAGTTTTCAGCACCTGTAAGCGATAGATATTTCATGTTATCAGCGAATTGGTCATTCGCTTCTGCTCCAGAAGGAGATTCGTTTACAGCGGTAATACCGTTCCATGCAACACCTTTAGGATAAGCACCAGCCTCGTCCTGAACAAACAAAACGGCTTTAGAGACACCAGTCTCATAAAAACGTTTACCCACTTCATCAAAAATAAGTTTAGCCATTAGTTATGACTCCATTGGAAATAGTTATAATATAATGGTATAGACCATTAGAAACAAACTCGTTGGATCGTCTTGCAGATGATAACTTGTTAAGAATATCGTTAACCACCTCGGAATCAGAATCTCTGTCTATTACAGTTATCTGAAATGAAGTTGTGTTAAAATATCTAGTGTTATCGGCATGTCTAGACCGATCACCTTCACGAGTATAAATTATACACGGATAATTTAGTTTAACGTTAGAGTCTGGTTTAAAAAAAACTCTAGCGTCAGAAGAATACTTTTTCATTATATTGGTTAGGATTGTATGTATTTTTAGACGTTCTTCTACAAGATTACTCATTGTACAAACCCCCTAAGTCAATAATTATTCGCGGACTCTGAACGGTGAAACTTTCAACCTTCCATTTAGATCCAGAGAAAGAAACCCATAACATTTCTCCGATATGGGTTCTTAAAAATGGATCCATGACTATAGAAAGTCTGTTTGTGATCCTAACATCATCGATTGTAGAATTCTGCTGAGGGCTGTATCTCGTTGTATACGATAACACATCTCCTTTGATTCTTCGTTCTATGCTCTGATTTTGATAGGTTCCCGGTCTGGTCTCAACCGATTCAGATTTGAATCCGGCTTTACCAGAATACTTCATGAATTACTTTCCTGTAGGCTCGGTTGGTACAGCTCCTTTAGCAGAGAAGTAAACTGCGGCTTTAGCTTTAACAAGAGCGCCTGACAATCGAGTTTCGATAAGGTATTTCTGTTTGTTGTAGTCAATATCAAATTTCTCGAATGTATTAACTTCACCACCTTTGTTAGTACCAACTTGGTAGTCAGCAAGGTTTACCATGATCATTTCACCATCTGTTAAGAAGTTTGTTTCTACAATTTCTTTAACTCCGAACAATGACGCTAGGTATTCTTTAGTAGCAGGTTGTTGACCGCCAAATACCCATTGATCGTTCTTATTACGCAAGAAGCGAAGTTTTGTAACAAAGTTAGGATTAACGTAAAGAGTTGGAGTTCCTGAACCAAGCATCTTAGTACGAGCAGAAGATACTGTTTCGAAGATGTTCAACAAGTTAGCAGCATCGTATGTTTCTTTGATTGTATAGAAGTCTGTGTCAGATTTGATAGGACGAATCTTAGTTTCATCAATCTTACCTTCTGTACCGATAGCACGACCGTCCCCAACAAGGATTGCTTGAGCGATTTCATCGTTCAACTTAATTCGCATTTCTTGTTGGAAGAAAGCAGCGACATTAAGTGTTTGTCCCATGTCGATAGCATCGTCACGATCAATAGATTGTTTTTTATAGATTGTCTTAGGATCTGTTTTACGAGTCAAGAAGGAGATAATTTGTTCTTTTTTCTCAGTACCTTTGATATAACCTTTTGCACGAAGTTGTTCGTTTGTGAGGTCAGATAAATCAGTCATGATGGATTTAACAAAGGCAGTTGGAACTTTTGTTACGCTGCTAAGAATATGTTCAGTGGCTGTGTTTGTAGAATAGATTACTTGAAC
>RZZU01000020.1 GCA_009929735.1 Clostridia bacterium | reverse complement strand
CTTTGTGAGATTTGGTTGTGGTGACTTTATTTTACCAAACGGCTATAGACCATGTCTATTTTTATGAAAATGAATTTGCGAAATTAATTATACGTTATCCAGATGTGTGCACGGAAATAAACAGCGGCTCCTTAGATGGTTTGGTGAATTTGCATTCCTCCGCTTATATTGTCTGTGCAATATTGGATCAAATTCAAGAACCAAAACAACCTTATTTCACTTCCATCCAATTTTTTCTGTTTTACCTTTTCCAATATGCTTTTTCACCATAGCAATGCTTTTTTAATTATTGACAATTTTTTCCCAAAATGCTATATTTGTAACGATGGATTACAATCGTTATTGTAAACTATTTTGTGAATAAAGTACATTGGTGGAGCTTGTGAGCGGACAACGAAAAAAAGTTACGCTTTTGCCCCAAAACCTAATTACGAATTGCCACCGAAGGAGAATTTCACGGGGTTCTTCTTGGGCAACTTTTTGGGGGTTCTTTTCATTGGTTCTTTATTCACAAAGGTAGAGGAGGAGCGTCCTAGACCTTTTTTTATCACAATCAAATAGCGAGGGAGCCGGTGTTTTCGGTTGAGAGGGAACTTTTGAGTTCCGACCGCCTTTAATTTAAGGGTTTCCCATGGGAACGCTATTTTTCATATGAATATTTTGTACCCATGAGATACCCTGAGTTTCTCATGGGTTTTTTATTTGCTTTTTGAAAGGAGTCAAAAAAATGAAAACAAGCAGCAGCACATTAAAATTAGTATTACTTTCCATGATGGTAGCAATAGGGGTCGTCATTTCACCCCTTTTGCGAATTGAGGGGATGTGCCCAACAGCACACTTAATTAATATCGTTTGTGCCGTTTTTATGGGACCATGGTATGCCCTTTTAAACGCCGTACTCATTGGCATCATTCGTATGCTCTTTTTGGGAATTCCACCACTGGCGTTGACAGGTGCTGTGTTTGGGGCTACTTTGTCAGGACTTTTGTACCGTGCTTCAAAAGGAAACCTTTTGTTTGCCGTAATCGGTGAAGTGATTGGCACTGGTATCATCGGTTCCATCGTTTCTTATCCAATTATGAAATTTTTAGTGGGAAAGGGTTCTTTATCCTTGTTTTTTTACACACCTATGTTTCTGACCGCAACCTTAATGGGAGGCAGTGTAGCATACCTATTTTTAATCACATTAAAGAAAAACGGTATGCTCCAAAAAATCCAAACTTCCCTTGGTACAAAAATCTAAAAGGAGCGTTTCATCATGGACTACTACATAGTGGACACATTCACAGATTCCCTCTTTTCAGGAAATCCAACAGGCATCTGTATCTTAAAAAATGCATTAACTGATACGCTAATGCAAAAAATTGCGGAAGAAAATAGATACTCTGAAACTGCCTTTGTCCAAAAAACAGGTAGCACCTACTCCCTTCGATTTTTTACGCCAATAAAAGAAGTCCCCTTTTGTCTTCATGCAGCTCTGGGTGCCGCCTACGTCATCCATCATTTTTTAACTATGGATGGACACTCTATCCATTTTGAGACAAAAGGCGGACAGCTAAAGGTTCTATGCAACGGAAACAAATACAACCTTCATACCTCCGCTTTTTCTTATACCCCACTTCAAGAGATAGAAGAAATTGAGGATATTTTAGGAATCAAACCAAGGGAGAGTTTTGTTTCCCGTGATTTATTTTTCCTGTTGGACTCTCCAAAGGAAGTGCAAAATATTAAGCCAAATTTTGAGAAAATGAAGCATCTTTCCCAAGGGCTTGGCGTAATTGTTACTGCAAAAGGGACAGATACCGACTTTGTTTCTCGTTGTTTCTTCCCAAAACTAGGTGTAAACGAAGATATGGCAACTGGTTCTTCTAATTGTATTCTTGCCCCTTTCTGGGCTTCTCGGTTGAAAAAAAGCAGGCTTTTGTCCTTACAGCTTTCCCCTAGAACCGCACAGTTGATTTGCCATGTGATAGGAAATACAGTGCGCATTGAAGGAAGTGCAGTTTTATATTTAAAGGGAGAAATTCAAATCCCTTAACCGTTGTAAAATTATAAAGAAAAGAGGTGTCGAATATATCAGACAACTCTTTTCTTTATAATTTTTGAGTTCAAAGCGAAAGGTACGTTGCCAAAAGCGATTGCTTCTCGAAGATGGCGCAAGAAGGAGTTTATAGCCAAACGTGGAGAGGTATAAAAGGGAATCACTACAATCTCAAAATGGTCAAATAGCTTTATTTGAAAATTCCCCTTTGCTTGCGAAATACTTCGCCAACAGCTTCCAACATACCAAGGCGCTTGTTCCCCACAATGAGCTTTACGCCATCTTGACCACGGCCTTTGAGCCACTGAAAGAACTGATCTCAACTGGCTTTGTCATTCTTCATTCCTTCGGCAATCACCCATATCTTTACGCTAGCCACCTTTATTGAGCAATATTTTCCATCAAAATGGCCTCGGTTGCGGTACAGATAGGTACCGTCTACGTAAACAACGCCACCCTTGCAAGAGGCGGATGCGCCAGTCCTCAATGCGAACATAAGCTTGCTTGTTTTGTTCGTCGATGGTAGAGCGAAAAACCTTGCTACCCCAAAGGGTTTCGGCAATGTCCTCTACAGGACGCACAGCTCTCGATGAGCATTCTTCTACCCTGTTCTCTCGACGGCGATACCGATCCGATGATGGCCGTCAAAACGGCTACTTTTATTCTAACAGAAATTTGCAAACCTTGTCTTTTTTATCTATTGTCCCTTTGCGCACCTTATTGTATTTATCTCTTTTTCAATCATATGCAGTGGTAAAATTCAACTGTTATTGTCTTGCGCTCATTTCCCTTGCAATCCGTAAGGCTTTTACGCCCTATATCCACATCCCATAGAGCTCCACCAGCAATGAAAGCTTTTCCAAAAAGCCCATTAAAATAAACTAAGCTGATTTGTTTCAGGAATACCGTTCAGCACACCGTTTTCCTTTAAAAGATCAATCAGTGAACGGCCAAGAGAGGTTCTGTTTTTCAATTCCTCCAACGTATGGAACTCGCCTTGCGCCCTGCCCTCTAAAATGCTTTCGGCTGCAGTGGTACCAAGGCCTTGTAAAGAATTAAAGGGAGGAATTAACCCTTTATCTGTTATAATAAACTTCTTGCTGTCAGAGTTGTAAAGGTTTATAGGTAAAAAATGAAACCCTCTGGCATAAAATTCAACAATGATTTCCAAAACAGTAAGTTTATTTTTATCTTTTGCAGTTACCTCCATACCCTTTGCCTGAATTTCCTTGATAGCCTCTTTCGCCCTTTCCGCACCCTTGCACATTGCTGTGTAATCAAAATCATCGCAGGCTCTTACCGTAAAATATGCTGCATAATATGCCTCGGGGTAATGTATTTTAAAATATGCGATACGGAATGCCATCATGACATAAGCCGCAGCATGAGCTTTGGGGAACATATACTTTATTTTTTGACAGGATTCAATATACCAATCAGGCACATTACTCGCCTTCATATCCGCTATATCCTCTTCGGTTAAGCCTTTTCCCTTACGAACCTTTTCCATAATTTTAAAAGATTTCTTTTTATCCACACCTTTATTGATGAGATAAATCATAATACTGTCACGGGTTGATATGGTTTCCTTTAAGGAAATAGTACCATTTTCGATTAACATCTGGGCATTGCCTAGCCACACATCCGTTCCGTGAGAAAGCCCTGAGATTCGCAGTAAGTCCGCAAAGCTTTTCGGTTTTGTATCCAGCAGCATCCCACGAACAAATTTTGTACCAAATTCAGGAATTCCTAAGGTTCCCGTTTTACAGTTGATTTCCTCCTCGGTAACACCCAAAGCCTTTGGGGACTCAAATAAGGACATTGTTTCTGGATCGCCAAGGGGTGCTTCTTGTGGGTTTACCCCAGTTAAATCATAAAGCATACGAATTACCGTAGGATCATCGTGTCCCAAAAGGTCAAGCTTCAGCAAACGACCACTGATGGAATGATAATCAAAATGCGTTGTGGTAATTTTTGAATTTACATCATTTGCCGGACGTTGAATGGGACAAAATTCATAAATACTATGGTCATTGGGCACTACCATAAGTCCGCCGGGATGCTGTCCCGTTGTCCTTTTTATTCCCGTACAACCCAGTATCAGACGGTTAATTTCCGCATTATGCACGGTTTGCTCACGTTCGTCAAAATATTTTTTTACAAAACCATAGGCTGTTTTATCTGCAAGGGTGCCAATCGTTCCCGCTTTAAACACATGACCGGTGCCAAAAAGCTCCTCCGTGTAAGCGTGGGCACACTGCTGATACTCACCAGAGAAATTTAAGTCAATATCCGGCTCCTTATCTCCTTCAAATCCAAGGAATGTCTGGAAAGGAATATCATGTCCGTCTTTATGGAGCTTTTCACCGCAAATCGGGCATATTTGATCAGGCATATCACAGCCGCAAGCCTCCTCCAGAGCATAAGCCTTGACCGTTTCGGAATCAAAATCCGAATACTTGCAGTTTGGGCAAATATAATGGGGCGGCAAAGAGTTTACCTCTGTTATTCCCGCCATATTTGCGGCAAAAGAAGATCCTACGGAGCCACGAGAGCCAACCAAATACCCATCCTCAACAGATTTCCATACCAGCTTTTGCGCAATAATGTAAAGCACTGCATAGCCGTTGCTGATAATGGAATTCAGCTCTGTTTCCAGTCTTTCCTGTACAATAGGCGGTAAAGGATTCCCATAAAGAGAATATGCCTTGTCCATGCAAATTTTCCGAAGCTCATCATCTGCCCCTTCAATTTTTGGGGGGAAAGTTTCATCGGGAATTGGCTTGATCTTTTCAATACGCTCCGCAATTAGGTTTGTATTAGTAATTACCACTTCCCTTGCTTTTTCTTCCCCTAAATATTGAAACTCTGCCAGCATTTCTGCCGTTGTTCGAAAGTACAAAGGCGGCTGATTTTCAGCATCAGCAAAGCCTTCTGCCGCCATAATAATTTTTCTGTAAACAGCGTCATCAGGGTCAATAAAATGCACATCGCAAGTCGCAACCACAGGCTTATTGAATTTTTCGCCAAGCGCCACGATTTTCTGATTCATCGCCATTAAATCTTCCATAGAACGAATTGCCGGAACCCTTGGGGAATCAATCATAAAACGATTATTTCCTAAAGGCTGTATTTCTAAATAATCATAAAAGCGTACAATATTTTCTATGACCTCTTTGGCGGCATTATCCAACAATGCACGATATAGCTCACCTGCCTCGCAGGCACTACCCAAAATCAGCCCCTCTCGCAAACGCATCAACTGACTTTTTGGGATTCTTGGCTTTCTATAAAAATAATCAATATGCGATAACGAAACCAATTCGTATAAATTGCGCAAGCCTGTATAGTTTTGTACCAAAATCACGGCATGATTTGAACGCAGCTTTTTATAATTGACCGTTCGGCTGGAAAAAATATTAATCTCATCAAGCGTAAAAATTTTCTTTTCCGTCAGCATAGCTGTGAACCTTAAAAACATCTCCGCCGTTGCCTCAGCATCGTTTACGGCTCTATGATGTCCAACTAAAGAAATATTTAAATACTCGCAAAGGATATTTAATTTATGCTTGCTCAACTTTGGCAACAAAGCTCTTGCCAATTCCAAGGTATCCAAGACTGTATTCTCAACCTCTAAATTGCAATATCGTTCCGCCGCAATTCGAATAAAGCCCATGTCAAAGCTTGCATTATGCGCCACCAATACTGCGTCTTTTGAAAATTTTAAAAATTGCGGCAGTATTGCTTGTATTTTAGGTGCATCCGCCACCATTTCATCGGTAATGCCTGTAAGCTTTGTAATTTCAGCAGAAATTGGTTTTCCTGGATTTACAAAGGTGCTGAACCGATCAATAATTTCTCCGTTTTGGAGTTTTACGGCACCGATTTCCGTAATCATTTCCACTTCTTTGGAAAGCCCTGTGGTTTCAATATCGAAAACCACAAAGGTATCATCAAGATTTTGACCCTTTGACATGGTGACAACATTGCCCAAATCATCCACCAAATATGCCTCAATCCCATAGATTACCTTTAAGTCAGATTTGCCTGCGGCATTCATAGCGTCTGGGAAAGCCTGTACAACACCATGATCGGTGATTGCAATTGCCTGATGGCCCCATTCAATGGCACGCTTGATATAGTTTTTTACAGGGGTAACACCATCCATACTGCTCATCTGTGTATGTAAGTGTAATTCCACTCTTTTTTCTGTTGCAACGTCCATACGAGGCGGTAATGGCTGAGCTGTATTGATGTTTTTCGCCATAATATTTATCTCTTTGGCATATTTGTCAAATTGAACCTCTCCCTGCACTCGCATACAGGCACCTATTTTAAAACGTTCTCGCAGTTCAGCATCAAAAATATTTTTCTTTACAAAAAATTTCACAGTGGTTGAATCTGATTTATCTGTAATATCAAAGGAAACGATATATTTTTCACCACTTTTGATTTCTTTGCTTTCTACATTATAAATACTGCCCTCAATGACAACTGCTTCACCAATTAGCTTGCTTTCGGAAATAGGAACACGATTGCCCATACATTCTTTGCCAAACAAAATTCCCTTCTGCACGGAATCGGAAACACCGGCTGCCTCTGCCGCCGATTTTTCCTGTTCTGCCGCAGCTTGTGCAGCAACGATTTTCTGCAAAAATTCGTTTGCCTTTTCTTCCTTTGCCTTCTCAAACAATTTTGTTTCCTGCTCCGATGCAGAAATGTTTTTAAATTGCATAACAATGGCTCGTCCTGTTTCACGCTCAATCATTTGCTGCAAATCAATATCCAGCTTTTTTTGCGCCATAAAATACGCCATATTATTTTTAACATAAATAATCAGCTTGCCATCTTTAAATTTCCAACTTGCATCTGAAATCACGCTGGCGCAAATCTTACTACTTTGTGTAATATATTCCTTGATGTTCTCCCAATAGGTTGCGAAAAAAGAATTTTCATCCATATCACCTAAAGCATATTCCAAGGACAAACGAACTTCTTTTATTCCTGGCAAAGTCTGCTGTAATTCTTTTTTCAACAGCTCTGTTTCATGAAAAGGGATCAGCCTTGGCGAAATAATCTCCACCACAACAAGACGATCTTTTTTGAAAATTGTCAGATTTTTTACTTCTGTGCCAAAGAAAGTCTCTTTTATCCCAACAGACAAAGAGATTTTCTGAAAAACACTGTCAAAGCTTTGTATTGTCATGCTGTCCCTCCCTTCTAAATCGGATTTTAATACTTTTGAATTTCTTCCATTAAGGCAGAAACCAAGTCCTCTTCCTTTACCTTTTTGATAATTTCGCCCTTTTTAAACAGAAGCCCTTCGCCCTTACCGCCGGCAATCCCTACGTCGGCCTCTCTTGCTTCCCCTGGGCCATTTACAACACAGCCCATAACAGCAACCTTTATGTTTTTATCAATCCCTTGGCAAAGCCGTTCCACCTCATTTGCAATGGAAATCAAATCTATTTGCGTTCTGCCACAGGTGGGACAGGAAATCAGCTCAATACCGAATTTCCGCAGTCCAAGGCTTTTTAAAATTTCCTTTGCGGCACGAATTTCCTCAACAGGATCGCCCGTCAAAGAAACACGAAGGGTATCTCCAATGCCTGCGGCAAGAATTGCCCCAATGCCTACTGCGGATTTAACGGTGCCGCCGTAAACCGTCCCTGCCTCCGTAATCCCCACATGAATGGGATACTCAATTGCCTCCGAAAGGAGTCGATACGCTTCTAATGAGAATAGCACATCCGAAGCTTTAATAGAAACGATAATATCATAAAACTCATATTTTTCGAGAATATGCACATGACGCAATGCGCTTTCCACCAAGCCTTGCGGCGTTACTCCGCCGTACTTTTGTACGAGATCCTTTTCCAAAGAGCCGCTGTTTACGCCAATGCGAATGGGAATGCACTTTTCCTTTGCTTTTTCCACCACTTGCCGTATCCGACTTTCTTCGCCAATATTCCCGGGATTAATTCTAACCTTATCAATCCCCAACTCCATTACTTGAAGTGCCAATTTGTAATCAAAATGAATATCTGCAACCAAGGGAATATGGATTTGTTTTTTTATTTCCTGTACGGCATTGGCGGCCTCCATATCTAAAATAGCAACACGCACCAATTCACAGCCTGCCTCTTCCAACTGCAAAATCTGTTTGACCGTAGACGCCACATCTCGTGTATCCGTATTACACATAGATTGTATTATGATAGGGTTCCCTCCACCTATTTTGAGATTGCCCACTTGCACTTCCTTTGTCATTTTTCGAAACATTTCAAATCACAACCTTTTTTGCTAATATTTTTTTCGTTTAAACAAATTTCCACCAAAGATCTGATGATTATTTTCTCACTAACATTTTTCAATGTATCCCTTTTAAGCTTGTACTCCTTTGCACTTTACAACGCTCACAGGAAAAAATGAGTTCCCTCAAGCGCAAAAAACGCCCAAATGATAATCATTTGAGCCATATGTCATAAAAGAATGTGCAGGCAGTTCTAAGTATAACGCAACTATTTTAAAAAACAGTGAGTTTTAAGACGGTTTCGTCCAAAAACCCATCTGTTTTTTGTCAATTCATTAGAATGAATTTGTGTCTGTTTTTAGAAACTCGGCGTTTGATTTTAAGACCCAAAGAGTATCAAGTTGTTTCACATACCTTCGCTAAGCAAATATTTTTACAATATCTCCATATAAAACAAATACCATAATACCCATTAAAAACGCAAACCCAAGGAAATGAATTTTGCTTTCCAGTTCGGGGTTTAAAGGTTTTCGGCGAATTGCCTCCACAATTAATAAAAGAATTCTTCCGCCGTCTAATGCGGGAATGGGAAAAAGGTTAAGCACCCCTAAATTTGCACTTAAAACAGCACCAATATATATTACATTTTGAATTGCTTCCTTCATGCCATAGGTTAAACCTGCTTCGTAACTATCACCAACCATTTTTACAATGGAAATCGGCCCTCCGTATTCCTCCTGTTTCGCTGTAAAGGTAAATACACGAACCAAGCCTTCGGCCGTCAGTTTAATATAATTCAGCATAGAATAATAGCTATATTGAAGCGTATCCAATACAGAAAGGCGTTGATAGCCTTCCACAGCATCGGTGAACAAACCAACCTCAATTTCAGGTGCAAAACCAATTAAGTAGCCCTGTCGCTCAGCATTATACTGCGGCGTCAGTTTATAGGTATATTCCTGACCATTTCTAAGAATATCCAACCGTATTTCTTCACCCTCATTTTTATAAATTTGTGCTTCCAGCTCATCATAAATGTGAATACGCTTTCCGTTAATTCTGGATATTTCATCACCGGCTTGCAATCCAACCTCTTGTGCAGGCGTATTGGGCAAAATCTCTTTGACCAAAGGCAAAGCAACATAGGATGAAGAGGTCAGTCCAATAATCATAAGCAATGCCAAAAGAAAGTTCATAAATGGTCCAGCAGCCATAACAATAAACCGCACCAGAACGGATTTACTTAAAAAAGACCGTGGGCCAATTATTCCGTCTTCTCCTTCTCCTTGCATACGACAAAAACCGCCCAACGGCAAAAGACGAATGCTATACTCAGTTTCACCCTTCTTATGAGAAAAAAACTTTGGTCCCATACCAACGGAAAATTCTTCGACTAAAATACCACATTTTTTAGCAGCAATAAAGTGTCCAAACTCATGTGCAATTACAAGCACACCGATTAAAATCAGAGAAATTATAATGGAGAACAAGCTCCTGCCTCCTCTCGTTTATCAGAAAGTCAGATTAGTGGCAAAGCTTCTTGCCCATTCATCTGCATCCAATAAATCTTCTAATGTATATTCATACTTCACAGTATATGCATTCATAGTTTGTTCTATCAGTTCAGGTATCTGTAAAAAGGTAATTTTTCCGTTTAAAAATTTTTCGACAGCAATTTCATTTGCACCATTGAGCACAGCAGGCAATGTTCCGCCTATTTCCAAGGCATGATATGCCAAGGCTAAGCAACGGAAGGTTTCCATATCCGGCTTTTCAAAGGTCAACGTATTTCTCTGTGAGAAATCAACCTTTGGAAATGGACTTTTTGCCCTTTTCGGGTATGTCAGCGCATATTGAATCGGCACCTTCATATCAGGCTCACCCATTTGCGCTATAATTGCACCATCCTCATATTCTACCGCAGAATGAACGATGCTTTGCGGATGAACCAAAACTTCTATTTGGTCTGTGGACACGCCAAAAAGCCACTTTGCTTCCATCACTTCCAAGCCTTTATTCATAAGCGTGGCAGAATCAATGGTAATTTTTTTACCCATAGACCAATTGGGATGTTTTAAAGCATCAGCAGCAGTAATATTCAATAATTCTTTTTTCTTCTTTCCTCGAAAAGGGCCACCCGAAGCCGTCAGCAAAATACGGCGAACGGAATTACCTTCATTTCCCTGTAAGGATTGAAAAATTGCTGAATGCTCGCTGTCCACAGGATAAATGGAAATCCCTTTCTTCCTCGCCAAGTCCATTACCAGCTGCCCTGCGGAAACAAGTGTTTCTTTATTTGCCAAAGCAATGTTTTTTTTCGCCGAAATTGCCTCAAACGTAGGCTTTAATCCTACATTTCCAACCACAGAGGTTACAACAGTATCTACCGAGTTTATTGTTGCAACTTCAATTAAACCCTCCATGCCGCTTAAAACTTTCGTATTCACATCACAAAGACGCTGCTTAAGCTTTTTTGCTTGTTGTTCGTCCATAACAGCAACAAATCGGGGTTTAAATTTCCTTGCTTGTTGTTCCAATAGCTCAATATTATGATTTCCGCTAATTCCTGCAACTTGTATGTTATTTAAGTTTTCAATGACTTCCAAGGTTTGCGTACCGATGGAACCCGTCGAACCTAAAATAGAAATTTCTCTCATACGATTATACCTCTTTTACGGTTTTACTTCAATTAAGAAGAACATGATGTAATATAGGGCCGGAGCGGTTAAAATAACACTATCAAAACGATCCAACACACCGCCGTGCCCAGGAATCAGCTTCCCAAAATCCTTGATTCCAGTCATTCTTTTCATTGCCGAGGCCGCCAAATCACCAATTTGGGCTAAAAAGGAACCGAAAAATCCTGCCATGCCACATAACAGCAATAAATTTACATCCTCAAATACCACAACATTTCCAATCCATAAACCATATGCCAAGGAAAGTAAAGTTGCTGTGACAATACCTCCAATGGAGCCTTCTATCGTTTTTTTCGGGCTAAGAGAGGGAATTAATTTATGTTTCCCAAAATTAATTCCAATAAAATAAGCCCCTGTGTCACAACCAAAGGCTGCGATAACGGCTAGCCATACCAAATATTTGCCATAAGCAAATTCCCGAATCAGATAAATATGGGACAGTAAAAAAAACGCATAGAAAAAGCCAAAAAAACCTGTCATTCCTTCCAGCGCATTCGTTTTACTATGGCAAATTACCGTATAAACTAATAGCACCACAAGAAAAAGGGATACAAAAATATTAAAATAATTATTTGCATTTATGATTTGCTCCATAAATATGCCATAAAATAACGCAAAAATATAGCCTATGATATGCAGCCTGGTGTTTTGCTTTGAAAATGCCTGATAAAACTCATTCATTCCAATCAGTCCTAAAACGACGATTGCCGCTTTCAACCAAAAGCCACCGGAAACAACGAAAAATATCAGAAATGGCAGAAGCACCACTGCGGAAATGATTCTTGTTTTCAAGGAAGATCACCTCATTTTTGTCTTCCGCCGAAGCGGCGTTCTCTATTCTGATAGTAGTAAATTGCCTTTTCCAAATCATATTTACCAAAATCAGGCCAAAGTACATCTGTAAAATAAAATTCGGAATAAGCAATTTGCCACAATAAAAAATTGCTGATACGCTCTTCACCGCTTGTACGAATAAGTAATTCAGGATCGGGCACTCCTGCGGTATCAAGAAAAGCTTCAACTGTTTCTTCCGTAATTCCTTCGGGAGAGAGCCGTCCATTTGCTACGTGCTCCGCAATTTTTTGTATGCTGCGGCATAACTCATCCCTTCCGCCGTAATTCAAAGCAATATGAACAGTCATACCGTCCTTTTCCTTTGATTCCTCTTCGCTTTCCCTAATCTGTTGTTGAATGTCCGCATCTAAACGTGCAATATCTCCGATTACCTGCAATTTTACGTTATCCTTCAAAAGACGTTGAAAGGAGTTTTTTAAATAATGACGCAACAAATCCATAATGGCAGAAACTTCTTCATCTGAACGCTTCCAATTTTCAGTAGAAAAAGCATATACTGTGATATGCTCAATTCCTATTTCTTTGGCGTCGGTAATCAATCGTTCTAAAGCCTCTGCACCAGCCTTATGTCCTGCTTTTCTCGGTAAAGCTCTTTTCGCAGCCCAACGACCGTTACCATCCATAATGATTGCAATATGTTTTGGCAAGCGTGATCTGTCTATGGTTAATGCGACATTTTTTTTCTGAAAAAACATAAATTTCCTCCGTGTAACAAAACCCCTCTTATGACTAGAGGGGCAGGATATATATTTTTATACTGCAAGAATGTCTTTGCATTTTTCGTCGCATTTTTTCTCAACATCTGCAACATATTTGTCTGTCAGCTTTTGTGCTTCTTCTTCCAGATCCTTTAATGCATCTTCAGCAATTTCTTTTTTCTTTTCACTTTTTTTCAAAGCATCAATTGCATCACGTCTGACATTGCGAATTGCAACTTTTGCATTTTCAGCCTTCTTTTTTACATCTTTTGTTAATTCTTTTCTTCTTTCCTCAGTCAATTCAGGGAAGATAAGGCGAATCACCTTACCATCATTGTTTGGATTGAGGCCCAGATCAGACGCATTAATTGCTTTTTCAATTGCCTTTATCGCACTGCTGTCCCAAGGCTGAATTTGGATAATACGTGCTTCGGGAATCGTGATATTCCCAATTTGATTGATTGGGGTTTGTGTACCATAATATTCAACAGAAATTTTATCAAGTACATGGGGGTTTGCACGGCCTGCGCGAATTGTTAAATAGTCGTTTATTAGAGCTGTAACGGTTTTTTCCATTTTTTCTTGAAAGGGTTTAATTAATTCAGATGCCATAGCGATTGCCTCCTATGATTTTTATTTTAAGAAACTGTAACAATTGTACCAATTTTTTCTCCGCTTACTGCACGGATAATACTTTTTTCTTCATTTAAGCCAAATATAACTACGGGGATTTTCCGTTCAAAACAAAGATTAGCCGCCGCCATATCAATTACCTTAAGATTATTTTTAACAATTTCTTCTGACTTAATCAAATCAATCTTTTTGGCATTGGGGTTCACAGCCGGATCATCATCATAGACACCGTCAATGTTTTTTGCGAAAAAAAGACCATCCACATCTAATTCGGCCCCTCTTAAGGCTGTAATTGTATCTGTTGAGAAGAAAGGGTGTCCAAGACCGGCTGCAAAAATCAGGATTTCACCTTTTTCCAAGCGTGCCATTGCAGCATCCTTAGAAAACAGTTCTGTCATCGTGCCAAAAGGAATCGGCGTTTGAACAGTTGCTGAAACACCGCTTTGTCGAAAGGCATCCGCCAAATAAATGGCATTCATAACCGTTGCCAGCATACCAATTTGATCAGCTTTTGTTCTGTCCATACCAGATGCGGCACTCCTGCCTCGCCAAAAATTACCTCCGCCTACGACAAGACAAACCTGCGTGCCATTGTTCATAACTTCTTTAATCTGTGACACTAATCCCCCGATGATGGTATCATCAAAAGTAACGCCATCCTTATCTCCTGCCAGAGCCTCGCCGCTTAATTTTAGGACAATTCTCTTATACATTGATAACAGCCTCCTTACCATTCTAATGTAACACAATCCAAATGAAATTTCCACTTTTTTTATAAAAGTATAGGATTTTCCTGATTTTCAGCAAAAAAGAAACGCCAGTTAATTGGCGTTTCTTTTCAATTTTATAGAATTTGACTCAAAACTATTTTTAAGATAAGCCTTAAAAGACTATGCCTTAAATTAGTTTGTTAAGCCATTGCCTTTGCAACTTCATCTGCAAAGTTTTCTTCTTTTTTCTCTAAGCCTTCACCTGTTTCATAACGAACAAAACGTGCGATTTCAATAGGAGCTCCTACTGTTTTTGCAACGGAATCAATATATTTTTGAACTGTTAAATCGCCATCTTTTACATAAGGCTGTTCAACCAAGCAAAATTCTTTCAATTCTTTCTTTAATCTGCCTTCAATCATCTTAGCGATAATCTGATCAGGCTTGCTTGCATTTTTCGGATCGCTTTTCGCCTGTACTGTTAAAATTTCTGTTTCTTTTTCAATAAATTCAGCAGGCACTTCTTTTTCGGTAATGAATTGGGGGTTTAAGGCTGCAATCTGCATAGCGATATTTTTGCCCAATTCCACTAATTCTTCGCTTTCGTTCTCGCAAGCTAATTCAATTAAAACGCCGATTCTGCCGCCGCCATGAATATAGGAAACCAGCTTACCGGACTGTGCCTTCTCAAACTTTTCAAAGCGTCTGATGTTAAGGTTTTCGCCGATAATAGCTACTTGCTGGCTCAGAGCCTCTCTTACTGTGAACTGTGTATCCAAATCCCATTTTTCTTCGAAGAATGCATCCATATCAGCAGCAGTCGACTTGGAAGCCTGCTTCGCAACTGCGGACACATACTCTCTGAAAATCTGATTTTTTGCAACAAAGTCAGTTTCAGAGTTTACTTCAATGATTGTACCAATCTTGTTGTCCTCGCTCAGGTAAGTATCAACAACACCTTCGGAAGCAATACGACCAGCCTTCTTTGCAGAAGCTGCGAGTCCTTTTTCTCTTAAGATTTCTACTGCTTTTTCCATATCGCCGTCTGTTTCAGCCAGCGCTTTTTTACAGTCCATCATGCCAACGCCTGTGATTTCTCTTAATTCTTTTACCATTGCTGCTGTAATAGCCATGTTTTTTTCCCTCCGTATTTTCCGTTTGTAATATGAAAAGAGCTTCAGCCCGTTAGTTGGCTGAAGCTCGGGCAAATGCCTTGTAAAATAAATTATTCAGCTGCTGCTTCTTGAACAGCTGCTGTTTCCTGTTCACCCTGCTTGGATTCCAAAACTGCATCTGCAACCTTGGAAGCAATCAATTTTACTGCACGGATTGCATCATCGTTACCGGGGATAACATAATCAATTTCATCGGGATCGCAGTTTGTATCTACGATTGCAACGATGGGAATTCCCAAATTATGAGCTTCCTGAACAGCAATTCTTTCTTTTCTTGTATCAACAATAAAGAGCATATCAGGCACCTTTTTCATGTTTTTGATACCGCCCAAGTTCTTTTCCAGCTTTTCCATTTCATGCAACAAAGCTGCAACTTCTTTTTTGGGCAGAACTTCAAAGATACCGTCAGCCTGCATTTTTTCTAATTCTTTCAATCTTGCAACTCTTGTTTTGATTGTAGTGAAGTTTGTCAGCATACCACCCAACCATCTCTGGTTAACATAGTACATACCGCATCTTTCAGCTTCTTCCTTCATACAGTCCTGCGCCTGTTTTTTTGTACCAACGAACAAGATTTCGCCGCCATCTGCAATTGTTTTGCACATCTGGGCATAAGCCTCGTCAATTTTTTTAACAGTTTTCTGCAAGTCAATGATGTAAATGCCGTTTCTTTCTGCGAAGATGTATTCAGCCATTTTAGGGTTCCATCTTCTTGTCTGGTGTCCAAAGTGAACACCTGCTTCTAATAATTGTTTCATTGAAATTACGCTCATAGAGCACCTCCTGTGGTTAATCCTCCGCAATTGTTTCCCCAAAGAAAACCGACCATGTCGGCACCGTTCCATTGGCAACAAATGCGTGTGTTTTAAAGTTACCTATGGGATTATACCATGGACAGATCCAAAATACAACCGTTAAATCAAAGTTTTTTAAATTTTTATGGTAATAAAGACGTATTACTTTAAGATTCCTCAACAGGGTTGTCTTTCATATAGCCGCATTTTTCATTGGAACAAACAACTTTTACGTTCTTTCTTCCCTTTTCCACCAAAAAGCTACCGCAAACAGGACATTTTTCTCCCGTCGGCTTATTCCAAGACATAAATCCACACTCAGGATTGTTCTCGCAGCCGTAGTATGCACGACCTTTTTTTGTTTTTTTAATGAGCACCTTGCCGCCACATTCAGGACAGCTTACCCCTGCTTCTTCAAAGAAAGGTTTTGCATTTTGGCATTCCGGAAAACCGGGACAAGCCAAAAATTTACCAAAACGACCATATTTAATCACCATGTTTCTGCCGCATTTTTCGCAGATAACATCGCTCTCTTCATCCTTAATTTCAACCTTTGCCAACTTTTCCTTTGCATCGTCTACACAGGTTTTAAATTCAGGATAAAACTCACGAATAATCTGCTTCCATTCTTCGTGTCCCATTTCTACTTCATCTAAGCGTTTTTCCATATTTGCAGTGAAATCAACATCAACGATTTCGGAAAAATAGTTTTTCATAATATCATTTACAACCTCGCCCAGCTCGGTTGGATAAAGATTTTTCGTTTCTTTGATAACATAATGACGAGTCAGAATTGTAGTTAAGGTAGGTGCATAGGTACTGGGACGGCCTACACCGATTTCCTCTAAAGTCTTGATTAAGGACGCATCGGTAAATCTTGCTGGTGGCTGGGTAAAATGCTGTTCCGGCAAAAGCTCTTCTATTTTTAAAATATCATCCTTTTCCAAAAGAGGAATCATTTTTTCGTCCTCTTCGTCAAATTTATTGTATGCCTCCAAAAAGCCTTTAAATTTCAAGCTTGAGCCGGAGCTTCTGAACGAATATTCCCCTGCCTGAAAACGCACAGACAGCGTGTCATACACAGCTGGACTCATTTGGCTGGCAACAAAACGCTCCCATATTATTTTGTACAAACGGAATTGATCTTTTGATAAAGAATCCTTAATGCTTTCAGGGGTACGCATCACCTCTGTCGGACGAATTGCTTCATGTGCATCCTGCGTTTTCCCTTTTGACTTATAAATAATTCTTTCGGGATTTACAAATTTCTCACCATAATTGTCTTTGATAAAAGCTATCGCTGCGTCATAAGCTTCATCAGAAATACGGAAGGAATCCGTACGAATATAGGAAACCAAGCCCACTGTGCCTTCACCTTTAATATTGATCCCTTCATAAAGCTGCTGCGCAATCATCATGGTTTTTTGCGTTGCCATATTCAGATGCTTGCTTGCCTCCTGCTGCAAGGTGCTGGTCGTAAAAGGTGCAACAGGCTTTTTCTGACGGACGCCTGTTTTCACATCTGTTACCTGAAAAGGCTGATTTTCCAAGCCTTTCATAATCTCATCTGTCGTCTCGCCATTCGTCAAATCTATCTTTTCATCGCCCTTGCCGTAAAACTTAGCCTCCAAACGTTTACCATTTTTATCCGAAAGCTTTGCAGTTAAAGACCAGTATTCGGTGGGGATAAAAGCCAAAATTTCCTCTTCCCGATCGCAGATGATTCGCAAAGCAACAGATTGCACACGACCGCCGGAAAGCCCTTTTTTGACTTTCTGCCATAGCAAATCGCTTATTGTATAACCAACCATTCGATCAAGCACACGCCTTGCCTGCTGGGCATTCACCAAATCCATATCAATCTCTCTGGCTTCACCGATAGAGCGCTTTACTGCTGTTTTTGTAATTTCATTGAATGTGATACGGCTGATGTCCTTGTCCTGACCAAGGTTTAAGGCGTACATTAAATGCCAGCTGATCGCTTCTCCTTCACGGTCAGGGTCAGTTGCGAGAAACACTTTATCCGCATTTTTTGCATCTCTGCGAAGCTTGCTTAATAAATCCCCTTTCCCCCGAATTGTAATGTATTTAGGTTCGAAGTCATTTTCCACATCAATGCCTAACTGGCTTTTCGGCAAATCCCGAATATGCCCCATGGAGGCTTCGATTTTGTAGCTGCTGCCTAGAAATTTGCCAATCGTGGCCGCTTTTGCAGGCGACTCTACGATTACAAGATATTTTTTTGTTGTCTTTGTCCCCTTTGACGTGGACTTGGTGGATTTATTCTTTTTTTCAGTCATTTCTTTTGTCATATTTCACCTCAAGATTACCCTTCCCTGATATATCCTGCCTGAGCAATTTTTCGTATAAAGCCTGCAATCTCCAGCAGAGAAAGTATATACTGCACTTCCTGTATATTTTTATGCAGTTTCCTGCAAATGGTTTCAGCTAAAACAGGTTCTTTGTCTATAATTTGATCAAAAATTTCTTTTTCTTCTGGGGTTAAATTTGCCGCCGCCTTTTTCGAAAAAAGTTGCTTTTCATATTCGTTATAAGTAATGCCCAATTCAAATAAAATATCATTACTTTCGGTAACAATAGGACATCCTTGTTTGATTAAATTGTTTGTACCTTCGCTTAAAGCACTCGTGATGTTTCCTGGCACGACGAATACTTCTCTTCCGCTTTCAAGCGCTATATCTGCCGTAATTAAAGTTCCGCTTTTTTTCCCTGCCTCCGCCACTACAACAATTTTAGAAAGGCCACTGATGATTCGGTTTCGATTCGGAAAATGATGGGGTGCAGGTTCTGTCCCCGGCGGATACTCGGAAATCAAACAGCCGTTTTTTGCGATTCTTTCCATCAAATCTTTGTTTTCTGCTGGATAACAAATATCGACGCCGCATCCAAGCACGGCAATGGTTTGTCCCCCGCTGTCTAAGATTCCTTTGTGCGCCATGGTATCAATGCCTTTTGCCATACCGCTTACAACAATAATATTGGCTTTGCCAAGGTCTTTGGCAATCTGATATGTAACACCTGCTCCATAGCGGGAGCAGCGCCTTGCCCCTACCAAGGATACCTTATCAATGTCGTCCTCAGGCAGCGTGCCTTTTACATAAATGCCAACAGGCGGATTGTATATTTCCTTTAACAAATTTGGATATTTGGGATGCTTAAAAGAATAAAACTGTATTTCTTTTTCCTCTAATTCTTCAATCCAACAATTCAGCTTTTCTTCATCCTTCGCTCGGAGAATTGCATCTATGGTTTTTTCGGGAATTCCCTTAACGCCAGCAAGCTGTGCCCTTGGGGCATTCCACACAGCCTGTGCACTATGAAAACAGTCCAAAAGCAAATGAATACGTTTGATTCCAATACCTTCAATTCTTGAAAGCCACATCAAATAGTATTCTTCCATGTATGTATTCCTCCCAATTTCAAGTTACGCCCTTAACTATATAACCTTTTTTTTTAAAATTCAATAAGAAATTCAATATTTAGAAAAAAGTTCAGTAATTATGGCTATATATTAGTAGAAATTAACCAAAAACATTGCAAATTTTAGTGATTATTGATATGATGTTTTTAACTTAAGAAAGAAATGAGGCGTTTATAATGCTTTCTATGATTAAAAGTTCTGCCTTACAAGGGATTGACAGCTATCCCGTTTCAGTAGAAGTTGATTTAAGCAGCGGTTTACCGTCTTTTGATATTGTGGGCTTACCAGATTCAGCGGTAAAGGAGTCCCGTGAGCGTGTGCGTACGGCTGTAAAAAATTCAGGGTTTTCCTTCCCTGTCAAACATATTACGGTAAACCTTGCCCCCGCAGATACACGTAAGGAAGGCGCATCTTTTGATTTACCTATTGCGCTTGGCATTCTTTGTGCCTCTGGTGCGCTGCAAAGCGAAGCGGCTAAACATTATTTCGTAACAGGCGAGCTTTCCTTAGATGGCTCCGTAAGGCCTGTAAACGGTGTGTTGCCTATGGTTTATGGAGCAAAGCAAAATGGCATAAAAAAATGCTTCGTTCCACCCGAAAATGTGGATGAAGCAGCTTTGGTCGAAGGAATTGAAGTTTATCCCGTACATAACTTGAAAGAAATCTCAGAACATTTATCTGGAAAAAACAAAATAATGCCCTATGCTATCAATATCAAAGCTCTTTTTCAAGAAAATCACGATTCGGATTTGTTCGATTTTGCCCATGTAAAAGGGCAGGAAAACGCAAAGCGTGCCATGGAAATTGCCGCCGCAGGAGGTCATAATTTTCTGATGATCGGGCCGCCTGGTTCCGGCAAAACGATGCTTGCAAAGCGCCTGCCTTCCATTTTGCCTGATTTGTCATTTGAGGAAAGCATTGAAATAACGAAAATTTATAGTGTAGCCGGTCTATTGCGCAACAAAAGCTCCCTGATCCGTACACGTCCCTTCCGCTCACCGCATCATACCATTTCCGCTTCGGCATTAACCGGGGGCGGACGTATTCCAAAACCGGGGGAAATATCTTTGTCCCATAACGGCGTGCTGTTTCTTGATGAACTGCCCGAATTTCAAAGGGCAGCCTTGGAAATCATGCGCCAACCCCTTGAAGATGGACAAGTTACCATAGCACGTGTAAACGGAACTTTAACATTTCCATCAGATTTTATGCTGGTTGCGGCGATGAATCCATGCCCCTGCGGATATTTGGGCGATGGAAACAAGTGCCATTGCTCTATGAATGAAATTATAAAATACCGCCGTAAAATTAGCGGCCCACTTTTGGATCGAATCGATATTATGGTTGAAATGCCTGCGGTGTCTTATGAGGATTTAGATGGGGTTGAACTGGGCGAGGCCTCCTCCGAAATCAAAAAAAGGGTTTTAGCGGCACATCAAATTCAACTGGAACGGTATCATAAGGAAGGAATTTATTTTAACGCACAGCTAAGTGCAGCGCAAATAGAACGATTTTGCCCTCTGGGGACAAAGGAAAAAGAAATACTTCGTAATGCCTTTGAACGATTGGATTTAAGCGCCAGAGCATATCACAAAATTTTAAAAGTTGCCAGAACCGTTGCGGATTTAGCCGGCAGCGAAGACATCACCTTGCCACACTTGGCAGAGGTTTTGCAATACCGCTCGCTGGATCGAAAATATTTACTTTAATCATTAAGGAGTTTGAAATGGAACGATGGAATAACCAAATGTCGGAAAGCTTTCGTATTGGCGCCCTGTTGGCGTTTGCAGGTGGCTTTTTTGATTCATATACATATATTGCAAGAGGCGGTGTTTTTGCAAATGCACAAACAGGCAACATGATATTATTGGCAATTCAGCTTGTGCAGGGGCATTTCATTCATGCCTTATACTATATCATACCGATAATCGCCTTTGTTTGCGGCATATTTGTTGATGAATATATTAAAAGACATTTTCATCATACACGTCACTTTCATTGGCGGCAAATTGTGCTTTTCATTGAAATTATTGTATTGATTATTGTTGCGTTTCTTCCGCTTGGAAAAGGCGATATGTTAGCCAACATTTTTATTTCCTTCATTTGCGCAATGCAGGTACAAAGCTTTCGGAACATCCACGGATTACCCTATGCCACAACGATGTGTACAGGCAACCTAAGAAGCGCCACAGATCAGCTGGTACACCTAGTATTCGAAAAAGACAGTTCTGCTGCAAAAAAGGCTTTCTTATATTTTTCTGTTATTTTTGTGTTTATTACGGGTGCAGGGATCGGTGCATTGGTCACACCGATAGTAGGGGCAAAATCCGTTCTTTTTTGTTGTATCCTCTTAATCATAGCGCTGATTATGCTCTTTTTGCAGCGAAAAAATTTTGAAGATTAAAAAAGCTGAAACCACCCTTTCAGCTTTTTTTATATGTGCTCCCTATTTTTTCTGTCCAATACATTCATTGTAGAAACTCTTTATTTTGACTTGATCTAAATTGTTTTTTAAATAAACAAATTGCAGTGGATGAGAAACTTGATAGTTTTCAATATCAAGCACACCTAATTTTTCCATCTTTATTTCCTTTTCTGCTACCGCCTCATACATAAATGAAATCGCATTTGTATTTTCCAAAAGATGCTTAATCAAAACAAAACTGCTGACTTCCCATTTGGAGCCAAAAGAGCTGATGGAATCATTTTGCTGCGCCAAATAACTTTCAAAAATCGCTCTGGTACCAGAGCCAGATTCTCTTAGTATTAGCGGAAAAGCATACAACTCTGACAAATCAATTTTCTTTCCCAACAGCGGATGTGTTTTTGATACAACAGGAATAAAATTTGCAATGCAAAACACTTCTGCCTCAAAAAACTTTCTATCAAAAATGCCTTCAATAAAAGCCGCATCCAGCTTCCCCTGCAATAAACGCTCCAACAAAATTTTTGTATTTGCAACTGTAATGTTCAATCCTTCATTGTTTTTTTCTAAAAATGAAAATAGTAAGGGCGGCAAATAGTAATCCGCAATGGAGAGGGTGCTCCCAATAAATAAAGGCCGTTGATTCCCACCCAGTTTTTCCAATAGCTGCCGCTCATTGGATTGTTGCATTTTCGTATAATGAAGAAAAAATTTTCCGTCGTCTGTCAGCCGCATCGCCCTTCCCTCTTGTGCAAACAAACGACACCCATAATGCTCCTCCAGCTTTTGAATATGCTGTGTAACGGCAGGCTGTGTCATGTGCAGCAATTTTGCCGCAGCCGTATAGCTCCCTGTTTTCACAACAGCTAAAAAAGTAGTCAACTTCTGATCCAGCACGATAAACCCTCCTCTTTATTTCACTCACAAATTTTTTAATTTGCACGAAAAATCGCTATAAGTATAACATAAATTTATGCTTTATAAAATATCATAATTTGATTTTATTTCAAATTTGTGATAATTTATTATCAAAGGAAAAAGATACAAAAACGGAGGAATTATTTATGAAGAAAATTATTCAAGTTTTACCAGGCTTACTCATTGCCCTCATCATTGCCGCAACCGCCCGATTTTTGGAAAGCTTATTGCCTATTCCCCTGATTGGCAGTTCCGTAATCGCCCTATTTATCGGTATGATTATCAATCAATTTTATCAACCAAATTCGGTAACAAAACCGGGTATTGTATTCACCTCAAAAAGAATTTTGAAGTTTGCCATCGTATTACTAGGTACATCGCTAAGTATCGGCACAATTTTACAGGTCGGAAAGCTATCCTTAACAGTTATGATTTTTACACTTCTCACCTGCTTTGGCGGAGGTTACTTTGTTGGGAAGGCGTTAGGGTTAAAATGGAAGCTATCCAATTTAATTTCTGCCGGCACAGGTATCTGCGGAGGTTCTGCCATTGCCGCAATCGCCCCTGTTATCGATGCGGAAGATAAAGATATTGCCTATGCGATCAGTGCTACGTTCCTGTTCGACATGGCTATGATTGTGCTCTTCCCAATTATTGGCAAAGCAATGGGTTTAAGCGATATGGCTTATGGGCTTTGGGCGGGAACGGCTGTAAATGACACCTCCAGTGTAGTTGCTGCAGGCTATGCTTTTTCCGAAGCTGCCGGAGATTTTGCAACCATGGTCAAGCTGACCAGAACCTTATCCATCATCCCTACTGTTTTAATTTTTGCAATGATTCAAATGCATTTAAAAAGGAAGGAACTCGCTACTTCAGAACAACTTGAATTAACCACGCAAGTAAAATTTACGAACCTGTTTCCATGGTTTATCCTACTTTTTGTAGCAATGTCCATTTTAAACAGCATTGGTTTTATTCCTGTGGCAGTTTCAGCAATATGCAAAGACCTTAGTAAATTTCTTATGGTGGCTGCCCTTGCCGCCATTGGCTTAAACACAGACTTCAGAGAAATGAAAAAATCGGGTTTTCAGCCCATGCTCCACGGTTTCATTATTTCACTTCTTGTAGTTATTGTTGCTTTTGTAGTAGAATATTTTATCGGGCTTATTTAAAAAATCCGCAGTCAAATAGCAGAAACTGCTTTCATTTAAGCTAGTAGTCAACGACTGAATGATTTAGCAAAAAAACTTACATTTTCGCAATCTACATAAGAATGCACCTATGAATATAGAAATTATTCCTATATTCGCAGGTGCATTCTTTCCTTATATATATACACCGTTTTGATGGTTTCTTGTCTCAGCTTTAATTATCATAGTAATCATAAAACAAGGTCCTCCCCTTTTCAGGTTGCAGCGCAAACTCTCTGCCTATTTGAACTTCAAACAGCAGCTAAAAACAATCACGCTTGCAGCAGCCAATTGGCCTTTCCTTTTCATTTCATTTTTATACCTAACCCTTAAACCGCCACCTCCTTTAAACCGAATAGGGCACCAGAATACACAAATACCTTCATTGGCGAAGAACCAATATACTCCTTGCAATGCCCTCCATTTCTTTATTAGCAGCTGGCTTTACCCGACATCAGGTATTTTAGGACGGTTTAGCAAATATACTGTAAGAATGATACTGAAAGGGTGACGATTATGTCTTATAATTCATGTCAACTTAATCAAGCGCAAAAAGCGGTGTTAAAATATGCCCCAAAATACAACCATATTTTAACGAAGGAACAAATATCGTTACTACAAAACCAAATAGACACTATCGTGTACCTGACATTAAAAGATAATAAAGGCTATTGGTTTTTAATAAAGGATTGTAACAAAATCCAACTAAGAGGCTTTGCAAAACTGAATAATCATTGGGTTTATGAAATAATCAAGCTTTCAGATGTTCTCGCATTTTGCTGAGGCAAGGAGTGAAGTTTATGTTAACAAAACGTATAAACAGTAAGGCTTCTAAAACAAACGACTTGTTTTCATCAGAAATCGGCAATGAATTAGAGTTTGAAGAGGATTTAGAAATGGACTCTAATAAAATAGAGGTTATTGCCAAATTTAATGGGGATATCCTAAAAGTTGCAGAGGAACTGGGAGCTGAAGCGGAAATTGTATACGAAAATTACGCAATTATTACGATTGATAAAACGAAACTCGCTGCATTAAATTCTTATTCGGAAGTTGAACACCTTGAATTACCCAAAAATCTTTATTTTGAGGGATCCAATAACCTTGTAAGTTCTTGCATCACGGCTGTTCAAAGAAGCAGCGGATTTAATCTAAGCGGAAAAGGTGTCATTATTGCAATCATTGATTCGGGAATAGATTATATGCATCCTGATTTCCAAAATATTGATGGAACCAGCAGAATTCTTTTCATTTGGGATCAAACACAAAAAGGCGTCCCCCCTGTTGGGTTTTACAGCGGTGCTGAATACAATAATCAGCAAATCAATAATGCCATTCAAAGCCCAAACCCATTCCTCATTGTTCCAAGTGTTGATACCAATGGTCACGGAACCGCTGTTGCGGGCATTGCTGCCGGAAACGGTCGGTCAAGTGGCGGGCTAAATGTGGGGGTAGCAACAGAGGCTGACATTATTGCAGTGAAGGTTGGCTACAAAGGCTATGAATCCTTTGCACGATCTACCGAGTTAATGCGTGCCTTGAAATACGTCATTGATAAGGCAAAGCGGTTTAATAGGCCAATTTGTATCAATATGAGCTTTGGTATGAATAATGGTTCTCATAAAGGCGATTCTCTATTTGAAACCTTTATTACTGAAATTTCCACAAGCTGGAAAACATCAATTATTATCCCTACAGGTAATGAAGGTTCAAGCGGACATCATTACAAGGGTAAAATTGCATCCAAGGAAGTGCAAGAAATTGATTATTTCAGAGGTCCCGGAGTTGAAACATACTATTTATCACTTTGGAAAAACTTTGTCGATGAGTTTGCCGTTGAATTAATTTTTCCTGACGGAAATACGTCCGGTGTAATTAACATTGAAAACCAAACAAAAACAGTCAGAAGACCCACTTTTGATTTGAATATATTTTATGGTCAGCCATCACATTATTCTACATTACAAGAGGTTTTATTTACGGTTAATGCCACGCAAGGCGCATTGCTACCAGCAATAATAAAATTAAAAATTATTGCTGACACCATCGTTGATGGGAATTACGAAATATGGCTCCCAACGATAGAGGAAGTATCCGAAGAAACATTTTTTGCAAATCCATCCATATACAACACCCTTACCATTCCTTCTACAGCTGCAAAAGTAGTAAGAGTTGCAGGCTATAATGATCGTGTAGGCAACATAGCGCCGTTTTCTGGAAGAGGTGACGTAGATAATACAGCATTTTATCCTGATATTGCTGCGCCGGCAGTAAATATATTATCCACAAAAAGCGGTGGTGGTTATGATACATTTACAGGTACCAGCGTAGCCGCACCCTTTGCTACAGGCTCAGCCGCCCTAATGATGCAATGGGGAATTGTGAATAATAATGATCCTTTTCTATATGGAGAACGCATCAGAGCATTTTTACGAATAGGCGCAGAAAGAAAACCGGGTGTCATCTATCCAAATGCATCCTTTGGCTATGGTACGCTGTGCTTATACGGTACAATGAATTATTTAACCGAGTATCAATTAGGAGGCGATTATTCTTGGCTGCAAATATAGATGAAAATGACTTGCCGTTGAATGAATTTTTCAACCTGCCTACAACGGTAGACTTTAATGTAATTAATACTGATCGCTTTAAGCTATTCATACAAGACAAACCTTACTTAAAATTAGGGACTGAACTGGCAAATGAGTTGATCGTTGTTTATACAAATTTAGATAATTTGCCCCTATTATTTGAAGAATTAGGAAATGATTATAATGAATTCTTTCCGAAAATCCTATCACCCTTGGACAGCAAAAGCAATGAGGACAGCGGAATTACCCAAATTCAAAATCAGCCCTTTTTAAATCTTTCAGGAAGAAATGTTGTCATTGGCTTTGTCGATACCGGTATTGATTACACAAAAGAAGCATTTCGATTTGAGGATGGATCTTCAAAGATACTGTATCTTTGGGATCAAACCATTGATGGCAACAGACCTGATTATCTTTATTTCGGTTCGGTTTATACACAAGAGGATATTAATAGAGCTTTAAATTCAGAAAACCCATATGAAATTGTTCCTTCTATTGATGAAGACGGACACGGAACCTTTATGGCCTCCCTCGCTGCCAGTAACGAAAAAGGAGAGTATATCGGTGCGGCACCAAAGGCTTATATCATGGCGGTAAAACTGCGCCGCGCCCGTGAATTTTATATAGAAAAATTACTTTTGCCTAAGGATAATCCAAATCTTTATCAATCCACCGATTATCTTTTAGGGATGAAATATATCTTGGATCGTACAGAGGAAATGAACTTGCCTATTGTAATGTGTATTACCATGGGTTCCAATTCCAGCGGACATGACGGAAATAGCTTGTTTGAGGATTATATTTCTTTTGCTGCCCAAAGAGCAGGATATGTTTTTGTGACTGCTGCGGGTAACGAAAGTAATGCAAGACACCATTCGCAGGGAAAATTGCCCCGCACAGGAACTACAGACACCTTCAGCGTCAACGTCGGAAAACAAGATGAATCCTTCTCCTTGTCTATTTACGGACCAGCATATGATAAAATATCTGTCAGTATTACCTCCCCAACCGGAGAGGTAATTGCAAGGCGCCCTTTTAGGGTAGGCTTAAAGTACAGCGAAAAATTAATTTTTGAGGATGCAACAATATCGGTTGAATATTATAAAGGTGTCAATAATTTCATCTTCATTGGATTTAGAAATGCAACGGAGGGTATCTGGGATGTAACCATTTTTGCAGATTCCATTGTAAGTGGAGATTATTATGTATGGCTTCCGATTACTGGGCAGGTAAACGATTCTATCGAGCTATTAAAACCCGTTCCCGAATATACCATCGTTTTCCCGGCAACCGCACTAAGGACAATAACCTGCGGCGCATATAACAGCAATGATAACAGCCTTTTTGTATCCTCTTCATGGGGACCCACAAGACTACCCCGAATGGCTCCGGATTTGGTTGCCCCTGGCGTAAATGTCAAAGGCATTTTCCCCACTGGATATGGAACCAAAACGGGAACCTCCGTAGCTGCCGCAATTACCGCTGGTGCTGCGGCACTTTTGCTTGAATGGGGGATTATCCAAAAAAATATTCCTGCCATGGACGGCGATTTAGTCAGAACATTTTTAATAAGCGGAGCTACCCGCGAAGAAAACATGGTATTCCCCAATATAAAATGGGGCTACGGAAAGCTTAACTTGTATAACAGTTTCGCTGTAATAAAAGAATCTATTATTAACTATTATTTATTATAAACTTCGTTGACGGGTATTAATGTGAACTATAAATTTTTACTGGGTTCCCCTTCCCCGCAGGTACGGAATTTTATAAAGTCAATCCCTTTTTACAATTAAAAATTAGGAGGCGATTATTTTTTGGCTGCAACTATGAATGAATATGACTTGCCATTGGATGAATTTATTAAGCTGCCTACAACTGTGGATTTTACCGTAGTAAATACGGATCGCTTTAAGCTGTTTGTAAAAGACAAACCTTACTTAAAATTGGGGACAGAAATGTCAAACGAGATGATTGTAGTTTATACAAATCAAGAAAATATTTTCCCAGTATTTGAGGAATTAGGTAATGATTTTGAAGACTTTTTTCCAAAAATTATGTCACCCTTGGACAGCAAAAGCAATGACGACAGTGGAATTACCCAAATTCAAAATCAGCCCTTTTTTAATCTTTCAGGAAAGAATGTCATCATTGGCTTTGTCGATACCGGTATTGATTATACAAAGGACGCATTTAAGTTTGAAGATGGTTCCTCGAAAATACTTTATCTCTGGGATCAAACCATTGATGGAAAAAGACCCGATTATCTCTATTTTGGCTCAGTTTATACACAAGAGGATATTAATAGAGCTTTAAATTCAGATAATCCTTATGAAATCGTTCCCTCTGTTGATGATGACGGTCACGGAACCTTTCTTGCCTCAGTCGCTGCCAGTAATGAAAAAGGTGAGTATATCGGCGCAGCTCCACAGGCATATATCATGGCAGTGAAGCTGCGCCGTGCCAATGAGTATTATATTGATAAATTCCTTTTGCCAAAGGAGAATCCAAATCTTTATGAGTCCACCGATTATATATTAGGAGTAAAATATATTCATGATCGCTCCGAAGAGCTGAATTTGCCTATTGTAACGTGTGTGACGATGGGTTCCAACACCAGCGGACATGACGGGAACACTTTATTTGAAGATTATATTTCTTATGGCTCCCAAAGAGCCGGATATGTTTATGTTGTTGCCGCAGGCAATGAAAGCAATGTAAGGCACCATTCCCAAGGGAAAATCCCAAAAACAGGTGCTACAGATACTTTTAGCATTAAAGTTGGGAGAGCTGATGAATCCTTTACCCTGACCATTTACACACCAGCGTGTGATAAGGTGTCTGCCAGCATCACCTCCCCAACGGGAGAAGTGGTTGCAAGACTCCCCTTTAAGATAGGCTTAAAATACAATGAAAAGATGATTTTGGAGAACACATCTATCACAATTGAATACTATAAAGGTTCGAATAATATCATTTTTATTCGTTTTAAAAATGCAACGCAGGGTATCTGGGATATAACCCTTTTTGGAGATGTCATTATAAGCGGTGACTATTTTGTATGGCTTCCAATCACAGGTCAAGTAAGCGAGTATATAGAGTTGTTTAAGCCCGTCCCTGAATACACCATTGTTTATCCTGCAACTGCACTAAGGTGTATCACTTGCGGAGCTTATAGCAGCAACGATAACAGTCTTTTCATTTCATCTTCATGGGGGCCCACAAGATTGCCTCGTATAGCTCCGGATTTGGTGGCTCCGGGTGTAAATGTAAAAGGTATCTATCCCACAGGCTATGGCATCAAAACGGGAACCAGCGTAGCGGCAGCACTAACCGCCGGTGCTGCTGCACTGTTGTTTGAATGGGGTATTATTCAAAGAAATATTCCATCCATGGATGGCGATTTAGTCAGAACTTTTTTGGTCAGCGGATGCACCCGTGAAGAAAACAGAATCTATCCGAGTATAAAATGGGGTTATGGAAAACTGAATTTATATGGAAGCTATACAATCATTAAGGAATCTGTAACCAGCTATTTTTAACATAAGCTATAAAAAGGAGGCATTATATGTCAAACGGCAGAATTTTCTTACGTTCAAATTACGTAGGCGGAACAGGGTTGCTAAGAATCAATACTTTTTTAACAAATATAGGCAAGCCTGCAGAAGGCGCAACGGTAAGCGTGATCGATCCCTATGATAATACCGTAATTGAGGAAACAAAAACAAATGAATGGGGTGAAATTCCCGCCATCCCTTTAAGTGCGCCCCCCCTTGAATACTCTATGGAATACGATATGCCACGTCCCTTTAATGAATATAATGTTCGGGTTACATTGTCGGACTATAAAGAGGCAAACATCAATAATGTACAAATTTTCCCTGAAACCACTGCTGTGCAGGAGGTTGCACTAACGCCAACTTTTTCGGACATCAATATACCTTATCCTGTTTTATATGGAGATTTCCCTCCTAAAATACCTGAATCAGAGATTAAAAAACTTCCATTTCCAAGCAATCAGGTTATACTGCCGCAACCCATCATTCCAAGTATTATTGTAGTACATGACGGCAGACCTGAAGATGCTTCTGCCGCAAACTATACCGTAGCCTTTAAAGATTATATAAAAAATGTTGCCAGCAGCGAAATATATGCAACTTGGCCAACAGAAACACTAAAAGCAAATATTCATGTTATTCTTTCTTTTACCCTAAACAGAGTATATACCGAATGGTATCGGGGCAAAGGCTATAACTTTACCATAACAAATTCTACCGCCTTTGATCAAGCGTTCACTTTTGGCAGGAATATTTTTCAAGAAGTATCTAATGTTGTTGATGAAATATTTACAACCTTCATCGCAAAACCTGAGATCAGGCAACCATTATTTACACAATATTGTGATGGAAAGAAAGTAATAAGGGAAGGCTGGCTTAGCCAATGGGGTTCAAAGGCCTTGGGTGATCAAGGCTTAAATGCTTTGCAAATTTTAAGAAATTATTATGGGAGCAGTGTTTTTATTGAGGAAGCAGAAAAGGTTGAAGGAATTCCGATGTCTTTCCCAGGCACACCACTTAAAGTTGGCTCTGTCGGAGAAAGTGTAAAAACAATACAGGAACAGCTGAATGTAATCGCCAGGAACTATCCTCTGATACCAAGGCTCATTGAAGATGGAGAATATGGTACAGTAACAGCAGAATCGGTCAAAGTGTTTCAGCAGATATTTAATCTGCCGCAAACCGGTGAAGTAAATTATCCGACTTGGTATAAAATTTCTGATGTCTTTGCAGCCATTCAAAAGCTTGCATAAAATAATAAAACTTGCATAAAATAATAAAAAAGAATCGTGCGCAGTTTACGCAAAACAGCCAAAAGTATAGCCCCTTCATTCAAACCGAAGGAAAGGGCTATACTTTTTGAATGCTAAAAATATAACAATGATTCCTATTCAACAAAAAAAGACCGCATATTTCTATGCGATCTTTTTTATGGATAGAGTATGTTAATTATTTACCATAGTAAGCGGATAAGTACATTTCTCTAATTTCGCTCATCAGAGGATATCTAGGGTTGCTACCTGTGCACTGATCATCGAATGCTTCTTCGCACATAACATCCAGTTTATCCAAGAATGTTTTTTCGTCAACACCATGTTCTTTGATGGACTTTGCGATACCAACAGTAGCCTTCAATTCATCAATTTTTGCAATCAAGCTTTCAACTTTTTCTTCATCAGTCTTGCCAGCCAAACCTAAGTAAGTTGCAACTTCAGCATAACGAGCACGTGTATGAGGATATTTGTACTGAGGGAAGGTACCCATCTTCTTGGGAACTTCTACAGAGTTAAATTTGATTGCTTCATTAATTAACAGCGCATTTGCAACACCGTGCTGTACATGGTGGTGTGCACCAAGCTTATGTGCCATGGAGTGGCAAACACCCAAGAAAGCATTTGAGAAGGCAATACCAGCGATTGTAGACGCATTTGCCATTCTTTCACGAGCTTCGATGTCGTCACGGCCAAATTTGTATGCTCTAGGAAGGAAGTCAAATACCAACTTCGCTGCTTTTAAAGCTAAACCATCTGTATAGTCAGTAGCTAACATGGAAACATATGCTTCAAGAGCATGTGTCAATACGTCAATACCAGAAGAAGCTGTTAAGCCTTTAGGCTGATCCATCATCATATCAGCATCACTGATCGCGATTGTAGGCATCAATTCATAGTCAGCGATAGAGTACTTTGTCTGTGTAGAAGGATCTGTAATGATTGCGAAAGGTGTAACTTCGGAACCAGTACCAGAAGATGTAGCGATAGCAACCATGATTGCTTTTACGCCCATCTTAGGGAATACGAATACTCTTTTACGGATATCCATGAAACGCATTGCCAAGTCAGCAAAGTCAGCTTCGGGATGTTCGTACATTACCCACATCATCTTTGCAGCATCCATTGCAGAACCACCACCCAGAGCGATGATTACGTCAGGGCCGAATTCTCTCATTGCAGTAGCACCGGCGATTGCACAAGGCAGTGTAGGGTCAGGAGTTACGTCGAAGAATACATGGCTTGTAATGCCCATATCGCTCAACTGGTCTGTAATTGTTTTTGTATAGCCATTCTTGTATAAGAAACCATCAGTTACGATGAAAGCTTTCTTTCTGCTATATACATCTTTCAATTCTTTCAATGCAACAGGTGTGCATCCTTTTTTGAAGTAAACCTTCTCAGGAGTTCTAAGCCACAGCATATTTTCTCTCCTCTCAGCTACCGTTTTAATATTGACTAATTCATCGATACCTACGTTGTGTGATATTGCATTGCCAGCCCAAGAACCACAACCTAAAGTAAGGGAAGGAAGAAGTCTAAAGTTATAAAGGTCGCCAATACCACCCTGAGAAGAAGGTGTGTTAATCAAAATACGGCAAGTTTTCATTTTTTCTTCAAAACGTTTGATTTTTTCAGGAGCCTTTACAGGATCTACATACAGTACAGAAGTATGACCAACACCACCGTCGATAACTAATCTGTTTGTAATCTCCATCGCATCATCAAAGTCGCTTGCACGATACATAGCCAAAACAGGAGAAAGTTTTTCATGAGCAAAAGGCTCTTTTGTAACATCTACCTCGGTAACTTCACCAATGAGGATTTTTGCATCTTTAGGGCACTCAATCCCTGCCAACTGCGCAATCTGATAAGGGCTACGTCCAACGATTTGTGCATTGATATTACCGGCAGCATTCAAAATAATTCTGCCAACTTTATCTTTTTCTTCTGGAGTCAAGATATAGCAACCTCTGTCGAGGAACTCTTTTCTACATTTAGCATATACTTTTTCCTCAATTACTACAGACTGTTCGGAAGCACAGATTGTACCGTTATCGAATGTCTTGGAGTGAATTACGGAGTTAACTGCCATAAGGATATCTGCAGTTTCATCAATCAACGCAGGTGTGTTACCATTACCTACACCAACAGCAGGTTTACCGGAGGAGTAAGCGGATTTAACCATTGCAGGACCACCAGTTGCCAATACCATGTCTGCGTCTTTCATTACTTCTACAGACATTTCAATGGAAGGTTCATCGATCCAAGCAAGGATACCAGCAGGAGCACCAGCTGCAACAGCTGCATCAAGTATAACCTTAACTGATGCGATTGTACATTTTTTAGCTGTAGGGTGAGGGGAAACGATCATACCGTTTCTTGTCTTTAAACAGATCAAACATTTAAAAATTGTTGTGGAAGTAGGGTTTGTTGTAGGAACAACCGCTGCGATAACGCCGATGGGTTCAAAAATTTTCTTGATACCAAAAGCGGGATCGTATTCCAAAACACCACAAGTCTGTTTATCTTTATATGCGTTGTAAATATATTCAGAAGCAAAGTGATTTTTAATAACTTTATCCTCAACAACGCCCATCTTGGTTTCTTCCACTGCTAATTTTGCCAATGGAATTCTGTTTTTTGTAGCTGCGGTAGCCGCTGCCAAGAAAATTTTGTCTACCTGTTCTTGTGTAAAGGTAGCAAATTGTCTTTGCGCTTCTTTTACCTCTGCAATTCTGTGTTTCAAGGTTTCTACGCTGTTTACAATTTCGGGTCTTTTTGTTTCAGGAGCTACTTCTTTTTTCTTTTCTACTGCCATTTAAAATCCCCCTTACTATAATTTTTAGTTTCTTGAAATGTTTATCTTTATTTATTAAAGTGCAGATACGTTATACGTTACTGCACGAACTGCCGCATCCCCCATCTATTTTTTGTATATCAAATATAAAATTTAGATGGGGTATTTTTATTGACACAGAGAGCAGGTATAATAGAAAGAATGAACACCATTGTGCAAAACTTATATTTGCCAAAATGTTACACAGCGATAATTGTGCGCTTTTCTTTCTTGGTGCTAATACTATCATCAAACATTGCTTTAATCAATAAAAATTTTAGGTTTTGTCCATACCTTTTAAACGAATAGTCTATATCATTTTATATATGGACATAAATTTGTATCATATTTCATTTCTAGTTAAAAAATAAATAAACCTTCAATTTTCATGATATTAAATTGGTCTTTTTGTATATAATTTTGTACAAACAGTGTCAAAGTCCAAAAAATTGCTTAAATACCAATAGGCCCGATGGGGAATTGTATTGTTTATTATTATCAATTATTTAACAAACACCAAATTGCCTATCTTTTTCCAAAAAAAATATTAAACTTTATTTTTCTTTGTTTTTAAAATTAAAACACGCATTTCTCCATTTTTCGACACTTTTGAAGCAAAAAAAGATTCACATCGTTTTCAATGTGAACCTTCCGTCATACTTTCTTATGAATCCAATTACCATTTTCGACTTTCATCTTACTTTAGATTCTTGATTAGCGCCTATTTTGAAGTAAAATACAGTTGACTTGTTTCAGGCTATTTAAAAATAGCATCCAAATTCACGTATCTTTTCCCTTAACTTATCGATTAGCTGCTTTTCATGCTTTTTGGGCACATGATTTTCATTATATATCATAACATCCTTCATATATTTCGCATATGATCCGCAACGTTTTTGAACCAATCCATACTTATCAAGGATTTCATCTGGCACAGGTGATACCCACATATAGGTATTTGGTACCGTTGAAAGAATTTCAAACTGGCTGGCTCTTTCATATATATAGATTACCTTTTTCTGACAGCGTTCTTCTCGGTCATTTTCCGACAAATCAATATAATCTCCGGTAGGAAGCCTCTCATCCCCGTGAACAATCTCTATACACCCTCCTAAATCTGAATCTGCTCGGATATGCTTATCCGCAATAATACTGTTTTTTGAAGTTAAAATCAAATAATCAAACTCTAAAATTAATCTGTACGACAAATCCTTTAGCTTAAATAAGGACAAATAGTACCCTTCATGCATAACATTATAACGAATAATTCCAATATCATAATGATAGTCCAAAACATTTTGAATCGTTTTGCTGGAATTTGTTTCACAATAGTGAATTCGCATATTCTCCTCATCATTTAACGTCAGCATATAATTTGTAAACACTTCAGAAATATAGCTGGCTCTTGGCACAGAAATTTTTAAGCTTACACCATGATCGTTAACATCTGTGTATGCATTCGTCAGATTGTTAACTTGATATTGAATTTCCTTTGCATGACGTAAAAAGCGCTGTCCCTCTCGGGTGGTTATTACGCCCTTTGGTGTACGTTTAAAAATAACAATGTTAAATTCCTGTTCCAGTTCTTTTACCGCACGGCTTAAATTCGACTGTGCAACAAACAAATTCTTTGCTGCCAGCGAAATAGAACCGCATTTATCAATTTCAATTACATATTTCAAATCAGTGAAATTCATCTTATCCCCCCTAATATATAGGATTAAAATTAATTACTACAAAATTAATATAAATACGCCAAAAATAGACTATTTTTTTCATTATAAAATAAAATTGTTCAAAAAGCCAGACATTCCATATATTACTTCATAATTTCATTTGATTTTTTATACCAAAGTGCATAATTTCAAAGCCTTTCAAGGCCTCCACTGATTTAAAAAACCTCCAAGATGCTTACTATTTATATAGAATCTCATTCTGTGGGATTTGGCACATATCTTGGAAAAATGAATATAGTATTTTATATCATTTTTTGAAGGAGGTATCGCAAATGCCAAACCTACCGATTCACCTTACCCCAATTCACGTGATCTACCTCATTGGCGTAGTCACCATTCTCACCACAATGGTATTAAGAAAAGATACTCCAATTGTCTGCGCTATTTTTATTTTTATAATTGGTATTGTTAGCAGTGGTACCGTGGTGGGCGGTATTCAATCTGTTTTTCGTGCTATTTTGTATGCCTCAAAGGAATTCATGGAAATCATTGCTACAATCGCACTAATCACTTCTTTGTCAAAATGTTTAACCGATTTAGGCAGCGACTATCTGATGATGCGTTCCATGTCTAAGGTAATGAAAAATGCCTCTATTACATGGTGGATTCTTGGTATTACTATGATGGTTTTCTCTCTGTTTTTATGGCCATCCCCGGCAGTTGCACTTGTAGGGGCAATTTTAGTTCCTTTGGCTGTAAAAAAGGGGCTGACTCCTTTGGCTGCGGCAATGGCAATGAACCTTTTCGGTCACGGTATCGCCCTTAGCTCTGATATTGTAATACAGGGTGCACCGGCAATCACAGCTGCTTCAGCAGGGTTGGAACCGCAAAATATTATGCAAATAGGAATGCCGCTTTTTCTCACCATGAGTATTGCGACCGTTGTATCTGCATTCCTTTTAAACAGAAAAAGTATGGTTAACACAAGCAGCGGCACACTATATATGCAAAGCAATGATAAAGTCCCCTTCACCAAACCATCAAAAGGGGCAGTTTTTATTGCTATTTTAACACCTCTTGCATTTGTAATTGATATTGTTCTGATGTTTTTGTACGACTTAAAGGGGCAAGATGCCACCAGTCTGGTTTCAGGAACAGCAATGCTGCTCATGATTATCGGCTCGGTTGTCGGATTTAAAAGAAAAAGTCTTGAAAAAGTGACCGATTATATTAAGGATGGTTTTTTGTTTGCCATAAAAATCTTCGCTCCTGTTATTGTAATTGGCGGCTTTTTCTTCTTAGGCGGCGAAGGTATCACTTATATTTTAGGGGAACAATATCAAAGCGGCATTTTAAACGACTGGGCCATTTGGCTTGCAGGTGTTACCCCTTTAAATAAATACGCTGTTGTATTCATTCAAATGGTAATCGGCGGCTTAACAGGTTTAGACGGCTCAGGCTTTTCAGGACTTCCCTTAGTGGGCGTATTGGCAAATACCTTTGGTACTGCAATCAATTGCTCCATTCCTATCTTGGCAACATTAGGACAAATTACTGCTATTTTTGTCGGCGGCGGTACCATTGTACCTTGGGGATTAATCCCTGTTGCGGCAATTTGCAATGTAAATCCTTTAGAATTAGCAAGAAAAAATCTGCTTCCTGTCGGAATCGGTTTTTTATGTACCTTTATTTTAGCCTGTTTTTTAATCTAACGTTTGGGAGGCGTATACCATGTGCGGCATTGCTGGATTTTATAATTCAAAAAAAGACTATATGGATGAAAAAAATTATTATTCAAAAATTTTGGAGGATATGTACACTGTACAGCGTCACAGAGGGCCCGATGATTGCGGAACCTTTTTGACCTCATGCGTCGGTTTTGCTCATGCAAGGCTCTCCATTATTGACTTGAAAACGGGACATCAGCCAATTACAAGAACAATCGGCGGTCAAACATGGGCAATCGTATACAACGGCGAGCTTTATAACACCGCCGAATTACGCAGCGGTCTTCAGGCAAAGGGTTGGTCCTTTGACACCGATTCGGATACCGAAGTGATTTTAGTAAGCTATATGGAGCATGGCGCCGATTTTGTAAAACAGCTTAACGGAATATTTGCCTTTGCAATCTATGACCCCGTTAAGAAGATGGCATTGCTCTACCGTGACCGATCCGGCGTAAAACCATTATTTTACGCAGTGATTGGCAACGAAGTGGTATTTTCCTCTGAAATCAAAGGCTTGTTTGCCTATCCGGGTATTGTCCCTCAGTTGGATAAGGAAGGATTAAATGAAGTTTTTAGCATCGGGCCCGCCAAAACTTATGGAAAAGGTGTATTTAAAGGGGTTGACGAGTTGCTTCCCGGTCATTACATGACTTTTTCTCCATCTGGAATGCAGGAAATTTGCTATTGGAAGCTGGAAAGCCATGTCCACGAGGATAATTATGCAACAACCGTAGAAAAAACAAAGGAATTGCTGATTGATTCCATTAAACGGCAAATGGTATCCCATGTGCCGATTTGCACCTTTTTATCCGGCGGGGTTGACAGTAGCATCGTCACTGCTGTATGTGCCTCAGAGCTGGCAAAAAAAGGAGAACAGCTAAATACCTTTTCCTTCGATTTTGTTGGAAATGATAAGTATTTTAAAGCCTCTTCCTTCCAACCTTCTCAGGATAGACCTTATGTTGATATTATGGTAAAGCATTTGAATACCAATCACCGCTATTTGGAGTGTAGTATTCAAGACCAAACCGATTGTTTAATTGATTCCGTGGATGCTAGGGATTTGCCTGCCATGGCAGATATAGATTCCTCTATCCTCTATTTTTGCTCAAAAGTGAAAAAATATAATAAGGTAGCATTAACCGGAGAATGTGCCGATGAAATTTTTGGTGGTTACCCTTGGTTTCATAAAAAAGAATGTTTTGAGGCAAATACTTTCCCTTGGACAATGGACTTGGAAGCAAGAAAGGTTTTGTTGAAAGACGATTTGATTGAATATTTGGATATGGATGATTATGTAGCCAAAACCTATGCAAAATCCGTCAGTGAAACGCCAAAACTAGCGGAAGACACACCAGAGGAAGCCCGCAGACGTGAAATTTCATATCTCAATCAAAAATGGTTTATGCAAACATTATTAGATCGTATGGATCGCACCAGTATGTACAGCGGCTTAGAGGCAAGGGTACCTTTCGCTGACCATAGGCTCATTGAATATGTATGGAATGTGCCTTGGGATATGAAAACAAGAAATGACGTAGTAAAATCGCTATTAAGAGAGTGCGGTGTGGGTTATGTGCCGGATGAGGTTTTGTTCAGACGAAAATCGCCCTACCCTAAAATTTATGATAAAAATTACGAAACCCTGCTGGCAGGCATGGTAATGGAAATTTTGAATGACACAACCTCCCCTGTTTTACAATTTTTAGACATCAAAAAGGTGGAAAAATTTATCACAAGTCCCTCCGATTATGGAAAACCATGGTACGGACAGCTTATGGCAGGTCCTCAAATGTTAGCCTATGTGGTTCAAATTAATTATTGGATGAAAAAATGGAACATTAAAATCGTTTAAATTTTTCATTTTTTGTATTCAAAACCATGGCTAAAAGATAAAATAAATTTAGTCTTAACAGGAGAATTTATTACAGCCGTGTATACAATCTGATTTTATACTCCGATTGTATGGATATATTGCCCACCAAACGACAAAAAACGCAGAATTTCAAAACACATAGAAAAATGAGGTGCACCGTTGATAATCGTAGGCTTGCACCCCATTCTTTCTATGCGTTTTGTTACATCTGAGAAAAAAATCCTTCTAATCACATATCAATTCTTTTTTTAAACAGCCAAACTCACACTGTACTGCCAACCTAAATGATTGGTTTTTTTATGCATTCCATATAATTTTCATTTGCCTTATCCCAGTTTATGACTTGAAACCAATCATCAATATAACTGCTTCTTTCATTATAGTGCTTCAAAAAATAAGCATGCTCCCAAACATCTAAAGCCATAATAGGGCAAAAGCCTAATGTAATGGGGTTTTTTTGATTTGCTGTTGTTGTAATCCTTAACCTCGCATTATCAAAAACCAACCATGTATATCCGGAACCAAATATTCCCATTGCCTCTTTTTTAAAAGCATACAAAAAGTTGTCAAGATTTCCATACTGTGCCTCAATCATTTTAATCAATTGTCCCTGGGGCTGCCTATCGGAAGGTTCTTGCATCCCATTAAAGTACATACGATGATTATATATTCCGCCAGCATTGTTTTGTATTGGAACCTGCAATGCTTCCAACAGATAAACCGAACCTACAATCAGTTCCTCCAGTGTCAAAAGCTGTAACTCTGGGAACTCCGATATTGTCTGGTTTAACTTGTCAATATAGCCTTGCAAGTATACGTCATAATGTATTGCCATTGTTTTTGCGTCAATATATGGTTCAAGTGCATTATAATCATAGGGCAATGGTAGATTTACAAACGGGTATGTATTATTTTCCATATTTGATCCTCGCTATTCCTATTTTACTATAAAAATATTCAAGCAAACCTCATCCTATGCTGAAATTTTTTTATTAGCTGTTTCACAGAACAAAAAAACCTGTTCATGACAAGTGCCCAAACAGGTTCCAAAGTGATCTATTTTATAATTTATACTGTCAGATACAAAAATATTACGATTTCAGTTTCGTGCTTTCGGCATATATTTGATAATCCTCATCCCATCTTTGATAAGCATCCTCATTCCTATGATCGGTCAGGTCATATATGCTGTCCAAATATTCACCAAACCATCCAGAAAGCTTGATGGAACCTGATAAATTCATATGCCCTTGGTCATAGTAATCAGCGGCAGGATCTAAGTTTAACTGATTTCTGACTGATTCTCTGTCAAAATCCAGATAATCCGCCCCCATTTCTTTGGCAAAGCCCTCCATAGCCTGGCTTTGCTCATAGCTCCATGCCATTTTAGGAAGATGCAGCAATAAAATGGGAATATTTTTTTCCTTACAAAGATTTATCGTTTTCTCGATATAATTTTTTGCATCCGCATCAAAGGCTGGCGTCGCCGTGTCAGAAGGCTCCATAAAATGATCTGGATACGCCAAAGGTTCTCCGCCACGAAGATAAACATTCCCTTTTTTAAAAGAATGCTCCAACAAAGGCATTGGCTCTGCCTCTGACCAATCAATCTCCTTCCATCTTTCGTGATAACGAAACAATGGGAACAGATAGGACAGCAAGGTTTGCCTGTCATCCGCCGCCGTAATCTCACTTACAATTTGAAATTTTTGCTTGGACATTTTCATGCCATCCAGCGACCGCCGCAAATCTCCTTCTCTTTGCGCAAAATCATACTCCAAAAAAATATTATCACACAACAGCACAACCAATTTGGGGCTTTGGTATTCCAAAGATTCTGACAAAAGTCCATAAGTAACGTTGGGCGCCTGTAAAGCCGAGGCACGAACATAGCCGGTGAAACCTTCCTGCTCCCACATCACCATGGGGGAAACTCCCCTTAAGATAGGACTGCTGCCCATAAACAATACATCAATGGAATCCTTTGGTTCGTCATAAAAAGCATGAATTTCATCAGACTCATCATCAGGACGGCGCAAATAATCCGAGGTATTGGCAAATATCATTGAAAAAATTACAAAAAAAGCAACACATCTTGTCACGATTTTTAAACTTCCCTTCATATCAGAACCCCCTATAAATAAAGTCGGAGGCGTCATAATTCAAACCATATACGCCAAACAAGAATAGTGAAAAAATTGCTCCCAAATAAATGAACCAACGAAAGAACAGGTTTTGCTTAGACAAAGCTTCACGAATTTTCACGCCAGATTCCTGCAGCAGGCTGACTGTTAAAAGTACAAGGGATGCCAAAAGCAACACGCACAAATCCTGTACATCCAGCCCCAATTTTAATAAACCGCCATTTATTAAAATATTTGCATCCCAATTATGCACCATGGACTGAACCATATAAGCAGAGGCACTGACGCCAGGCGCTCTGGTAATAATTTTACCCAAAGCCACCAAAATCAGTGTCCGCAAAACACGAAACAGGTGCCAGCTAAAGCATTCCGTATTAATTTTCAGCTTTGCAATAAGCTTTTTCAGGGGCTGATCAAATAAAATCCCCAAAACAATTAGTGTTCCATTATATAAACCGAAAGCAATATACTTCCATTCCGCCCCATGCCAAATGCCAATGAGGAAAAAAATGATAAACTGAGGAATCAATACAGGCAAAAGCTTTCCTATGTAGTTCCCCAGAAATTGCCGTCCCTTTTTTCCTACTTTCGTAAAAAATTTGGATAAGGATAGTGGATAAAATACATAATCCCGAAACCATGCACCCAAAGTAATATGCCATCTGCGCCAAAAGTCGGGAATACTGGTCGCCAAATATGGCCGTTCGAAGTTCTTTTCCAATTGAATTCCCAAAACCTGCGCCGCGCCGGTGGCAATTTCAATCCCGCCAGAAAAATCCCCATAAAGCTGAATGCAGTAGACCAAAGCAGCCACAGCAACATAGGTGCCGCCAAAGGTTTCTGGATATCCGAAAATGGTATCCACAATCACCCCTGCACGGTCTGCAATGACCAGCTTTTTAAAAGCACCCCAAAGCATGAGCTGTACGCCGAATTTTATCCTTTCGTAGGAAAAAGTATTCGGACGAAAAAGCTGTTCTGCTAATACATTGTATCTGCCGATAGGGCCTTGCACAATTTGAGGAAAGAAGGAAATAAACAAGGCAAACTTTGCTAAATTCCGCTCAGGCTCATATTTTTCCCTGTAAACATCAATCAAATACCCCATAGATTGAAAGGTATAAAAAGAAATGCCTAATGGCAATAAAAAGCTGTGTACCGGTATTTCTGTACCAATGGAAAAATGCTCAAACAAAGCATTCAAATTCATTCCCACAAAGTTATAATACTTTAACACTGCCAAGATGCCAAAGTTTATGAGCAGTGCAGGAATCAAAATCATGCGTTTTCTTTTTGTAAACTTCGCTTTCCATGCTTTTTTCTGTTCTTTATCCAGCTCCGCTTTTACCAAGGAAAAATCCGTCTTATTCTTTCGGGACATATTCCCCAACTTAAACCCTGCAAAATAAATCGTTATCGTAGTTACCAGCAAGTATATAAAATACCCTGCCCCTGCCATAAAATAAAAGATATAATTAGCAATCAAAAGCGTTACCCAACGGTAACGCTTCGGGGTCAGGAAATATGAAGTGGCCGCCAGAAACAGGAAAACCACAAATTGCACCGAAGTAAACGCCATAACCCAATCTCCTTAATGATCAATCTTCCTGCAATTTTCCCACCAAAGCCATAATCGCTTCCACAGAATTAAAATTTTCAGGAACAATATCCTCTGCGCCTATCTCAATTTCATAAGCTTCACACAATTCTCCGACCAAAGAAACAATGTCAAATGAATCCAACTCTCCACTATCCACCAATTCCTTGTTTTCCTCAAAATCCACATCAGGTCTTAATTCCGCTAAAATTTTTAATAATGTTTCCATCTCTGCATTATCCTCTCTGTTATATGTTTTTTATCATTACGGGTGCCACCCTGCCATCGGGCAGAAACCCTAATTTTTCATACATTCGTAAAGCAGGAGGGTTGTCCGTCCTTACCCAAAGAATAAATTTTTTTGCTGTATTTTTTTGGGTAAAAAACCAGTCTTTTACCAATCCCTCGCCAATCCCTATGCCTCGTGCTTGCTGTTTTACAGCAATGTGCCAAAGTACACTGCTTTGTTTTTCCTCGCCAAAATGCAAAAATCCAAGAAGTTTTCCGTCTTTTATTGAAATCAATATATTCTGAGCCTGAATATCCTTTTGCAGAGCTTCCATTTCAGGCAACGCCGACGAATAAGGTTCGAAGCTCTCATGCATAAATTGAAAAAGCTCGTCCAACATTTCCTCTGTGGCAAAAATCGGCTTTCGCTCCTCAGGTATTACATTTTTCGCCATTAAAAATAATCTCTTTCGTTCCAAATACGGCATAAATCCAAGTTTTTCCCAAGTTTCCTCCGAAGGAATACGTTCTCTTGCAGCCAAAAGTACCTCCTCCAGTATCATCGGTTCTGTAAGCTCAGGCAAGCACACAGGACTTTTGCCCTTTTCTAAAAAATAAAAAATGCGATGAAAAGTATCTTCTTTTACAAAAAAATATACACCCCCATCAAAATCCACACGGGTGAGCTTCTCCTTTTGAACCAGAAGAAGCACCTCTTTCTCCGAAAAAAAGAAATTTGTTTTTTCTCCTTTTGAAAGTCTTTTAACGACTTCTTCCCAAAAAGCCTTTCCATCAATCATCTTTTTTATCATAATACTCCTTCAGGCGCAGTCTGTCTATCTTTCCGTTTAAAGTATGCGGCATTTCCTCCAACAAAATCATGACATTCGGAAACATATATTTGGGCACCTTATCCCGCAGCTTTTTTAAAATATAGCTTTGGGTTGCCTCCTTGCCGCAATAGTACAATATAATTTTTTGACTCTCTGTATCGTAAATGCAAGCACCGTTTTCCACCAAATCAATAGAATTCACTGCAGTTTCAATTTCACCAAGCTCGATGCGGTGACCCATGTGCTTAATTTGATGGTCTTTTCTTGCCAAGAAAACAATTTCTCCAAACTCGTTATATTTTGCTACATCCCCCGTTTTATATATTTTTTCTGGGTAATGGGGATTGAGCGGGTTTTGAATGAATGCCTCGTCCGTTTTTTCAGGGTTATTGTAATAGCCCGGTGCAAGGCATCTGCCACGGATGCAAAGTTCTCCCGCTTCGCCTTCGTTTGCCAAGTGATCTCCGTTTAATATGAATATATCCGTATTTCTGCAAGGGTAGCCAATGGGCAAGAGTTCATCGTCAGCAAATTCCCTGTCAACAATATAATAGGTGCAATCCACCGTTGCCTCCGTTGGCCCGTAAATATTTGCAAATTGCGCATTTGGATATTTTGCCCGCCACATATTGTATTGCTTTGTCGGCATAATTTCTCCGCAAAAAGCGATTTTCTTCAGGGATTGGGGAGCGATTTTTTCTAATGCTCCGGTATTGGCAACAATGCAAAATGCCGAAGGCACCCAATCCACATAATTTACTTTTTTCTCCGCCACATATTCCATCAGCTTCATCGGGAATGAAAACAGCTGTTTCGGAATGATTTCCATGGTTGCCCCCGTTTTTAAAACGGCATAAATATCTTTGACAGAAGAATCAAAATAGAACGGAGCTTGATTTCCAATGATTTCTTTTTCGGTAATTTCAAAGGTTTCTGTATACCATTCCGTCAGGTTTACCACCGCATGATGGGTGATAACCACACCCTTCGGTATCCCTGTGGAGCCTGATGTAAATAATGCATACAGAGGATCGGCATCAATGGCAAATTTCCGAACCTTCCATAATGCCTCATCATCCGCCGCAGTTTTTAATACGTCTTCAAAAACAATGATTTCACCCGAATACGCCAAATTTTCAGCCGCTTTTTTGCTATTTTCATCTACGAACAGCACTTGTGGCTGCAAGGTATTCAATATTGATAGAATTCGCTCCTTTGGCATCGTTGAATCAATCGGTGTATAAAATTTTCCGCTGTACACACAGCCCAAAAAGGCCGCTACTGAAGACGGTGTTTTTTCCATCATAACAGCCACGGGTGCGTTTTTTTTCCCAAAGCGCAGTAAAAAGGTTCCAACGCTTTTGCTTATTGTCATCAATTCCTGAAAAGAAAGGGCTTCCACCTTTCCGGAAAAGGCTATTTTCTTGGGCAATCGTTGTGCTGTTGCCTCTAAATATTCCAATATATTTCTTATCATATTTTCTCCTCGATCCGTAAAAGTTTTTTCCTTTGTCAAGTATAGGAACAACTCGTTTTTGAGTATAGCATTTTGCTTATTGCTCGTCAAGGCAAGGGGACAAAACTGCATCATCTTTTCGTCAAAACAACAATATTTTTAAAAATTTCATAAACATTTTTCGGTCAGCGCAAGCTTGCTAAAATACGATGAAACGTATATTCTTCTATTCTCTTGCCAACAATGCTTTTGTACTTTTCCTTCTGTTGCCTTGCATAAATCCCTTTTTTCTGCTATGCTTTAAAAATGTAAAATTTTATAAATTACCGTACAAAGGAGCTGTAATCACCATGTCAATTGAAAAAGTACGGGCATATTTAAATGAAATGAATTGCCCCAAAAAAATCTTAGAATTTGAAACTTCCAGTGCCACCGTTGAATTGGCAGCACAAGCGGCAGGGGTTATCCCCGCACGAATCTCCAAAACACTTTGTTTAATGTCAAAAGATGGCCCCATCGTCATTGCTGTTGCAGGCGACACCAAAATTGATAATAGAAAATTTAAGGATACCTTTGCATTAAAAGCAAAAATGCTGACGCCAGAAGAAACCCTTGAAGCCACGGGACACGCTGTGGGAGGCGTTTGCCCATTTGCTTTGCCCGAAGGGACAAATGCTTATGCAGACATTTCAATGAAGCGTTTTGAAACTGTTTTTCCTGCCGCAGGCAGCAGCAACTCTGCCGTTGAATTAACCTGTGATGAGTTGTTCCACTTTGGAAAGTGTATTGCATGGGTTGACATTTGCAAGGGTTGGGAAGAAGAATAGAGGTGTGTGAATGAAAATTTCAACCAAAGGGCGTTATGGAATACGGCTCATGCTTTGTTTAGCCATCCATTATGAAAAAGGTACTCTTTCATTAAAAGCCATTGCCAATGAACAACAAATTTCCGAAAAATATTTGGAACAAATTATTAACCTCCTTGCAAAAGCAGGATTGGTAAAAAGCTTTCGTGGTGCGCAAGGCGGATATATTCTCTCTCGCCACCCTAAAGATATTACAGTTGGGGAAATATTGGAGGTTTTAGAGGGTTCTCTTTCTCCGGTTTATTGTGTAGACACCCCTACCTGCCCCAATTTAGATTCTTGTGTCACGCTTTCCCTATGGAAAAAAATGAGGAAGGCTTTGGATGAAGTTGTTGACAATACAACTTTAGATAGTATGGCGCAGGAGTATTTAGAAAAAGAAGCGTGCCTTCACAAAGAGCAGACATAATTTATTTGACATAGAAAAAGCCTCCTGTTGTTTGTACTGAACCAGTAAAAACGGACATTGCAAAAAAGCCTCCCATCGTAGGATAATATAACTACGATAGGAGGCAATTTTTATGAAAAGAAGTTGGACAAAAA
>RZZU01000088.1 GCA_009929735.1 Clostridia bacterium | reverse complement strand
GGAGTTGGATCTCCAACACGAGTCTGATGTCATAGCCGGCTGACTAACACTTACCTAACGGTTGAAAAAGAATTTGCGAAAAATTATTGACACTATCCACATCTGATCGTAAATTTTCCTCTTAGCAGCATAAAAAAAGCCTTGCGGGATTGCAAGGGAAATGAAGGCAAGACCATAAAAATTTTTACCAAAGCATATGATTAAAAATTAATCATAAATAGCAAAACGAAGTATTCTCTGCGCTATAATATTGACGTGTTATAATTAAAAAAAATTTAGTATGAGTATAGAAATTTCAAACACAGTTGATAATATAATCCCGATAAGCAAAACTTTTGAATCCTTAAGCAAAGGAGTATCCGCAACAAGTTTGTTTGCATATTTTTTATTTTTCAATGCAGACAAAAATAAAACAAACCCTAATACACTAAGGACCATTGAGAAAATAGCACCCAATATACAAATGCTTTTTAGGATACGAAACAAATATATTCCTCCTTTTTGGATTCATTGCAATATCATCCATTTCTAGTATAGAAGCATGATAAGCAAATTCAAATAAGAAAGAGAAACACCAATTCATTGATGTTACTTTGCTGACGTTTATTAGTATAAGAAGAAACACTATATTTCTTTTCGCATTTGAAACAAAAAAGCGAAGCTCTAAAAGTTAAAGAAGGTTCGCTTTGTTTGTTTAAAAATATAAATCTAAGACTTTTTCTGCCAGTTGCTTTTCTGAAATGGCACGAATGACAAGAAGAAGAACCAGTAATATTTTCTTGCTTTTTTCATCCTCATATTCTTCAATGACATCTTTTGAATAGATTGCGGTAGCTTTCATGCCTTCCGCAGAGGTCTGTATATTTTGCTGTGTTGCAAGCTGTAATTTGGTAAAGCCTTCATAAATATTTTTGATTAAAATTTCTTGTTCTTCCACGGATTTTACAGAAAGTACTGGTTGAAATAAAATTCCAATATCTCGAATAGAAAGTACAGATTTTAAATGATAAATCATAATCAGAAGCATTAAATGTGTACGGCTATACTTCTTCTTTACAGGGGCTGGAAATATTTTAGCCTTTGTATAGTTGTTAATCATTGTTTTTGTTAATATTTTATCCTCTTCATAACGCTTGTTTTTCCCCAAAGCTTTATCCATAAACGTTGTTACTTGATCCATATATAAATCAATATTTGGAATATTATCAATTTCAATAATTCCTGAAGCTTTCATTTGCTGTGTAATATTTTCAATAATTTTATCTAATGGGATCATTTGTTCACCTCATATTCTATTATAAAATCTTGCCTATTCATTATAAAGTATTTCAAACTTTGTATCAAGATTTTATTGTAAATTCTTATTGCGTTATGATTCATAATATGTTAGTATATGGATATAATGAAATGTAGTATTGAAAACTACGTAAGGAGAGATTAGAATGAATTTCATAAATACCAAAATTAAAGACCCAATCAGTGCGTTGACACATTTTATAGGTTTTATTGCTGTTATTCCTTGTTTTATTCTATTGATGCGAGAAGCAAAAATTGAGGCAAGCATATGGCATCAATTAGGTTTTGCAGTTTTTGGCATATCTTTGTTGTTGTTATATGGAGCCAGTACAGTATATCATACATTAAGGCTGCCACAAAGTAAAACAAATATTTTACGCCGTATTGACCATATGATGATATTTGTATTAATTGCAGGAACGTACACGCCGATTTGTTTAGTGTCTTTGCATGGCAAATGGGGATGGACTTTCTTGGTTCTGGTTTGGGCAATTGCGTTAGCGGGGATTTTGTTGAAAATTTTTTGGATGAATGCCCCTAGATGGTTGTCAACACTTATTTATGTGGTCATGGGTTGGCTGGCAGTACTTGTGTTTGTTCCGTTGGAAAAAGCGGTTAGCTGGCATGGCGTTGGCCTTTTGCTTGCAGGCGGTATCGCATACACACTTGGTGCGGTCATTTATGCTTTGAAAAAGCCCAATATTACGTTTAAAAATTTTGGTTTCCACGAAATCTTCCATGTTTTCGTTATGCTTGGCAGCAGTCTGCACATTGCATTTATGTTTCAATATGTATTATAATCTTTTTATTTAAACTGTACCCAAGGAAGTAGACACAAAGAATTATGTGTAGACGGAAACGCCCCGAAAAATGGACGCGGAAATATGTAACTCCAAGCAGCGATGCTGT
>RZZU01000046.1 GCA_009929735.1 Clostridia bacterium | reverse complement strand
AGAATTAAAACATCACTTGGAAATTTGAGTCCCTTAGAGTACCGACGAAGCCTTGGATTAGCTGCTTAAACTGTCCAAGAAATCGTCCGCACCCCCGAACCTCAATGTCTTTTTCTGTGGATTTGGTAAGAATGTAATCCACATATTCAGAGTATTCGGCAAATCCCATAGAAAACAGTGTCGAGTTTAGACGTCCCTCAATGAGCTGCTTTTTTTTTGAAAGATTTATGCCGTACTTTTTTTGAATAAAGGTGTAAAGGCGGACAAAGTCGTTTTCTTTTAAAGTATTCATTTTAACCACCTTATTTGATGCTGATTAATGTATCACAATCCAGACGGTACATAACGGTGCCATCACTCAGGTTTGTCATTCCGCTGATAAAGGAGAGATTTTTAGAGGGCGTATCCGAAATTTTACCCGTTATATTGATAACTTGCAAAACCTCATCCACTAAAACACCGATGGAAATTGAGTCAATTTCTAAGATAATGACGCATGAAATAGAAATATTTTCGTTTTTGGGCTTATCCATTATTTGACGCATATCAATAATCGGGACAATCTGCCCCCTTAGGTTAATGATACCCTTCACATATGGCGGAACCAAAGGCAAAGCGGTAATTGTTGGATTTGTAATGATTTCAACTACGTTTTCTATAGGGATTCCGTAGACCAATTCGGCAGAGATAAAAGTAAGGTGCTTATTAATAATTTCCTCAGCCTCTGCTAAGTTATTTTCCTCATCTAACATTTCGTCAGATATGTAATTTTCCATTTGCATTGAAACATTCCTCCTTAAAGTGAATTCATGAATGTTGTATGAAGACTGAGGGCATCCAGTATAATACTGATATTTCCATCACCTAGAATTGTGCAGCCTGCAACCCCGGAGGTTTTAATATGAAAGCCGCTCAGGTATGGCGGCAAGGGCTTTACAACAACCTGCTGCTCGCCGATAAAGCTGTCAACAAACAGACAATAGGATTTGTCGCTGGCTTCAACCCAAACCAAAATACCATCTTCAATATCAGTTACTTCTGTTTCGATATTATAAAGTCTATGCAATCTGACGATTGAGTAATAGTTTCCCATACGTTCAATCAATTCGTTGCCGATAGAGTCCAAAATAACTTCTTCATGTGTGCACTTGAAGGACTGTCTGATGTTGGTGATGGGCATTGTAAATGTGGATTTGCCTACGGAAATTTCCATGCCGTCCACAATTGCCAAGGTTAGAGGTATTTTTAATGTAATACAAGTGCCTTCGCCCAATTCGCTTTCAATAGAAACAATGCCGCCAACCTTTTCGATATTTTGTTTTACGACATCCATGCCAACGCCACGCCCGGAGTATTCGGTAACGGTTTCGTTTGTGGAAAAACCGGGGGCAAGAAGCAGTGACAGAATTTCACGCTTTGTATATTCGCTTTCGGGCTTTGTCAATATTCCGTTGCGTTTTGCTTTTTCCAATACCTTTTCGGTATCAACGCCTACACCGTCATCGGCAATTGTAATGATAATATCACTGCCCGTATGCTTCGCTTCAAGAACAATTTCGCCCTGAGGCTCCTTGCCTGCGGCAATTCTTGCCTGTACAGTTTCTTCGATGCCATGGTCCATGGAGTTTCTGACAATATGGATTAAGGGATCATTGATACTGTCTACAATTGTTTTATCCAATTCGGTATTTTCGCCGATAATGGTAAGACGAACATCTTTATTTAGGCTCTGCCCCATATCACGTACAATGCGGTTCATTTTATTAAACACACCTGAAATGGGAACCATACGCATTGACATGGCAATATCTTGCAGCTCGTCTGTCAATTTTCTTAATTGTCTGGTGGACTTTGTAAAATTATCCAGCTTCAGACCTTTTAAATCGGGGGAGGAGGTTACCATGGATTCGGTGATAACAATTTCGCCGACAATTGCCATAAGGCTGTCCAGTTTTGATAAACTCACACTAATAATACTATGCTTGGCCGGCTGTGCAGCAGCAGCGGCAGGCGCATTATTTGCCTTGCTGAGGTTGCTTTGGTTAGCGGCACTGCTTGTGTCGGGTTCTTTTGTAGCTGTCACCTCCACTGCCCCTTTCTCTTGCACAATTTCCACATTGGGATTGGGGATAACCTCAAAGGAGGCAATATTTGGTGAGCCTTTTATTGCAGTTAATGCAGGATCAACAAGGGTTTCAGTATCAAGAAAAATGAAAAAACCGTTGTCAATCAGATAATTGCAGGACTCGGGATTGTTTTCCACATCCTCAGGATAAAACGTGAAGCTGTTTCCGATGGCATCTGTCACCGCATTTTTTACAATAAATGCACGTAAGTGCTCCATACCGCAGCCATCATCAAAAATAATTCTGATAATATATGGTGCGCTTGTATTGGGAATGGATTGCAAAGGAGTACGGTTTTGTGGTACGGTATTACTATCATTGGGTTTTTTGCTTTCAGCGGCTTCCAAGATGCTGGTTTCTTCTGAATTCATTTTTTCGATAAAAGTATTAATATCGTTAATAAAATTGCCGATGTTATCTGTGATTGGTTCACTTTGCTCGATTTTTGCAACTTCTGTGCGCATAAAGTCGTTTGTTTTTAAAATTAAATTAAAAAGCTCCGTACGCATTGCTTCTGAAAAGGTATTCGTTGTGTTATTTTGTCTGAAGATGAAAAAAAGGTCTTCAAACCTGTGTGCAACTTTAGCAATGGAATCGAATTCCATCATCGCAGAAGAACCCTTGATTGTATGCATGATTCGGAAAATCTCGTCAATATCTGCAGAGGTAAAGGATTTTGCCTTTTCTGCTTCGAGCATGATTTTTTCCAGCTGCTCCAACAAAGAGTTTGTTTCGAAAAGATACATATCAATCATACTATCCATGCCGTTGTTCATTTATGAGCACCACCTTAGTAAAGAATATGTTAAATCAGTTTTTATGCCATTTGGTTAATTATACTATATATTTTCTTCGACAAAAAGAGGGAATTTATAATAGTTGGGTAGAAAGGAAGTGAAATAATGTCAAACATCATAAAAGTCACCACTCCTGTTGCTGGATATGATAATTCTTCCAAGACAAATCCGATCAACACAACCGACCCTAATCTTAATAATATAACAAATTTAGATAAAGTTACAAGACCTGACAGCAAATCTTCCAATGCTGATTATCAGCAGGATAATTTTGTGCAGTATCAGAATTCAAATTATGAAGGCTTCCTGAAAATTCTAAAAGAGACCCCTTCTGCAACAGAGCTTATGGGGGACCTAATGTTTATGAAAATGGGAAACATGGTAAATTCAGGAATTAATGAAAATTTTGCTGAAGAAATTTCCAAATTTTTAGAGATGATAAAGCTTTCAAAAGAAGAATTGCAGGGATTATTAAAAAATCAAGCGGGAGATGCAACAAAATTCGGAGGGGCGTTTTTTGATTTTTTAAGACGTGCGCTTTCCGAGTCAAATTCTTCGGAATTAAATTTCAAAATATTGGATCTGCTCAAAAAATACAATGATTTTACTGCCAGCAATCATATTTTAAAAAGTATTTTGAATGACCTTTCCAATTTATCAAAGAGCCTGCCCAAAAGCTACTCGCAACAGCTTCTTGAAATTACAAAGCTTTTGGATCAAAATGCAAACCCAGGAGATGTTGCAAAAAATTTAGAAATTCTAAAAAAAGAAATGATTCCCTTTTTATCAAAATATATTAGTTATACAAATGATCTTGGGAAGGCAAGGGATGTTATCTCCTCCCTTACACAAAATATTGCACGTTATGAAAATGCAAATAAAAATGGATTTATTGATGCATTTGAAGAGATATTGCATTATAATGTTATAAAGGATAAGCTTGGCAATATAGATTCCAACACATTTGCCGATGTATTAACACAGCTTCATGCACAAAAAGCTGAAAATAATGAGTTCAACCAAAGGTTTATCAGTATTTTAGAAAGAGGAATCAGGGGAGAGGCAGGATACGAAAACATTGAAATGTTTAAGAGCATTTTAACGTCTATGCTTTTAAACGAAAGCGTGTACGTACCTTTATTGCATCTATCGCTTCCCTTGAATGTAGATGGTAATATGATGTTTTCTGAGCTTTGGATTGATCCAGATGATGAGGAGGGGAAAAAAGAGGAAGCAGAAAGAAAAGCGAAGCTTCTCATTAAGTTTGATATAAAAGACGTAGGGTTTTTTGATTTAATTATATTGCATAATAAAGGAAAAATTGATATGCAGTTGTTTTGTCCAGAAAAGGTGCTTGCTGACAAAAGCATACGTGCAGGGTTGACGGAAATTATGGAGCATAATGGTTTTGCGATCAGTTCTATCTCAGTGGATAAAAGCAAAGCACCCATCAGCATATCTGAGGTGTTTCCTAAAATTTATGAAAGGAAAAACACAGTCAATGTCAAGATATAAGAATAAAATCAGCCAAAAGGCTGTAGCTTTAAAGTATGACAACGATCAGATTGCGCCCATTATTGTTGCCTCAGGGATGGGGCATTTGGCTGAAAAAATTGTCGAGGTTGCTTCTGCCAACAATGTTCCTGTCTATGAAGACACTTCGTTGGCAACGGTTTTATCCAGACTTGAGCTTGGTACAGAGGTGCCGGAAGAGCTGTATAAAGCAATCGTTGATATATATGTATATTTTCTTAAGTTTTCACCGTTAAATTCACGGAGCACCTCCGAGGTGAATACGCCGAAAGGCGAGTAAAAGAGGGCAGAAAGTGAAAAAGAGAGGAATCGTTTGGAGGGATAGACAATGTCGATTAAGTGTATTTTACTGGACGAACAAAGTAAATTGGTTGATTATGCGGATTTAAGTTTTTTGGGGAGCGAAGCCTCCTTTCTCATCCCATTTGAAGAAGATACTTTTCGTCAATATCAAAAAGGAGATAAAATTATTTTCCAGGTGGAAGATAAGTTCAGTCAAATTTATGATGCCAATGTCAGTGAGATTTCCTATGGAAAAATTCTTTTAGAGGAAATAAGAAATTTGGCGCCGCTGTTACATAGGGATGTTAGGGTTGAAGTAGAGATGGAAGCAACGATTTTTTATAGTAAGGATGGAAACAATGTTTCCGTTGATGTCAGCTTGAGAGATTTAAGCTGCGGCGGTATGCGCTTTGTTTGTCGAGAAGAGCTGAGCTTCGATTATGAATATGAATTTATGACAAACTGGACAGAAACCCCAATTATGATAAAATTTAAAATTTTGCGTAAAGAGAGTGCGAACTATAATCTGATTTCTTATGGGTGCGAATTTTTGAATTTAATTCGAGTGGAGGAATGCTTGTTAAGATCAAGCGTCTTTAAGATACAGGCGATGAATTATAAACGAAAAAGGATGGATGAGGATGATGCAGTTTAAGAAGTCTTTGTCAAGCAAGCTGAAGAAGGCGGTTGCACTTGCCTTGATGAGCGTGATGCTTGGGACGGATTTATGTTTTGTACAGACCGAAAGCGCTTATGCGGCTTCCTTTCATATGGGGGTTGAAAACCACTGGGCGGAGCCATATATGCGAAATCTTTACAATAAAGGGCTTATGAGCGGCGATAAAAATGGCAACATGAACCCGGATCAGGCAATTACAAGAGCGGAATTTGTGTCAATCGTGAATAGAACGTTTGGCTATAGTGAAACAGCGAAAAACACCTTTAAAGATATTAAAGGAACAGAATGGTATGCTGATGATATTGCCATTGCTTATAAGCAGGGGTATTTTTCGGGAGATGGAAAAGGCACGGCAAATGCAACAGCGCAGTTGACCAGAGAGCAGGCGATTGCACTCTTGGGCAGAAATTTGGAAATTGAGGAAACTACCGCTGACACTTCTTCTTTTGCAGACAGCAAGAGCATTGCAAACTGGAGCAAAGGATATGTGAATACTGCTGCGGATAAAGGGTTTATTTCAGGCTATAAGGATAATACCTTTCGGCCTCAAAAATACATAACCAGAGCAGAGGTGGCGAAGGTGCTTTCGGATGCTGTTGGTGAATTGGTCAATCAATCCGGCACAACAAGCTTGGGCGTTCAGGTTGGAAATGTTACGATTTCCGCTTCGGGGGTTACATTGAAAGATACTGTTATTAACGGGGACCTTTATATTGCCGGAGGCGTGGGTCTTGGAAATACAAGCTTTAAAAATGTTCATGTTTTGGGTGATGTTATTCTCAGCGGAACAGGGGAAAGCCAGGCGGGCAGAAGCAGTGTAACCTTTCAGGACTGTACCATTTCCAATCTGATTGTACCAGACGCAGACGGCAGCATCAAATCGATTAAATTAAGCGGAAATACCGTTGTTGATGAAACGACAATTAAAACGAATACTTATTTGGAGGAAACTGCAAGCAAAGGCGGCGGATTTCAAAATGTTGTGATGAATGCACCGGCAAAATCAGAGCTTCATTTAGCTGGCTTGTTTGATCAGGTAACGGTAAAAGGTGCTCAAAATTATTTGTATTTGGATAAAGAAACCGTGGATAAGCTGGTTATTGACGAAGCAGCGAAAGGCAGCGAGGTTTTCTTGGATGATGACACCGTTGTAGAGGGTTTGTATCTGGATATTGGGACTGTTTTTTCGGGAGCGGGCGAAATCGCCTATTTGAAAGCTAACGCTTCGGGCACGCAGGTGGCCATGCTTCCTGAGGAAATAGAAATCAGACCGGGCTTAACGGCAAAAATCAACGGAAAGAACATGACAAGCAAAACTGCCGAGCAGGAAAGTGATGTCCCCAAAATAGTAGAGGATTATCCTGATGTGGATGATATTGGCCCCACCGATGGGGTAGCGAAGTTTAAAACAAATAAGGCGGGAACCCTTTATTGGGCAGTGACTTATTATGAAGACGGCAGACCAAGCACTAACGAAATCATAAAGCCGGGTAAGTACGAAACCACAGTGAAGAAAAGCGGTAGCATAAAAGTTGAGGCCGAGAAAGAATATACTGCCAAAATTTCAGGGTTGGATATAAACGGCGAGTATATCTTGTCAGCTGTATTGGTGGATGACAGAGAGGACAGAAGCAGTAGAAAAACCTGTTATTTCACAACGTTGGACAATAGCAAGCCTACGTTCCTGTCGGGCTATCCAAGAATGAAGACTGTAGCGGATGTATCTGCTTCGATTGAATATGTTGCCAATAAAGACAGTGATTTGTATTGGGCGGTCTTTGCGAAGGGGTCCCCTGCACCCGACAGTAAGGCTTTGAAAAACCAAAAGCTATATGGCGTCGTGAAACATGGGATTGAAGAGGACTGCGAGAAATATGAGGGGGATACCCTAAGCGTGACAGGGTTAACGGGGTTAACCAGCTATGAATGCTATATTCTGTTGTCCGACGGAACGAATGATTCCAGTGTGACAAAGTTGCAGTTTTCTACAACGGATGCAACAGCGCCCCAATTTAATTTGGGGTATCCGAAAATTACAGCTTCTGAAGAAACAAGCGCAGAGGTAAGCGTAAGCTTAAATGAAGAGGGCTTGGTTTACTATGCAATTTACCAAGGCGGAGCCGCCTTCCCTGTGAAAGAGCAGGTGGATGCAGATGCGCCGGCCATAACCTCAGAGGAAGCAAAGCAGCAGATAATAAAAGCCAAGGGTGCCGAAAAAGGCGGCAAATCCTCAAGCCTTAAGGCGGATACTACGGGCGTTATAAAGCTTTCCGCTTTGAAAGCGGAAGAAGAGTATGATGTTTATTTCGTTGCGCAGGACAAAAGTGGGAATCTTTCGGAAATAAAATCCATTACCATTGAGGCAAAGCCTCATTTTATAGAGAACTACCCATTTGTGCAGACACTCTTTAATTATTCTGCGGACGTTGCAATCAATGTAACAAAGGATTGCAAGGCGTACTGGGCGATACTGCCAAGCGGAAGCGTTGCGCCGAATCAGATTAATTTAAAGGCGCAGACCGTATCGGGAGCAACCAATAAAGGCATTTTTGAGGAATGCAAGAAGAATGAGGAAAAAGTTTTAAATGTAGATGGTTTAAAAGAGTATACAAAGTATGATTTCTATATTTTTGTGACGGATAATTTAACGAGTTCGCAAATTGTGAAGCTTTCGTTCCAAACCGCTGATTTATCGGCACCTGCGTTTGCCAATGGGTATCCAGCGGTAGATAAAGTTGCAGATAAGTCGATTGATATTAAAGCAAAGGTGAATGAAGCGGCAACAATTTACTATGTGTTATGCAAAAAAGGGGATACCTTCCCTCTACCTGTTTCTCCCAGCACAGAAAAGCCAACGCTGGATTCTGATGAGGCAAAAAAGCAGGTTGTGTTGGGCAGTAGCGGCGAGAAAAGCGGCAAGGTTTCCGTTAAGCAAAACGTGGTAGGGACGCTCAGTATATCTGGGTTAACTGCGGAAACGCCATATGACCTTTACCTTGCGGCACAAGACAGCTTTGGCAATACCTCCACGGTCGTTTATTTGGATGTAAAAACCGCTGACTTTACAGCACCGACTGCCGCATTAGAGTTTGAAGAAACCATCAGCGGTGATGTGGTTGCAGGCAGTGAAATCCGCATTCAATTCAGTGAAGAGGTTATAGATAACAATACGAAGAAAAAGTTGTCTGCCATTGATAAGGATGACCTTGGAAACAACATAACCCTTTACGATTTGTCTTCCTTAAAAAGACCTGCGATTGATATTGATTTTACAAAGGTTTTGGTTGAGGATGTTGATGGAGCGACTGTCGTTACGTTCCCAGCTGGGGTTTTGAATTTAAACAGCGCAAACACATATGAGTTTGAACTCAATAAAATTGCGGATACTTCGGGGAACAGAATGGATGAAAAAACCTTGCTGCCCTCCTTTAATACCGTGGCACCAATGGTTGAAATTGCGGAAACTGTTTCCACCTCGACCGTGGATATGACCTTTGAGCTAACACCACAGGTTTCTGAAACAAATGATAATATTTTCTACGATGTTGTGTTCCATAGCAACACAAAAGTTGGGTTTGAAGTATATGAAAAACCGAAAGGCAGTACGGTTTTTACAAAGGTAACGTCAACGGATGGTAAGAGTGTAGTTATTGTAGAAAAGGATAAATCTATTTCTCTGCGCAATATAAAAGATAAAATTTTGGAGAATACTGATGTCTATAATTACGATAAGTTTAAAGACTTGAAACAGACGGAGTATGGAATAAAGATTATTTCCATCAACGGCGATACAGACAGAAGGGGCTGGGAGAGTACTGTTAATTTCGGCATTCAGTGTATCATAGGCAGCAGATCCGGTCTAAGCCCTGTTTCCGACAACCCTACGGACAGACTTCCCGCAGCAATCACTGAAGGGAAGGTAACGGTGGTCAACTATCCAAAGGAATTTAATGTAAAGGTTTATTTTACGGATACCATCGTTCCTCAATTTGAAACAGGCTATCCTAAGCTTGTAGATGCTGATGGGAACAGTCAGGTTGGCGACACCCTTGTAAGACCCCTTGTAATGTCTACGAAGCCGGCAACCTTTTACTATCTCATTGCAAAAAAAGGTACGGTTACAAATCCCACTGCCGATGGCATTATGGATGGAAAGTACAAGCCTCAAGATGGGGTTTACGGCAGTCGTGCGATTACAAGCGGTGAAACAGAATATGAGTTGAGAATGGAAGGCTTAAACCCGAATGTGACTTATGTTATGTATTGCTTCCTAAAGGGGACGCCTGCTGCTACTTCAACCATGAAGGCGATTGAATTTACTACGGTGCCTGTTGCGGCACCAAAGAAAGTCACTGCTTTTGTGCGGGACAGGCTGGAGAATTCTGCAATCATAGATATTGCGCTTGATAAAGAGGCAGATATAGATTGGATTGTTTTTAATAATAAATCTATGCCGGCAGACGGTGTAATCGATGGCGATTTTATTCGTAATAGATTGGAAAACGCAGATTACAGACCAATTGATTATGGTTCTTCCGCCGCTGAAATCAGAACGGGGGATACCTTGGCAAGAACGAGCATCACCATTAGCGATTTGGAAAGAGATGTATACTATAATTTCTATGCAGTTGCAAAAAGCACTTCCGGAGGTGGCGATTCTGAGATTATCAAGGTAATCAATATTACGCCTGCGGATAGAAGCAGCCCCACTGTGATTGCAGATACATCAATAACAAACTATAGTAGCACTTATGCGGAAAAACCCTATAATGGTACATTAACCCTTACTTTTTCTGAGGCTATGTATTATATTCCCGCAGAAGGTCAGTCTTTGGCACCTCTTACTTATGATAAGTTCTTAGAATTCCTGGAATCTGGAGTTGAAGAGGATGATGACTCAGAGGAAATAAAGCTAGAGGTTATTTCCTTTAAAACTGCAAAAACTGATTCGGGAGTAAGAGTGTTGACATCGGTTACGCTTAAGTTTAAGAATGTGTACAATAACTCGGTAATTAACTTCCCTTATGCTTTATCCGATAAAAATACCAATGTTGCAGGCTATCTTTACATGAAGTTTGTGGATATGGAATTAAAGGGACAAAGCAGAGCCAATTCTTATTGGGATCAAAAATTTATTTCTTAAATAATTTGCGAGGGAAGCTAGTTTTGAATTTCTCAAGCGGGTTGTGAAAGTATGAAAGCTGCTTTTATAAGGCAGACAGCCAAGGCTGTCTGGCTTAATTTTATTATTTGTAATATTATATTGGGTTAGGTTGCAAAATAAAGTATGTACGACGTAATGGGACGGCTTCAATCAACTGCTGACGGAGGGAGAAAACAAAATGTATCCATACCACAACAAAATCAAACAAAGAATGAAAAACGGTGAACTGGAAACATTTTATTTTTGCGATAGTTACCCCAAAATAGGAGAATGCTTGGTATTGGTTTTTAAAACGGAGCCGATTTTCAGACCGATTAGACCGCATAAATATCATGAATATGAGGAGTTCCTGGCAGAATTTAAAAAGCAAGATGAATTAGGAAAGCCATAGAGTGTGAGTTTTTTGCTTAACAGAGGAAAAGTGCTGAAAACAATTTTATAAGGCACCCATCATTATAAAGAAGTGAAATTAGACTTTTAGCTATTTTTGAAAAAGAAAAAGCAGTAGAAATCAAGGATTCTACTGCTTTTTCTTTTTCTGCACTCTACAGGATTTGAACCTGCGGCCTTTCGGTCCGGAGCCGAACGCTCTATCCCCTGAGCTAAGAGTGCATGAACTGCACTATATATTTTACATGGATTCATAAGGGATGTCAAATTTTTCTGAGTTTCTTTTGCCTAAAACATGAAAAAGCGTATAGAAATAAATATTATTTTATTGCTTTGCAGGCGTGTTCATTGCATAAAAATAAAATTTTGCACTGCGATATAGACATAAAAAGATTTATTAAAAAAAAGAAGATACATCAGATCAAAAGAAATTCTGTTTGATGCACAATGTTTTTGCATAGATGCAAATGGAATTTGAAACATATAAAAATCGAGGAGATTTTCAAAAGTAAGATAATATTTATTTAAAATCTAATTTGTTAAATGAAAGGGCTTTCTATTGAAAATTAGGAGTTATTATGCTAGTATGAGTATAATATAGCTAAAAATGGTACTTCGTAAAAGTTTATGCATAATAATGTAGAAATTGTTAATAAAGTAACATTATTTTAAAATAATGAAAATAAAAATATTTTTTTTTGTTCAAATAGAGATCCACTGATTTCATAAAAACCTGCTAACAAAAGTCAATACTTTATTAGCAGGTTTTTGAAATTTATTTATGTTTTGTTTTTGTGTACCACAAATAGACCGGTAGTTATCCGGT
>RZZU01000087.1 GCA_009929735.1 Clostridia bacterium | reverse complement strand
AGGTTTTCAGGGATATTTTTTATTGTTCTTCAATCAATTTTTACTTTTCAAGGTTCTCTTTCTTTTATTGTAGTTTTTCATAGACTAGTTAACACTATCATCATGGGCTTACGGACGTTTGGTTTCAATTTTTATTTTTGTACGTGCTACCTCTGCCATGCGCAGGCGCAGCAATACAGCATCCGCCTTTTGGGCTTCTTCTCTGCCATAGGTTTGATTCAGCTCATATTCCAAGGGCAGCCAGCTGGAAAGGGGTGCTTCGTTATGCTGAATGACCGCCTCCAGCTTGTCCAGTGCCTTATAAATTTTTGCCTCTTTCGTTTCCAACGCCAGCATTTCTTCAAATAATGCTTTGCATTTATCCCTTTGTGGCTGAGGCAGGGTATCCATGAAACGAAAAACCACCTTGTCTTCATAAGCTGAATCCGCCTCGGTTTTTAAAAACGAGGGAATATCTCCCGTGATCGCTTCGCCTAAATCATGAAGGATGCACATTCGAATAATTTTGTTAAAATCGGCATCCGCAATTTCATCCTCCAGCAAAAGTGCCATCAACGATACACGCCAGCTATGCTCCGCCACGCTTTCGGGCCTTCCCGTGCTTGTGACAGAATGGCGTGTATTGTTTTTCAAATTCTCTGCGGTATGAATAAAATCAAAAAATTCCTTTTCTGTCATTCGTCCTTCTCCTTTTTGATTGCTTTTTTCCAGCAACGATAGCACATTGGCCGATAGCTCTCGTTCCCGCCCAAAAAGACCTGTTCCCCTTCGGTAACAACATGACCTTCTTGGTCTAATCTTGCGTTTACCATAGCCTTTTTGCCACAGGCACAAACCGTTTTTAATTCAGAAATAGAATCTGCCAATTCAAACAGCCTTGCGCTTGCAGGGAAAAGCTTTGTGCAAAAATCCGTTCTCAGCCCAAAACAAAGCACAGGAATATGGTATGTATCTACAATGTCACGCAATTGTTCCACCTGCTCAGGTGCTAAAAATTGTGCCTCATCAACAATAATGACTTCGTAAAATTCCTTTTCCCGCTCTTTAAAAACAGCAAACAAGTCGATTCCTTCGCCAATGGCATCCGCCTCTTGCTCCAAACCAATCCGGCTGCGAATGAGGTTTAAGCCATCCCTGGTATCCCTTGCAGGCTTAATCAGCCAAACACGCATTCCTTGCTCTTCATAGTTGAATTTTGTAATCAATGCCTGAGCGGATTTTGAACTCCCCATCACACCGTATTTAAAATATAACTTTGCCATGCTTCTCCTCCACTAATATTCCCATTTTTTCTATTTTTCATCATATCATAAACCATACATAAATTCGAGTTTTTTCTTTATTTGCATTTTCTGCAATGCCCCCTGTTTTCGACATTATTTTATGATTTTATACATAAAACACCGTCTGCTAAATCCCTCCTAAAAAAAGGAGAAACTTGCGAAAGTCCATAAAAAAACAGGGATCAATATCATCCCTGTTTTTTGGGTTATCCTTAGAATTCCGGCTCAATCAATCCGTAAGAACCGTTCTTTCTTTTATAAACAACATTTACCTCATCCGTTTCGCCATTGCGGAAAACAAAGAAACTATGTCCAATCAGCTCCATTTCCATAACAGCCTCTTCGGCATCCATGGGCTTTACTTCAAAATGCTTAATTCTTTCAATCTTATACAAAGGTTCTTCATCCAAATTCGTCTCCGGAACCATAATTGCACGGTATTCATCCATATAACCGTCGCCTTGCTGACGCACCTTCGTTCTCATACGTTTTTTATACCGTACGATTTGTGCATCCAGAATGTCCACTGCCTTATCCATAGCAGCCATCATATCCGAATCACATACCTCTGCACGAATCAGTCTTTTATTCATAGGAATCGTCACTTCTACGGTTGAAACAAGCTTCTCCAGACTTAAGGTAACGGTAGCCGCAGCATCCGCGGGAAACAGCTTCTCAATACGATTCATCTTGCTTTCGACAGCTTCCTTTGTCTTGTCCCACACGTCAATATTCTTTCCGATGATGTTATATAACATAAACAACAACTCCCTTCGTGATCCAAAAACAGGATCTTGTTTCATTTCTCTTTTCAATTAAGAGAGGTACTTATAAAAGGCTGTCCTTTTATAAGTATAATAATTCGTCATCAGAAAAAAAAATCCTTTTTTTATAATGAAAAAAAACAAAATATTCTATTTTTTTTATGGATAGGGGGTGCGGACGATTTCTTGGACAGTTTAAGCAGCTAATCCAAGGCTTCGTCGGTACTCTAAGGGACTCAAATTTCCAAGTGATGTTTTAATTCTAG
>RZZU01000045.1 GCA_009929735.1 Clostridia bacterium | reverse complement strand
AATAAAGGAACAAGCCTATACATTGTTAATACAAACGCAAAATCATTATTTGCTTCTTCTAGCGTGTCGCTTGTTTTATAATAATCTCCGTCTATTGCGCTATACCAAATCTCATATTTCATGCCATGCTCTTTTCTATTAAATCTTTTCTTAAAATTTTGGCGGTTCTTGTCGTTCTGGCGTTTCAACTTTATCATATTCGCCATTTTTAATATAAAAACTATTTTTTTTGTATAATTGTTCTAGTTCTTCATTCCATAACTTATAATAGTTCCATAAGTCTATTGAAGTTTTAGAATTAACATCATTAATTTTCAATTCATGTACAGCCATTTGTTCTAAGTGACTACCGATTAATTTTAAAATAAACCACTGTGCGTCTTGTGCTTCTTTTTTCATGCCGTGCTCTTTTCTATGGTTTAATTGCTTACCTGATTAATTGCTTCAATAATATTATTGCCAGCATTTATTAGAATTTCATCACTTACAGTTACATTCTTTCTTGAAAATAGTTCGTTCTCGATCTTTATAAAGTGCATTGCTTTAGCTAAAAATTGAGCTGATGACTCATAATATAATGTTTCTAGTTCATCATCTGAAAGCTGTGTTAAGTCGTCATTAGCAAAAGTTGTAAGTTTTCGCTTAATTTCTTTGCCATTGTCATCTTCTTCTACGTAGTAACGCTTCATCTATTCATTCCTCTAATTTCAAATTTTTCAATAATATACCGTTTAGACTCTAACTCAAAGCTGACTAGATAATTATTAAAAGGGTCTTTTTTGTTCAAGTCGTTAGCAATCTTTCTAGCTGTTGACCGTGGATATTTTGAACTATTAATCTTACTTGTATACTTATGTAATATTATCTTACTACCTCCCTTTGCATTTTACGTTTCAACCGTTGCTTATATAGATACTCTTTACTTGGTTCTAAACTAGACAATATCTCATCTAGTAAGTCAAACGCTTCTCCGTTATCTCCTACGCTATCAATCTTTTTAAGGGTAAGTTCGTGCATTTCATCATCATTGAAAAACATAGTAAGATAAGGGAATGCTACGGTATTCGGTAAGCTCAAACGTGATTTAGTTATTTTTAAGTTAGGATATTTACCTGTTTCAGCTTTAACTTTTGATTCAAACTGACTTATTCCGACACCTTGCTCTTTTAGCATGCTATTAATTCTTTCATACAATTCTTCATTTGTCATTTTATTTATCTACTTTCTTAACCATTAGTTGCTCATACATTGAACTTGTTCCGTCCATTACAATTGTTTGAATATCTCCCATACGTTCAAAACCTTTATTTTCTAAAGCACTAATTTGTTTACCTAAACCTTTCAAAGTAAAAGCTATAGCTCTCTTATATTTATCTTTAGGCTTCTTGTTAAATAATTTAATCATTTTAATTCTCCTTAATTTTATATATATACTATTATATTAAACTTCTTTTAAATTATCAAGCGATAATTTTAGTAATTTCAGTTATTTTTCTAATTTCTGCTTTATGCTCTGTTATGATTTCTTTTGCTTCTTTAATTTCACGCGCTTCGCTTAAACTATAAACTTTAGTTTCATTTTCTTTCCAAAACTGTATATTACCAGTGTCTATCAATTCGTACCATGTAACTATATAATATGTCCATTCATTTTCCATTATCCAATTACTCCTGTCTTGATGTTTAGCCTTTGCTGACTTGATAAGTGATAACATGAGCACTGTTTACAGTAATAAGCTCTAACTGGTATTTTATCATCTTTATTTTTCTTACTCTTTTTAGTATGCTGGGCATTTGCTATTGAATATAAAGCGCCCATTTTTGTGTATTTGCGTTTCTTACACATAATCTAACCACTCCTTTATTGTAAATAACTCAAAGCCTTTTAGCTTGTCTTGCTTTTCAATTGCCACCTGCTTGTTATCTTGCTCTCTTAGCAGTTCAATTATAGGTCTACCAATATCGAACCACTTGATGACTGTATTAGCTTTAAGTCCGAAATACTTAGCACATTGAGCCTTACAACTAAAGTGTAGTTCTTCTTCTGTAATAGGGTTATAAGCTACTATTTCCCTATCCTTTCGCATTGCCATTATTTAACCACCTTTCTATAAGACAATAGTATCAAATTATCTTATGTCTGTCAAGAATAAACTTTAAACCTCTTCAATAAAATGCAAATATCTTTCATCAATCGCTTTTATCTCTTCTTTTGTGAACTCTGACTTGAAGTTATTTCTTTCTTCTTTGAACCCTAGAAAAAGAAACTTTTCCCCTAGCTCATTTTTAAAAGAATTCAAATATCCTTTTTTGTTGTTCATCAGCTTAACATTGTATTTTTCCATTTGCTTCTCCTTAATTTCTATAATGCCATTGTATCAAAAAAAGCTAATGCTGTCAAACATTAACTCTTTTTACTTTCATTATTCTACTTTCCTTTTAAAATGTTGTAAATGCTTAGCTACTTCATGTTTATCAATTTCTTCTTGTGTCCAAAAATAACGTTTTTGGTTAGGCGCTTTAAGGAAAAACTCCAGTCCAATATCTTTTGCCAAATAGCCGTTTCTATCATGAGGCTCTGGAATACAGATATAAAATAACTCATCTTCTTCTACTTCCCATTTATCACGGTTCAACAATAACCATAGATGGGCCTGTTTAGTATTACCACTTAAACCAAATGCTGCCAAAGTATTTTTATAGCTCTCTGTATTGTCAATTTCAAGCCAAACTTCTTCAAATAATTCATCAAAAATTTCTTTGCCGAAGCGTATATCATATAGTGTATTATCAGTATCTAACGTTTGATGTTCTTCTAACCATTCGTTCAACTCTTTAGAGATAATAATTTTTTCTGTCATTTTATTCGCCTTTCCAGTTTTTGAAATCATCGGCCATATCTTGTGTAAAACCCATAATATCTTCAGTAGTGTACTCTGTAAGCTCATTCTCGTTACTTAACTTAGCCAGTTCTTTGGCATAGTCTAGAGCCTTGTTACGGTCTTTGTCGTAGCTTTCGCCCTCTTTCTTGCCAGCTCTTACTAGATACTTTAATACCTGCATTGTATACCAACCTGCAAGCTCTTCGTAGTTAAAATTGTGTTTCAAGTATTCGTTAAGTTCTACACCATGCTCATTGGCATAGTGCCGATTCTTTTTAAAATTCATTAGATGATTCCTCCAAGCCATGCAATACTCAATATTGCAATCATAGCCAGCCATGCAATAGCTATAACTGCGAAGCCAACACCTGCAACTATCATTAAAGTTTTTACTGTATCTTTCATTTTGTTCTCCTTAGTTTGATTGTCTGTATTTTTCCATTACTTTAGGGTATTTGCTAACAAATTGCAATTGTTCTTGATGTAAACGACTTGACCAATGGAAAAGCCTATCAATTTCTGCTAAAGCACTCAACTTTTCATACATCTCTTTAATGTAAAACTCTGCATTTCCTACTGATTTCCAATAAGCTGATGTGTTCACTGTATTGCTAGTTTCAGCAAGTTTATGTGCATTGATATCTGCCTTTTCTTTTTTCTTCATCAGACTATCAATCTCTTTAAATATAATCTTTAACAATTTCACTTGATAGTTTTGCACTATTTCTTCGGTTGTCATCTTTGCACCTCTTTCATAATTACATTCTATCAAATTGCTTTTACTTTGTCAAGAATTAACTATTACTTGTTTTTCTAGTTTGATATAATTTATTCCATTTTTCTATAAGTTCCAGTAATTCAGGTTCATTATATTCGGTAAACAGTTCAATCTGCGATGTACACCAGCAATGTAAACAGCGATCGCAACTATAACAGATGTTTGTATACCCCCTGCAATCTTTGCAAACTCCTAAGCCGTCACTCGTTGGTACATCGAAGCAGTGGCAATATCTTTTGTCATTAAAATATTTTCTTTTCATTATTCCTCTTCTTCAAGTGCTACATTCTCGGCCATTACAACATCAATATCCTTTCCAGTCACTTTTTCGATATAATCAACTGCAAGTTTATTTGTTTTAGCTAGGTCCGCAAGCTTTCTGTCTACAAGGTTTCCAACAACAATATCTTGAGTGATATTTGCTGCTGCGCTCGCTTCAATCAATGTTTTAATACAACTCTCTAGTTCTTCTTGGAGTTTTTCAACTTTTTTGTTTACAATATCCATTTGTTTCTCCTTTACTCATATATGCTATTATAAGCTATTTTCTTTTAATTGTCAAGCAATAAGCGCCATAAACTACTAATAAAACAATTGTTATTATAAATAGCGGAGGTATAAATACAGTTACCGCAAACCAAACGATAGAAACTAAAGTATAGATCATGATTTTAAGTATTAATTTACCTATTTTAGTATTTTCAAAAGTTATATCCTCATCTAATGACGAATCATCTTCTATTGAATTATCGTAAATTAATTTGTCTTCGTTTACTTCATATCGATTTCCGCAATAATCACATTTACCATTAGTCATTGAGTGAGCCCCACAGGTTTGGCATTCTACTAATTCCATTGTTTTTACCTCTTTCCTTAACTATATGTATAATTATATCAAAAAAACTCTAAGCTGTAAAGCCTAAAGTCTTATATGATGTTATTTTTCTTTCAATTTATTCTTGAACCAGATGATTCGTTCTTTGAACCAAGCGTCAACTCCTTCAGGACGTAGCCATTTACCTTGTTTTACTCCGTTCTTTTCCATGAACTCAATCACTTTAGTTGGAGTTTCTGGTTCGTCCCACATATTATATTTTGCTGAATGGTATTTACTAAACATTTCAAGGGTTTCGATGTAACTATCTTTCAAAAGTTCCGTGTCAAGCAATTTTTGGGCCTTCTCAGCACGTTTAGCAAGTCGTTCGTTAGCTTGTTCAAGTTGTTCCTTTTGGCGCTGTAAGCTCAAGTTATGGTTGATGTAAGCAATTTGCTGTGCATGTCGTCCAAGTTTACCTTGTGTGTTAAGTTCGATTAATTTAGCCATTCCCTCGCCAAGAATTTCATCAGGGACAAGATTATGCTTGTATTTTTTATTTGTATTGCGTACATAGTTATCAAGTGTCTGCTTGATTTTAAGTTTTTTGTGCAGTTCTCGTAATGTTGTCAATTTAATACTCCTTCATATATTTTACCAAACTTCAAAGCATTAATTTTAACTAGTTGTTTCAAGTCTGATATAAATTGCTGTTCTCCATCAAAGTCAAACGGCATTGCTACGTTTTCCTTGATCCAAGCGAAAGCTCCGTCAAAGTCTTGTTTAAGTAAGCTCATTTTATCCACGATGTCGATAATTTGCTCTTTTTCTTCTGCTGTGTACATGTAACCAACTTTCTAGAAAGGAAGTTCTGATTCATCAACTTCAATCGGTTCAGATTTTCCAAATAAGTCCTGTTTAGCTTGTGCTTGACTGACATTATCATTATGGATAAATACTTTTTCAACCGTAGGGAAAACAAAGTTGTAATTTACGTATTCGCCTGATTCCTTAGCTTGTACACGACCGCTGACCGTTATGGTGTCGCCTAATTCAATGAAGTCAGGCAAGAAAGCTGAACCGTACGCGACTTTTACATTCGAACCTTTTTCTTTTTCAAACAATGGTACTGAAATAATTTTCTTGTCGCCTTTTGCTGTGTTTACTGTTCGTGTATTCTTTTCGTTTACTTGTGCTGTTACTGTGATGATTGCCATTTATTATTCCCCTTTTTCTGTTTCTTGCTGTGCTAACCAAATCTTCATGATGTCGGTAATTTCTTTTTTAGTCTTATCTTTCAAGCTATCGATATTTTTATATCCTAGTTGTTCAGCTCGTTTAATAAGTGGTTGGATCTCTCTAAGTCGTTGTTTTTCTGCTTCAAGTTCTTTCTGCTCTTCTGTCAAGTCAGGGAGGTCTTCGTTTGCGTAGATATATAATCCTAAACCATGACGAGCGATTGCCTTAACTAGTCCGCGTTGAATGGCTTTATTTACGTCCATTGAAGTAATTTTTTCAAGCGGGATAGATTGATTGCGGAAGTCCATAACAGGTAGATATTCAATGTGCTCTAAGCCCTCAATAGTCATTCCAACTTTAACCCAAGCTGTCCTACCGTCTGTGTGATAATTTAGACCTTGCTCATTTTCATAAACTTTACTATTTGCTTCAGGATAAACTTTTTTAACTTCTGCCCAAGCAAACGCCCAGCTTAGATAGTCAAGGTTGTTCTTTTTACTCTTTTTATCATTAACGTTAATGACGCTTAAGTTTTCAAATACGCTCATTTTCTCCTCTTTCCACGATAAATACGTTCCCTTGTCTTGTAATTTCTATATTATATTTAAGCATTGGTAAAATATATCCGTCTTCCCAGTAGTCCCACAAGTCATTTATTAAGCCATATAAGCGCTCGTTGGGCCCAGCCCTATACTTTGTTTCGTTCATCTCTTCGAGCTCTTTAGACAACTTCCTGACGCCTCTAGCATAATGTTTACTTGCTTTTTCTCTTGCTTTTAAACTTTTGTAGTTGCTTTTCATATATGAATTTTCTAATATCTTCTTTCTGCTGTTTTTCCTCTTTATCAGACCAGCCAACTTTTTGACCTTTTCGCTTACCGCTTTGATAAACTCGCCTGTTATCTTCTGGAAAGCCATTTTTCTCGAAGTACATTCGAGCATATTCAAAGTAATTTAAACTGTTGATATACTGCTGACTATCTTTTTTGTGATAATTTAGAGTTATTAATCGCCTTTCAGCTAGTGATTCAAAAGATGTTATCATACTTTTTCTTTAATGAATCCTAAAAGTTTCAAAGCTACATATTCTTCGCTATTTTCTTCAACCTCTTTTGCAAATTCTTTATAACTAGTTAATTCTTCTTCTCCAGCATAATATAAAGGTGCAAACCTAGTCTTATCAGAAAAGTTATAAAACTTAAATTTAGGAACAATAACTTCATAACCATTAATAACAGCGTCTAACATTTTTCCTTTTTCATCAAGAGTAAATGGTTCTTTTTCGCCTTTTTCATAACATTTTTCATTACCGTCTTTAAGATAATGGTTCCAACCATACCGACTGATATAATGGAAAGCTCTATCATTACAGACAAAGGTTTTAAGAAAATCAGCTTGTTCTTGTGTTAATTTAACTACCATTTTGTTAGTCTCCTTTATTTCTATATATATTATTATAGCAAAATTATTTATTATTGTCAAGCATTAGATGATATTTTTTTATTTATTTCTGATTTTAATTGCAAAGCTCTAACTAATGCACGTTTAGAATAATCATTTTCACAAGCGTTATGCAATTTCTTTGACTGTCTGACTAGAAATTCAGCACGACCAAGCCAGACTTTGAAAAGTTCATCATTGTGCCATTCTGCTTTTATCATTTCTTCTAATGCACGATACATCCAGCCATACACTTCAGCATGTAAATTAATCGCTTTGTTCTTATAATTAATCATTTTCTATTACTTTACCTTGTCCTTTTGCTAAGTCTAAGAAAGCCAGTGCCGATTCTTTCGTCGTTTCGATTGGAGTTTCCTGTTTGACTTTTTCAACTAGTTCGCTATCAGGTTCTTTTTTATCTTGTTCAATCGATGTGAAAGTCGAACCAACATATCCCCAAAGAATCTCATTATTGAAAGCAAAGTTTCGAGCAAATACTTTCATAACAGAATAACCATTTTTAGTTTTGCTATTAATTTTAGGCGACATAGTAAAGGCAACCTCATACCATGCAGGAATAGTCGTAGCTCCTAATATATGGCTTGGAATGATACGGAAGTCACGTTCTGTTAAAGATTGCTCCCCAGCTTGTTTTCTAGCATGTGCCACAATCATAAACGTCACATACTTGTCGTGCTTCATATCTAAAGTATTTCTAAGGCTAGTTATTCCTCTTAGGACTTCTGCCATTGGTTGGTTTGCATTGATTATCTCATTATCTTCTAACAAGTCTTTAAGAGGGTCTAAGATAACAAGTCCGATGTCTTTTTCTAGTATGAAGCTATATAGCTCTCTAAGCCCTACATTGTGCTTTTTCCCTTGGCTGTCATATTTCCATGTATCAAGTTTAAAAGCTCCACCGTGTAAGAAATACAAGTTATCAGGACTATCTCTTCTTGAACCTTTCAAGCGTTGATGTTCTGTCAGTCTGCTATTTTCGTTCTGAATAAATAACACGTTAGTTTTAGTTGTTTCTCTGCCAGCGAACGGCTCTCCAAGTGCCATGGCTTGTGCTAAGTCTTGCGCTAGTGAGGACTTCATACTCTTCTCGCTACCTGTTATAAGACCGAGTGAACCTTTAGGCAATATATCTTGTACATTCCAAAGCAAACCGCCTGAAAAGTCTTCTGATTCTTTAAGTTCTTTAGCTGTGCTTACTTTATCAAATAGGCTAGTCATTTTATTTCTCCTTTAGTATATAATATCAAAAAAGACTTGAAAAGTCAAGCCTTAAGTCTATTGTTATTTATTTTTGAACCAAGATAAATCAATTTCGTTAGCTAAGTCAGCAATTTCTTTCAAAGCCTCTTCGTCTGTCATACATTTTAAATCACATTCTTTAAGTTTGCGTTCGATTTCATCAGCTGTTTCGGTCGCCTCTTCTAATGATTGAGTTCTGTTAAAGTTTTTCATATTTTCTCCTTTTCTTATACCATAGTATCAAATTATAAATTCTATTCCGTGCTACTTTTTTACATAGCCCTTAGCCCTTATCGTGTCGTATAATCCCAGCAAGTTAAAAGAAAAGACTACTTAATTTCAAAACTTTTCTATAAATAACTCTGTCAGACTTCTACGCGTCACGGAGTGTTTCTGTTCACGACACTCATGGAACTCATAATCTTTTATTTCATGCTACGCTCTAGGCTATTTGTAAAGTAATCACATTTTCAATTGAGTCTAGGTTTTAAGCAACTATCCTGACCCTCAAGCGTAAGATTATAAATGACTTTCGATATGTTCAACTTTATTCAATGTTGAATTCTCTACTTACATTAGTTACAAGTCATTCAGCAACTAACTATTTAATTAACTTAGATAATAATAACATAGACATTTTCACTTGTCAAGTATTAGATATTTATATTTTAACATATTGCATTTTTCATAAAAAAAAGTATGACATTACAAAATATCAAATTAAATCAAACACTCCGGAATTCCTTTAGAAATCTTACAAACAATAAGCTGATTGCACTTACTGATACCATACTTTACAAACAGGACACTCAATGCACTGACTTTCTGCCACTTCTAGTCAAATTGCGGTTAAGCGTAAAACAAAAAGCCACTAAGGTGGCAATTATATTTTTTCTATTTTTGTTCCTTTTAATTTACTATTATTTTTTAAGTAATAAGATATATTTGATTGTGTTGTTCCAAAGTGTTCTGCCATTTCTTTTTGACTTTTGAAAAATATATTATTCCATTTATATTTGTTTTTTTTATTCCTTGTATGTTTTGTTCTTTCGTATAAAGAACCTCCTAGTCTTTTGTCTCTACGTCTTACATTCTCTTTATGTGTAACTATTTCTAAATTACTAACATTATTGTTTTCTTTATTACCGTCTATATGGTCTACATCAAAACCGTCTATTTCTCCTAAAAAAACTCTTGCTACAATTCTATGTAAATATTCATTTTTATAATGTATGGTCACTCTTACATATCCATTGTTTTGTTTTGATACAGTTGGCTTTTTATCTATAACAATTCCATTTTTAGTGATTCTTTTTATTTTTCCGTCACTAGATACTAAATAACAGCCTTTATATATTTTTTGTTCAACTTTCATTTGTTCTCCTTTCGCTTTATAGTATATCACTTTATAATTGTTTTGTCAATAAATAGATATTATTACAATAACACAATAAAAAAAGTGAAAAAAGGCATTTGATATAATATATATATATCAAGTTGAGAGAGGAAAGCAAATGACAGAAGAACAGCTATTATTTAAGCAAGAAACATTGTCAGAAGTTGACTTTAACGAGTTCTTACTTAACGCTGTTGAATGTGGTTTGATTAATCTTGATACAGCTTTAATTTTTAAGGGAGAATAAAGAAATGAATAAAGAGCATATTTTATCACAAAAAGAAGTATTAACTCCGATTGAATATGAACACTATGTTAAGCACTTATTTGATATCGGAGAAATTACTAAAGAGCTTTATATTGAATTGAGTTCTGATTTATGAGCAAAGCCTTAGCGATTGACTTTAGCACTTCTAATACTGGTTATGCGTTTCGTAATCCTTTAACAAATGAGTATGTAGTTGGTTCAATTGCAGGTGGTAAAAGTAAAGACCCTTTGGAACGTGCAAAGATAATTGCTGACGGTATAACAGAAATCATTGAGCATTACAACTTATTTGACTACTTTATTTATATTGAAGAACCTATCATCACGTTCAAGTCTAAAGGTAACATCTCATTGATTAGGGCTAACGGTTCATTCTTGGGAGTCATGCGTAACCGTCATAACATTGGCTATGTTGATGTACCAAACAGTAAATGGTGCGGCTATCACTTAATCAAAGGTAAGAGTGCAATGCGAAAAGTACAAAGCATTGAGATACTTAAAAGCTATAAAATAGTGCCTGATGATGATATTAATGACGACATGGCAGACGCGTTCTGTATCTTACTCTATGTAGAAAGTCAGGAGAACAAATGATTGTAATTAATATTGCCTTGGTTATTCTTGGCATTTTATATGGTGTGGGTTCAGTTACCAACTTTAAGGAGTGGTACTATCGCCATGACTATCTAGCTATTATGTTAAGTGTATTTACATCTATCTTATTGGTAGTAGCTGGAATATTAAACGTATTGAATTGAAAGAGTAGGTTGTTAGTGTATACCGAAATAAAAAAACTATCCGTTACCCTTGACGATATAAGGAGCTTAAATCATGTTTGGTCTTTGCATATTTTTTCCTAAAGACTAATAAAACTTTATAATGGAGTCTTTACAACAAACAAGGACTTAATAGCACTAGAGGTCACGTCCATTGTAAATAATAGGTGTACTGATTGACGGTACTTAAATGTCATAGAGTTGACAGCCAAGCATAGGGTGCAAGGTGACGGGAATGCCTTAGTTAAATGAGTGTCGCCAACTAACAGCCCTTTGCAATTAGAGATATAAGTAAGCTGTGATAATAGCCTTGGCTACTTCAAATGGTTCGAGTCCATTGTATCTCATTCTCCTTTATTTTATTATATGTTAGTGAACCTTTAACGTAGCTGGCATATAATAACACAGCATAGTATAATAGTATTACAGCTCTGCAAAGAGAAGATGAGGGTGCGACTCCCTTTGTTGTGTTAGTGGTGTATAGTCCATAGAAGAAGTGCTAAGCAATGGCGCAGTACCTTGGCATAACTATACTTAATCATATTGTGGGCAACTGTGTGTGGTTCGATTCCCTACTGCTGCTATAAGATAAGGTAGAAGCGAATGATTATATTATGTTGTTCATCAGTCCACGTATAGCATTGCTGATATTATTGTTAGCTATTAATCCAGTGTTCGTATTGCTATGGCTTGCTATTAAACTATAAGGAGATATGTATATATGGATATTGAATATAAGAAGTATAAAGATACTCATCTGGTTTATAATGACGGAAGAGTTTACTCTTTGATAAGCAATAAGTTTTTAAAGTTTGATTATTCTAATTCAGGTTATGCAAGATTAAAATTAAACGGCAAGAGTGTAAGAGTACACCGTTTAGTTATGGAGTTATTCAAAGGACCAAGTGATTTAAGTGTTGACCATATCAATGGTAATAAACACGACAATAGACTGTGTAACTTACAGTACGTGACAGCAGAAGAGAACGCTAGACTATATTGGGAAAGAAACAAGTTAGCAAAGCTTATAGATAATAAGAACAAACTTTTAATTAAATTAAATAAAATAAATAAAGAGATAAGTGAAGAAGTTTTAAAAAAATAAAAATATTTTTCTATATACACCCCCGCCCCTTAATCGCTATGTTAAGGGA
>RZZU01000086.1 GCA_009929735.1 Clostridia bacterium | reverse complement strand
TGGCCAAGCAGGTGGGGTAGGTGGTGGCAGAGGTGGTGGAACCAATACATGGCCAGCCCTTCCAGGCTTATTTGGTGAACCTGGATATCCTAGTCAAGCCGAAGTTGGTACCTATGGCGCAGGCGGTGGTGGTTCCTATGGAAAAGGTGGCGATGGAGCAACGACGAATATCGCTGCAGGTATCGGGATAAAAGGCGGAGGCGGCGGGGGTGGAAGAAATGGTGCAGGTGGAACCGTGGCATATAGCGGAGGAAAAGGCGGAGATGGCTATGTTGTTTTCTATAAGGGGGTAGTAGTAGCATGACTTATGCTATGATTTTGCAAAACAGGGTCATTGGGATTCTTCTTGGACAGGATGCAGAACCATACTGGCCACCTGATCCCACAGGCAATCCCATCAAGGCGGTACCTTGTGGGGAGGAGGTTGTTCTTGGATGGGTTTATGAGTCAGACAGTGGAGAATTCCATGAGTTTATTCCTGAACCAAAACCTGAACTTGAACCCACACAGTTGGATCGTATTGAAGCAGCAATCAGCAAAACCCAAGGGGAGATTGTCAATGAAGCCATTGACACTTATACTATGGCGCTGATGGAGGAGGGCATACTATGAGGATATTGGTTGAGAGCTTAAAACGGCTCTTTTTTTATGGGAAAATGGATAAGGCTCGGCTAGATGTTCTACTTTCTAGCGGAAAAATTACAACAGAGGAAATGGACTATATTATAAAGGAAGGAACGGACTCTATATAATAGGAAGAAACAGACACCATTATAAAGGTAGAAACGGGAGAAGGTGAGTAAGATGTATGTGAATGGGGATACGATTATCAAGCTGGCTGCACTGGCAGGAGCTCTAGGTACTTTGGGTATTATTCTGTATCGCGTGTTTCGTTGGATGGAACGTCAAAAAGTACAAGACATTGAAATCCAAAATATTAAAAAAGAGCAATGCATCATTTGTTTCGCATTGCTTGCGACACTTGACGGCTTGAAGCAGCTAGGGGCAAATGGTGGTGTAACAGAGGCCCATAAAAAGTTGGGAAAGCATTTGAACCAATCCGCCCATAAATGGGAGGGGGAATAATTATGAAGATATTCCAATGGAAGATAAATGGGGATACCATGACAACGATTGTGGTATCCTCTTTGTTTTTCTGCGTTGTGATTGTCGTCTGGGGCATGGTTCAGGCAGAGCATGGCGTGGATAGTTCCGCCATAGTAGATAGCGCTTTGAGGATATTTGGTACAGAACTTGGTATTTGCGGTGTTATGACCATTTTCAAGAGATGGTCTGATGCCCAGGATAAAAGACTGGAACAACGGAGGAATAGAAGAAAGGGGCAAACACAATGAATGAAACAACGAAAGTTACAATTCAAAACTTATTGACGGTAAAAAGCATCGTAACCGTTCTTTTGACGGTAGTTTTCTCGTATTTATCAATTGTAGGGAGAATTTCAGGAGAACAGTTTCTCACCATCTTCTCCGTGGTAGTGGCATTTTATTTTGGTACCCAGTACCAGAAGGGAAAAGAGGAGGTCGAGGGCAATGGAGATTATGAACTTACTCGCCAATCAGAATAATTATGGTGGAAAAAGAAGTACTTCAGCAATTAAATATATTGTCATGCACTACACAGCAAATGATGGCGATAGAGCAGCTTCCAATGGGCGATATTTTAGAGACAATGTCGTAAATGCATCAGCCCACTACTTTGTTGACGATACGGAAATCATCCAGAGTGTGCCAGATCACTGTATCGCATGGAGTGTAGGCGGGAATAAATATCCGTCCTGTCCCACAACAGGAGGTGGGAAGTGGCACAGGAAATGTACCAATGCCAATAGCATTTCCATAGAGCTGTGCGACACCAAGAAAAATGGAGTTTCTGACTTTACGGAAGCAACGATGGCGAATGCAGCAGATTTGTGCAAAATGTTGATGAAAAAATACAATGTTCCCATAGAAAACGTCATTCGACATTTTGATGTGGTTGGGAAAATTTGTCCCAAACCCTTTGTAGAGAATGAGGCAGCATGGAAAAAGTGGAAAGAAAGGCTGGTGGAGGATGAGATGGTGGATCAGGTGAAAATTATAATTGATGGCAAGACCTACGAAGTGAATCGTATTCTCAAGGATGGTACGAATTATGTGAAGATTAGAGATATTGCCGATGCTGTGGGGTATGAGATTTCAAGCAAGGGAAGTATTCCAGTATTAACGAAGAAATAAAAAGCAGCAATACTAAGAAATAGTAAAAAGCAATGCCTGTGGAGGTCAAATTTCCATAGGCATTATTTAGTACCATATAAGTGTAAGTGTTAGAGCATATCATTAGTGCTTGAACATTTGCGCTTATTTTAATTTATAATAAGGGAGTAATTGGTCTG
>RZZU01000085.1 GCA_009929735.1 Clostridia bacterium | reverse complement strand
CCGGATAACTACCGGTCTATTTGTGGTACACAAAAACAAAACATAAATAAATTTAAAAACCTGCTAATAAAGTATTGACTTTTGTTAGCAGGTTTTTTTAGACAAAATAAAGATAATCCAATATTATTTACCGTCACGGAGTCACTAAAACTGTAGGGCAAAAGCAGTATATCATTTTCTACAATACAAATGTACCTCCCTCATCTGAGAAATATCTCTGTCAAAACCATAGATTTCATCTATCACTTTAGCAATCCAACTGCTTCTGGAAAAATCTCTTTTGCTGTGAATCTCTTTAGCTTTTCAGCTTATTTCTGCGTTCCTGCAATATATAGCATACTGATGAATTTCCTTTATGATTTTTTGGCACAAAAATAGACCTAATCCACAACTTCGGATTATGTCTTATTCTGCTATTTCTTCGGATAATTGGTTTTCTGGAATTTCAGCTTCTTTCTGCCCTGCTTCCTTAGTGTCTACCTGCACAAGGGTCTGCGGTTCAGATGGCTGTTTCTGGGTGCCTGGCATTTGAAAAGGCACTATCTCTCATCGGTTTCTAACTGTTGGCATCAGAGGGTGTAGTCCTTTCTTGCCATGTCCGTCCTGAATGACAAAAAGCTTCTCTTGATAGTCAGAAAGCCTTTCTAACAGGATTTTCTGATAGACTTGTATCCAATCGTTATCCTCATCACATGAACCCCATGGACTGATTGTTTTTTCGTTCTTTTCATCTGCAGATGAGGATAAACTCATGGTTAAGTTAGGTAGTCCCTCCATGCCTATTAGTGGTTTCCTGTTGGGCTTGCTATCTTCTTCAACTCCCGTAGATTCTGCATTTTCAGCATACAAATAACCCATTGTGGATACAATCGTCATATCGTCGTCAAACTCCACCGCTTGAAGCAACCTAGAAATGGTATTCATATCTTCTAAAAGAGTGTCGTCAAATTGTACCCTATTAAAAGTTGAATCCGTATTCATATCTTCCAACAGAGTATTGTCATAAATCATTTGAATCTCCGTAGGAAGGGCTTCAAATTTCTCTGGTTCAAAAAAACGATAAAGGTCGCCCCACGTTGAATCACTGCTTGCTGAAAAGCCCTTATCCACACTGTCAGCCATGGTGTCAGTTGCAGATGGGTGTGCAAAAGCAAACGTCATTATGGCAACCGCAGTCACTGCCACGCAAATACCTATAGAGAAAATTTTTTTCATATGCTTACTGTCCTGTCTTAAATTTGTCTCATTATTTCAGTTATCTATTGCTAACTATTATATGGTAACAATTTCTTTTTGTAATGTCAACGTAAATTTACTTTTTTGTTATATTTTAACAAATCTATTTGAAATAATGCCTTTCTTTAGCATAAAGTCGAATCCTTTTTCAAATATTTTAAACATGAGGTGATAACATTAATTTTTTTGAAACTAAATCTGCCTTCTTGCATATAATCCAATTTTCACCCAATGGAAAAAAGGGTTCGTTCCTATTCACCACCTTTACTTTCTAGTTTTATTGCAAGTTCTTTTCAGCTTGAGCATCCATCTCCCTTTTAATTTTTTGACACAAAAATAGACCCAATCCACAATTTGTGGATGAAGTCTTATTCTGCTGTTTCTTCGAATTGTTAGTTTTCCGGGGTTTCCTCTGCTGAAATTTCTGTTCCTTACGGCTACCTCCATAGCCCAAAACGTGTAGATTTTTGATGATAAGGCTTGTGGTTAGGTCTGTTACAATGCAGTTGGCTTCTGCGAGTGATGTCATGATGGCAACAGCCTTTGGCTTCTTTTCTTCCCATTCTAGGGTTCGCAGAAACTTATATTTCCTGTCCTTCGAAAAAGTGCGTTTGCTTCTGTTGGTTGCCGCTGCATCCTTTACAATTTTGGAAACAATTTTTTTGAATATGTTTTTATGCATAACAAAGGGTACAATTCACAATCGAACTGTACCCCCTATCTTAAAATCACATTTGATTAATCCTCTGTTGTCGCTTCAATTTTTGTTACATAATCATCGCTGTCTATGGTTAGTTCAACATAAATGGTGTCACCGTCATCTACAGCGTCTATTAAGTCGTCCACATCCGAATCGTCATCATCAAGGGTTACAGTAACATCATCAGAATCGTCAAAATAGTAATAAGTTCCATCTGTAAACTTAATTTTGCTTGTTGTTATCGTTGAAATGGTTCCCTCCTCTTCATCCTCTGTTGTCGCTTCAATTTCTGTTACATAATGGATGGGCTACAATAAATTAGACAGAAAACATTTAGACGTGATATGATAAAAAAATTAAAAAGTTAGGAGAAACATATCATGCCAGGGAAAATAAAAAACTACACAGATGAATTGGGGGTGCGGACATAAAGTTGGACACTAACGAAACTCTGAAAGGAGTACGAACGAGTGTATACGAAGTATCAAAGAAAAAAAGCATTGCAACTTTATG
>RZZU01000019.1 GCA_009929735.1 Clostridia bacterium | reverse complement strand
TAATTTCCTCCTAATCTATGGACAATTATAGCGCAAAAATAGACCCCATAAAAGAAGCAGTTATTTTTTAACTGTCCATCTTATAGGGTCCATTTTATTGAGAATGCTGTCTTTTTTTATTTGAAAATATTTTCGTGGGAAAATAACAGCGCAGAATTGTTATTTTGAGAAATCATAGCCTGGGAAATAGGCAGTGTGGGGTAATGTATTTATCTGAAGGATTTGGGCGGGAAATTGAATGGATTGCAACCGCAAAAACACAGGTCGACTCGTAAAAATATAGGATGTGTAAAAAGAAAAAAATGGAATATATAGTGTTCTGAAATTAAAATTGCAATATATATAGTGTGAAAAATGAAAAGTTTTGGCGAATAAAGAAAGAGAATTTCAAAGATTTTCACAGCCTATGTCAAAATATCCAACGCTTCGAGTTTTTCGTGTCTGAAGTACTGATTTTTTGTCGAGGGCACAGTGTTTTTGTTATACTCTTTTTCTTTCAAAACGCTTTTCCTATGATAAAATGAAAAAAAAGAAATATGCCGTAGATTTGTAATGGTATCTCGGTTTCCATAGAATAAAAAAGGAGGAAATACACATGGAGGTTTTGAAATTTCCCGAATTGCGTTTAAAAAAGGAGAAGGCTGTATATCAATTGCCGATTGAAAAAATTCGCCCCAATCCATATCAGCCAAGAAAGTATTTTAATCTTAGCGCATTAGAGGAGCTGGCGGAATCAATTACCGCCTATGGAATATTACAGCCAGTTACCGTTCGTAAAATGAGCGGCGGCTACTACGAATTGGTTGCCGGAGAACGGCGGCTGCGGGCGGCTGAAATGGCAGGGCTTACCACCATTCCTGCTTTATTTATACAGGTAAATGACAGTGACAGTGCGGTTTTGGCATTTGTTGAGAATATTCAGCGGCAAAACCTGAGTTTTTTGGAAGAGGCAGAGGGCTATCGCAATATGATGGAGGATTATGGGCTGACGCAGGAGGAGCTTGCGACAAAGCTTTCCAAAAGCCAATCGGCAATTGCGAATAAGCTGCGTGTTTTAAAATTGGAGGACAGTGTCAAAAAAGAGCTTTTGGAGCATCAATTTACAGAACGTCATGCCAGAGCCTTGCTGCGCCTGCCCGATGAACAAAGCCGTCTGATGGTAATGGCGCATATGATTCGTGAGGAAATGAATGTAAAGCGTACAGAGGAATTTGTGGAGCATACATTGGAAGAAATGCGCAATAAGCATACGGTGAAAGGGGAAAGACGGGAAAAAAGGTATATTACAGATTTTCGGTTGTTTACCAATACCATTAAGCAATCCTTAGAGGTCATCCGCCGCAGTGGCATGGATGTGGCATATGAGGATACGCAAAATGAAGAGGGCTGTGAAATCATTATTCGTATCCGCAAAGGTGCGGTGGAATCGGCTTGAAGGAATAACGGTAAATAAGGGGGGCATTGCCATGTTTCGCATGAGAGGGTTGAAAAGGCATACACTTCAAAGGGTGCAGATTGTTCTGTGCCCTTTAAAGTATTGACAAAGTTAAAATCAAAACCAAAACCTTGAGGGTTTTGCCCTCAAACACCCACGAGTGTTTCAGGTCAGCACTTTGCTCCGCAAAGCTGTCCTTCGGATAGATGGCACTTCTTTGCCATTGCATCCTTGCCCCAGTATAAACCTCATGAACATACGGTTTATAAATAAGTTTTTGGTCTTGCTTTTTTAAAAAAGCAAGTAAGTTTGGGTAAGCCTAAGGTTTATCTTCGGTCTAAACAGGTACAGATTGCTCTGCACCCTTTAAGATTTATAACGCATTTATTTTGTATCCATTTGCTTATCCAAAATCATAAACGTTGTGGCTGCTGTTGCCGCAAGAATATTCTCTCTTTTTAAGCGTGCCTCAGCTGTCAGGCTGATAATAGTTTTTCCTTGGGAAATAATATGAGCATGATACTCCACGATGTCGTTGGGCAAAACAGGCTGTATAAATGTGGTGGAAAGATTTACGGTGCAAACCATATTTGGCTTCGCATAATAATGACACAGCAACCCAAAGGTCATGTCAAAGCCTGTCACAATGATACCCCCATGCAGTCCACCTTCGGGATTTAATTCCCAATCCATGACATCAAAAGTCAGTACAAGCTCTTTTTTTTCAAAGCTGCATTCTTTAAATTTAGGGTTTAATAAATTTAAAATGCCGAATTTTCTCATATAAAAATCCGCTGCGTTTATTTTCGAAAACCAATCTTCCATATCCGCCTGACATAAATTTTTATTGCGTTCCATATGTAGCCTTCCTTTCTATATTAAGGGGTTATTTTGAATTTCTCTGAGGACTTTAAAAACTGCTGTGGCACTTGATGCCAAAACAGAATTTTTTTGTGTCCTTGCTTCTCCTGTGATGTTGCATAAGGAGCGACCCTGAAATTCCAATTTTGCCTTGATATGAAAGGTATGGCCCAGAAAAACAGGCTTATGGTAAGTGGTATTTAAGCTGACTGTGGTAATTACCTGAGGCTTTGTATAATAATGCGCAAGCAGACCCAAGGTGGTATCAAACGCTGTGGCAATGATGCCCCCGTGAATGACATTTTGAGGGTTTAGCTCCCATTCTAAAACGTCGTAGGATAGCGTTACCGTTTTTTCTGCAAAGTTACAGCTAACAAATTTCGGTTGGATTTTTGGTACGACGCCATGACTCAAAAGTCTGGAACCAGGTTTGGTTACCTGCCCAAACCATAGCTCCATATCTTCTTGAGAAAGCGCCGGCATTTCTAAATCATTCATTGCAACATTCTCCTTTATTTCAAATATTCTTTGATAAGCTGAAGGAAGTTTTGGCTATTTTCCAAATGCGGAAAATTGCCCACATCCTCAAATATTACATATTCTCCGTCAGGGCGGACGCTTTCTGCCCAGTCCATGTTGGAAATGGGGTTTTGCTTGTTTTCTTCGCCCCAAAAAATCCAAAAGGGCACGCCAAGTGCAGAAAATGCCGCTTTTGTATCCGCCCGCCAAAAGCCCGTTTTTAACACCGCAAAGGTTATCTGCGCTTTTTTACTGCTTCTAGCGGAGGAATGGAAGGAATCAATCATTTCCTTTGTAATTTTTTCTTTTGCAAAAAAAGCTTCTTCTAAGCCTTCCTTGATTTTACGTTTTGTTGTTCCCATCAGAAAAAGCTGCGTTCCTGAAAGGGGCAGAAGCAGGCTGTGCAAAGGTTCTGTTTCCTCGTTTGTTGCAAAGCCACGGCCAAAGCCCTCAGGGGAAATCAAAATTAACCCTTTTATTTGTTCGGGATAAAGCATGGAGGCAACCAATGCCATATCTGCACCGCCATTTGAAGCTAAAATATAGGCAGGGCGGCAAATGACTGCTTCCGTAAATTCATGGATACATTGGGCATACTGATAGGCTGTCCAAGGCTTATCGGGCAGAAAGGAGCCGCCAAAGCCGGGCAAATCCAAGGCATATACATGGTAGCTTTTTGCCAAAGTATTGATTACCGTATCCCATTCCGCTCGGCTTGTCCCCAGCATCATGCTGTGAATGAGCAGTAAAGGGCGTCCTTGTCCCATAGAGGTATAAGCAATATCGCCATTAGTTGAAGCATATATTTCAAAAAGGGTATCATCAATCTTTTTTTGCGCCTGCCAAAAACAGGCTTTTTGCCAAAGAACTAATCCACCGAAAAGACTTGCTGTGGCGGCGGAAACGGAAAGTGCAGCTTCTTTTACTTTTTTATTCATATCAGCCCCTCCTTTTCTATTATTATGAACGGAAAAACGGCATTTGAAAAGAGAAATTTTCATAGTATGATAATAAGTTTTTGAAAGAGGAGCGAAATTATGCAAGGTTTTCTAACATTGGCAGGACAATTTTTTATAATTTTATGTATCCAGTCCATACTAGAAGTAATGGCCTCCAACCGAAGGCAGAACCATTTGCTGAAGCCTATTGCATTGGGATGCTATATTGCCTCACTTTTTTTGGTGCTACATTTTATGGAAGAATATTTGGGTGATATTTTGCAGGCGATACGCATTTTTTATTAGACCAAAAGGAAGCACTGACATATTTTGTCCAAAGAAGCAGAAAAATACTTGACGAAACAAAATTCCTATGTTAATATATTATTCGTACTCTATTTAGGGACAACTTGCCGATGTGGCTCAATTGGCAGAGCAGCTGACTTGTAATCAGCAGGTTATCGGTTCGAGTCCGATCATCGGCTTTTTTATGGGTGGATTCCCGAGCGGCCAAAGGGGGCAGACTGTAAATCTGTTGCGATAGCTTCGAAGGTTCGAATCCTTCTCCGCCCATAGTAACTCAATTTCATAATTTTATATTGCCGCGGAGTGGAGCAGTCCGGTAGCTCGTCGGGCTCATAACCCGAAGGTCGTCAGTTCAAATCTGGCCTCCGCAATCGTTTAAATGTACGCCTATGTTTACGGTGAAAGAACCGTCTGCATGGGCGTATATTTTTGTTATATGGTTTCTTACTACGGTTTTTATATCCACATCCACCAATTCAGCAGAGGATTTCATTAGTTCAACTAATTTTTCTTTGCTGATTTTTTTACGCTTATTTTCAGTATGTCCGATAATGTCCTCTAATTCAGATTTACGCACCCTCAAGCGGTCAATTTCTTCCTTTAATTCGGGTATGTCAAGGCCTTTTAAGACGGCAGCCACACCATTGTCAATCTTGGCGGTAGTTTCCCTTAGTTCTTTCCGTTCTGCGCTCAAATCGGGCGTAGCGTTGTTTACAGCGTTGCAAATTCTTTCTGCTATGGTGTTGAAGTCAGCATCTTTGAAATATTGTCTAAGCTGTGCAATAACGAAGGTTTCTATATCGTCAGCCTTAATATTTTTTGCATCACATTCTCTTGTGCGGTACTTATTGCCGCAGATATACGAACGGTACTCATGCCCTTTTCTTACACTTGTATGGCCTACATAAGAAGCCCCGCAGTTTTCACATTCAATTAAACCAGTGAGAAGATATTCTCTTTTTGCCTTATTCCTTGCTTTTCCGTTGTGGTCTTTCATACGTCTTTGCACCCTTTCCCAAGTGTCCATATCAATTATTGGTGGTATAATGCCCTCAATTTTAACCATTTCTGGATTTGCTTTTTTCCCAACCCATTTGTGCATAACCTTATATTGGTGTTTATTCCATGTATATATACCAATATATCGCTCATTTCTAAGAATTTGACCTAAACTATTCTTGCCGATAAATGCCCCTCGTTTACCCCTTGCACCATTAAGAGCTATGAGAACATCATCATAGCTGAAGCCTTTGGCATACATTCCAAAAATTGTTCTAACGTGGCGCGCTTCCGATTCATCAATAATATAGCTGCCGTTCTCAATTTGATAGCCTAAAGGAGGATAGCCGCCAAGGAATACACCTTGTTTCGCTTTATTGGCTACCCCAGCAAGGCTTTTCTGCCTTGATTGTAACACCATATGTTGGCCTATGCCAGCATTAATTAATTCCACAAGGTAGCTGTCAGGGTCTAAAGCATCCCCCAAGTTTTGTGTGGAAGAAATAACCTTTATATCCAACGATAACATTTGCTTGCGGAACTGCATCCAATCGGAAACATCACGAGAAGCCCTTGAAATATCGTATATTACAACAGCTTCAAATAATTTGTGCTGTGCTGCCTGCAATAACCCTTGAAAAGCGGGTCTGTCCGTATTCGTGCCGCTGTATCCCTCGTCAGAATAAAAGCGCAATACATTTATATCGTTCTTTTTTGCATAATCGGAAATGGCGTTAATTTGGTATTGTGTTGAATTATCCGTCTGTTTGTCTGTGCTATATCGTGTGTAGCCTACTGCATTTAACATAAAAATAGCCTCCTTTTTCATTTTAGGTATAGTAATTAAGGCGGCTCTATGGTATAATTTAAGTAGTTTATGTGGTCATAGAACCGCTATTTATGAAGTCCTTCCTGTTAGCTGCAGGAGGGGCTTTTTTCGTTTTTGGAATAAAGTTTTCTCATCCAACAATTTTGCGGGGTCCTCATTTAATGATAATTTGGCGGCACAATTTTGTGCAGTCCGTTTTTAATGCAAACTATTCATCATTTTGATTATTTGTTGGGGTATCCCAGTATTAGAGTGTCGTCATTTTGCGCGGATGAGTTGGCGTCTTCTTGGTATTTTGGTTGTTCTAACAAGTCTTCGATATAATCGAGAGCCTTGTTCTTTCCGGTTCGATTAAGCTTTGAAAAACATTCCAAAAGATAAATTCGCTCACGTCCATTCTCGCGTTGCAGAAATAATTTTGTTTCTGCTATTTCCGCATCCAAAATAGCTTTAATTTCTTCTTCGGAAACTTTTAGCGAAACAACATCAATTTTAAGCTTTTCGGCAATTTTTTCCAACGTAGTATGTCCGGGGGTTCGCTTGCCTAGTTCGTATTGTTGAATTGTTCCAGGGGCAACGCCTACCTTCTCTGCCAGTTGAGCTTGTGTCATTTTCGCCTGTTTTCTATATTTTTTAATATTTTCCCCTATGATTGTTTTATTGGCCATTATGTTCACCTCAAAACAAGTATAACAGCCCAAAACTTAAAGCGCAAGAAAAATACACTCAAAACGAATATTTTTTATTTATTATTTTGCTATTGACACATTCAGAAAGAATGTGTTATCATAAAAATACATTCAATTTGATTGTATTTAGAGGGAGGTGAAAAAATGAAAGCTGACAAGGATAAATTATATCTCGCAATGGCCAGGGCTTGCATGAATGCTGCCGATGTTCGGAAGGCCGCCGATATGCCAACGCCAACTTTTAACAATGTTATTGCTGGTCGAAGCGTAATGCCAGCAACTTTGGGCAAGGTAGCCAAGGCTTTAAATGTTGACGTAAAAGACCTATTAGAAGATTAAGGAGGAATTTATATGAAAAACGAACAAATTCAACAAATTATAGATTTTTTAGACGGGGGAGAAAAGTTTCAAGCCTTATTGCTCGAAGAGTTGAAAAACCCTAGCTTAGAGGACTATGAGCGCAGAACCTACACAAGCCTGTTAGATGCTTTATTAGGAGCAACGGAGTTGTATTGCAGCATGGACGAAGAAGAAGAAAATACTTTGACTTTCCAACAAACAACAACAGAGCAGGCGCAAGAGTTGCTTAAGGGCGGCAGCCTATATTTGCTTAACCAAACCTATCAAGCCGAGAATGAAAATGTACAGTCTGGTATTGATCTTGCCTTTAGATATGAAACCATTGGGGGAGATTTTAAATTCAGAAACTTACTCATTAAGACAGATGGTACAGTACATATTTCCAAAGAATACTAAGATAGGAGGGCGATTACATGACACCAATTAAAAGCATTAGAGCAAAGTGTCTTGATTGCTGTTGCGGTTCATTTCAAGAGGTGAAAGAGTGTGCGGTCAAAAACTGTCCGCTCTACCCTTACCGATTAGGTAAACGTCCAAAGGCGGTAAATTCTACTACCGAGGACGAAGAAGAAGAAAACTCATAAGCCTAGTGGCTAGTTACGATAAAAAAGGGGTGATTAAATGGAAAACAAAGTAGTTGCAGTTCCAATTAATGAAATAAAACCAGAAATTATCATTCATTCGCTATTCGGCATGAGTGAAGCGGAGCTTGTGCAGGATATTTTAAAAAATCATAGTGGCAAGTGGGATTTCCTACTCGTGGGGTAGGGGGTGAATAAGTGCAAATTGATGAAGAAATGAAAAAACGGCTACTCGAAACAGGGGCAACCGAAGCAGAAATAGGCGATATGGAAATGAGCCTTAACGCTTTAAATGATATAAGCATTGTCCGTTTCTGTGATGTGCTTACACAATCGGTAGAGTGGCTGTGGTTTCCATATATACCGTTGGGAAAAATAACTTTGCTTAGGGCGGATCCAGGAACAGGGAAAACTTACACCATGTCAAGAATTATTGCAGATATAACCAATGGAAACGCCTTGTATGGCGATAAAAATAGATTAGCCCCAGGCGTTGTCGTTTATCAAAATGCAGAGGATGGCATAGGCGACACCTTGAAGCCACGTCTTGAAAAAATGGGGGCGAATATGGAAAGAGTTCTTGCCATTGCAGAACCGAACGAAGGATTGAGTTTCACAAGTCCACAGATAGAAACGGTTTTGCAGAGGTACAAGCCTAAATTGCTTGTATTCGACCCATTGCAGGCATATCTTGGAGCAGATGTAAATATGAACCTTGCCAACGAAATTAGGCCAAAAATGCGCCACTTGGGAGTTTTAGCGGAAAAATACAACTGTGCAATAGTTATAGTAGAACACACGAGCAAGGCAACCAAACAGGCGGCGTTATTGCGTGGTATTGGCTCAATGGATATAACAGGGGCTGCGCGGTCTGTATTAGTGTTAGGAAAAGACCCTGCCGACCCAAGCCAGATAATTCTTGCACAGGCCAAAAACAACCTAGCGCAGTTCGGAAAGAGCATAGCATTACATATTGATGGTTCAAGGGGCATTGTGTGGGATGGTTTCAGCGAGTTAGAAGCCGATGACATAATGAACCCCACGAGGACAAGGGCGCAAAAAATGGCACCCACAAAAGACGATGCCAAGCAACTTATTCTCAATCTCATAAGCAATAAGGGGTATGAGAAGTCAGAAGTAATAAAAGCGGCAGCAGAAAACGAAGGAATTTCAGAAAGAACTCTTTATAATGCCAAGAGCGAGCTAAAGGTCGTTCATCATCAGATAGGCAAAGGGGGAAAACAAATTTCTTGGTGGACGCTGCCGGACGTAAGCAAAGACGATTTGCCAAAAAACAGCGCAGAGCAAATTAAGATTGATGCAAGCTAAGGATTGCACGATTGCAAAAGCTCCCAAGATACATTCTGCAATATTGCAAACCTTAAATAAATATAGTATTTATAAGGGTTTCCAAGGTTTGCACATAAAAAATAATATTGCAATCCTTGGTATTTTTCCTCTAGGTTTGCAGCCTGTAATAATTCGTGCGAACCTACACAAGCATTGATTTTAGGGGATTTACTCTAGGTTTGCAATATAACAAGGTGACACTCGTGGAAGATTGCAAAAATAGAGGTGATGCAATGACAAAACAAGAACGTGAGATTTTCACAGACGTGTACAAGCTGTATGAAAAACACTCTTCATGTAAGAAGACTGAAAATGATTGGGACAGGCTTTTACAGGACGTAGGGGAAATTGATTTGAAGCATAAAAACAAGCTGTGTACAAAGTTGTTGGTAGTTGTGTGTTGGTATTTGGAAAACAAGTAGGAGGACGAATATGGAAAAGCGTGATTTATGTGTATCTGGTTTTGATGCAGAGAAGGATTTTATAGAGATTGAGCGCACAAGGGAATTTGTTGAAACAGCCCGTTTGGTAGGGGAGTACATAAAAGGGTTACCTCTTACAGTTGAACAGAATGACAAGCTGGTGGAACTGATGATACAGCACACCAGAGCGGCAGAGAGAAGCGGTTACGTAGCGGCTATAGGAGCGGCATTGTTTAAAACATTATAAGAAGCTAGAAGGGCGGCGGGATGATGGAAGATGCATCAAGGAACTATTTGAAATATATTATCGATGAATTGAATCCTTCACAGTTGAGATCAGTTCTTGCTTTTGTTGTTGGCGTGAGAGCAATCGGAAAAAGTTGCAGTAGTACGTTACATAGAGAGGGGCAGAAAGGGAAATGAATTATAAACAGGCAAAGAACTACCTTAAGAAACACCGTGTAACTCTTGTATATGCTCCTGTATCAAGGTTGTCTATTAGCTTGACTGATGGTTCAATGGTGGCAATGATACAGCAAGATCGAATAGTGCATGATACAAAAAAAGCGGCAACAAAATTAATGAAGTTTTTGAGAACGAAAAACGCCCCAACACCTACTACAGCGCACGGGGCAAAACCATTAACAATTTCATAAATTATTTCAATTATAACATAGGAGGCTTCAATGGTAAAGAAAAAAATCTTTCGTTGGGCGGGGGTAGGCCAAAAAGTATGAAGCAATCGAAAGGATAACGGTGCACAGGGGAACACCGTAGCAAAAACTCCCTAAATTCAGTTTTGGAAGGAGATTTTCATGGAAAAAAAGGCAAGGTTTCCACCATTTTAAAATGGTTATAGATAAAAGCAGATAAAATGAATAGGAAAGAGGTGCTGTATGGAAATTAGTAGAAAAGATATGGAAGACGAAGTTTCAAAAGTTGCGGAATTATTGGGTGATTTTCAAAAAATTCAAGCAACGTGTTTGCCAGCAGATACAGAAGAAGTAGCAGCGGAAGAAATGGAAAAAGTATTAAGCAAGTTGTGCCGCTATTTGTCTGAAAAATTGTTTAGTGAATTGGGCATTCCTTGTGAGTTGGCTTCTTTTGTAGAATTTAAAGATGTGGCCGCATACAAGGACAATGTTATTCAATTAGCATATACCATAGACGGAATCAAGAAGCGGGCGTTCAATGAAGGGGTTAATAGGGGCGGCGAAATTAGCAAAGCCATGGAAGAAAAAGACTCACCCGAACCGGTCAAACTGATTGCGGAGGTTATGGGAGTAAAGACACCTAAAATTTTTTCAAGAATTAGATAAAAAAGGAGAGATTAAATTATGAGTACAAATTTAGCAACAATTTATTTACCTTATGTAGACGAGGTTTTCACAGCGGAAAGCAAGAGATTGCTTATTACAAACAATGATTTTTCATGGAGTGGCGCAAACACTGTAAAAGTTTACAAAGTTACCACAGCCCCCATGAATGATTATGATAGAGATGGCACAGGCACAAATTTTTCGAGATATGGCGCAGTTTCTGGACTTGATGCCACAACAGAGGAATTCACACTAAAGAAAGACCGCTCTTTCACTTTTGCCATTGACAAATTGGACAAGGACGAAACCGCCAATGTATTGGTTGCGAGTTCTGCATTAGCTAGGCAAGTAAGGGAGGTTGTTATTCCCGAAGTAGATGCTTATACATATGGCGTTATGTGCGCAAATGCAGGCATTAAGCCCGATGCGGTCACATTGACAAAAGACAATATCTATGGCGAGATTATCAAGGCGAATACGGCTCTTGACAATGCAAATGTACCAGAAACAAGCAGAGTTATTATTGTAACACCAGACGTGTATTTCTTGATGAAGCAGAGCAGCGACATTATCATGGAAACCGATATTGGCAGCGATATGAGATTAAAGGGTGTTGTGTCCAACCTTGATGGCGCTATTGTTGTAAAAGTGCCAGCGGTTAGACTTCCCGAGAAATTTGGCTTCATGATTGCACACTATTCAGCAACGGTATCCCCTATTAAGTTGGAAGAATTCAAAATTCATGAAGACCCCGTTGGCATTAGCGGAACGTTGGTTGAGGGTAGAATCAACTATGATGCTTTTGTACTGGATAATAAAAAGAACGGTATTTATTACCAAGTGCAGGCATAAGCGTTTAAATGGTGGGTGTGTGGTATTTTACCATACACCTATTTTTTAGAATTGGAGTGAGGACACTTGACCAATGAAGAACTAGCAATCAGTATTAAAGGCGGAAACTCGTTAGCTATCCCCCAACTTTGGGCGCAGGTTGAAAAGCTTGTATATTTTCTATGTAACAAATTATATTTGCGTTACAATGGGCCTTTAACTAGGGCAGGAATTCAAATTGAGGACCTCACGCAAGAAAGCTATTTTGCCTTTTTGGATGCCATAGAGGGTTATGAGGAAAACAAAGGTTATAAATTTACTTCCTATTTAAACTATCCCCTATTGAACCGCATACGGTTTTTAATTGGCGGAAAAACACAAACAGCATTAAATACCGCCGATAGTTTGGAGCGTTCCATGGGTGACGGTTTAATTCTTGCCGATATGGTAGCCGCCCCTAAAAACGGCTTTCTACCCCTAGAGGATAAATTGTATTGGGAGCAAGTGAAAAACGATTTAGACCGTAGCATGGCTACGCTTGGCGAGATACAGCAGGGGGTTCTGATAGGGAAATATTATAACGGACTAAGCACCAACGATTTAAGCCAACAGTACAATAAACCATATGAATATATTCGCGGTGTAGAATATGCAGCTTTCCGACGGTTGCAACGCGATAAAAGGCTAAAGCAATGCAGGGATGAAATCATAAGTAGGCACGCTTTCCGCGGCAGCTTTTCAATGTGGCGCGACACTGGATACAGTTCCACAGAATACACAGCTTTAAAGCTATTGGATGAAATATAAAAAAATACTGCCTAGGATAACCTAAGCAGCGGAATGTTTAGCGGTGTACCATACCAATGTTTGCGTACCTCCGCAATTCTAAAACCTTGAATTCATTTTCAAGGTTTTTTTCGTTTCTCTCATGATGAATGGTTCTTATTGCATTTCCATTTCTGCCTTTCAAATAATATCTACGCCTCCAGCAAAAAAACCCTTGAAAAATTAAATTGTAAAATCAAATTAAAATATATTAAATTTAAAGTAGGTTTTAGGTTTCCTGAATATACTGGGTCTTGGAAAAAAGAGTTATGCTTGCAAAATAATAGCAAGTAAGGAGGCGGAAAGTATGGGAACACCTACAACATTTGAACGAAAAGAAGTGAAGTATTTTCTTACGTATCAGCAAAGAGCCAAGCTTCAGGATTTGATGGATATTCATATGTCCCCCGACAGCTTTGGAAAATCTACGATTATGAATATTTACTATGATACCGATAATAAACAGCTGATTCGTCATTCCATGGAAAAACCTGTTTATAAGGAAAAATTGAGAGTGCGCAGCTATGGCACTGCTACCCCGCAAGCTACGGTTTTTGTGGAATTGAAGAAAAAATACAAAGGAATTGTATATAAAAGAAGAGTTTCTATGACACAGCTGGACGCAAAGCTTTGGTTGGAAAAGGATGAACTGCCGCCAAAGGATACGCAGATTATTCGGGAAATAGATTACTTTACTCATGCACATCCTTTGAAACCTTCGGTATTGCTTTCCTACCAAAGAGAAGCATTTTTTGGAAAAGCGGATTCCGAGTTTCGTATGACCTTTGATGATATGATTCTTTGGAGGGATTATGATATGTGCCTTTGCAAGGGTGCCTATGGCGAAGCGCTATTGCCCAAGGGTACGCAGCTTTTGGAAGTAAAAGCAGCCTTTGGAATGCCTTTATGGCTGACAAAGTTTTTTAGTGAAAATAATATTTTTAAAATGAGCTATTCAAAATATGGGAATGCGTATATCGCTATGACCCAGAAAAACAACGACAGGAGGAACAAATATAGTGCTTGATTTCATTACAACAAACAGCTTGAGTTCAACAACTGAAACAGGAATTACAATGGAGTCCTTTTTCCTTTGTATTGGCACTGCACTGGTCATCGGCTTTTTGCTCGCTTTGACCTACAGAAGGAAAAGTAAAAGCTCTCCCGGGTTTCTTGTTACCTTAGCAATTTTGCCTGCGGTAGTCGCAATGATTATTCTTATGGTAAACGGAAATTTAGGTGCAGGCGTTGCAGTTGCAGGTACCTTCAGCTGGGTACGGTTCCGTTCCGTTCCCGGCACAGCAAAGGAAATTTGCGCATTATTCATTGCCATGGCGGCAGGGCTTGCGGCAGGTATGGGATATTTGTTATTTGCAGTTTTGTTTACAATCGTCCTGAGTCTGGTGAATCTGTTTTACAATTCGAAAATCATGGGAAGTTTTTATGGCGGTACACAGGAGCGTCAGCTTCGCATTACCATCCCTGAGGATTTGGACTATACGGATATTTTTGACGATATTTTTGAAAAATGCTTCAAAACCCATGAGCTTGCTGAGGTTAAAACCACAAATATGGGCAGCTTATTCCGTTTAACCTACCATGTAACCATAAAAGACGGCGTAGCAGAGAAAAAGATGATGGATGAGCTTCGTATTAGAAACGGCAATCTGGAAATTAGTTTTTCCAGACCATTAAACCATAACGAATTATAAGGAGGAGAATATCATATGAAACGAGGAAAGCGGACCGCTTTAGCCGTGGTTACAATGGCTTGCTTATTATGCAGCTGTAACCAGGCGACAGCAAAGGGCGAAACGACAACCACGTCAACCACGACAACCACGTCAACCACTACCGATGTTACAACGCAAACGACTGCGTTAGTTTCTGCAAATTTATTCAGCGACAGAGATCGTGATGCAACCTATGTTGCAAGTGAAGCTGTTACCATTAAGCTGAATTCTACAAAGGCTACCACCTCGGATAGTGATAAGGTTAGTATCAGCGGTTCAACCGTGACTATTGAGGATGAAGGCGTTTATGTTTTAAGCGGCAAGCTGACCAATGGGCAGATTATCATTGATGCAGAGGATACCGACAAGGTTCAGCTGGTTTTAAATGGTGTAACCATGAACAGCAATACAAGCGCAGCCATCTATGTGCGTGAAGCGGATAAGGTTTTTGTGACACTGGCAAAAGGTACAACAAATACCCTTTCCAATAAAAATGAATTTGTTGCCATTGATGATAACAATATAGACGGTGTTGTTTTTGCAAAGTCTGATATTACCTTCAACGGCAGCGGTACTTTAACCATCAATGCGGCATACGGCAGTGGCGTTGTTGCGAAGGATGATTTGACCATTACAGGAGGTATTTTTAAGGTAACTGCGGCAGAGCATGGATTCGATGCAAAAGACAGTATCTGCATTGCAGACGGTACCTTCCAGGTAACTGCTGCAAAGGATGGCTTCCACAGCGAGAACAGCGAGGATGCCACAAAGGGCTTTGTTTATGTGGGTAACGGCAGCTATACCATAACTGCACAGGGTGACGGTTTTGATGCAGCTGCATTATTGCAAATCGATGACGGTACCTTCCAGATTAAAACAGGCGGCGGCAGCGATGCTACCCTCACAGAGGAGGACGCAAGCGCAAAAGGTATCAAAGCAGGCGGGTATTTACTGCTTACAAAAGGCAGCTTCACCTTAAATTGTGCAGATGATGCGGTACATACCAATGGAAACATAACCGTAAAGAACGGTACCTATACAATTACCACAGGAGATGACGGCTTCCACGCCGATTTAGCGACGGTGATTGAAAATGGCACAATAAATATAACAAAATGCTACGAAGGCATTGAAGGGGAAACGGTTCTTATTTCCGCAGGAACTGTGAACATCGTTTCTACCGATGATGCGATTAACGCAGCGGCAAGCGGCGAAGATACAGTGGAAGGCGAAATGAACGGTCAGCAGGCCGCTGGGGCAAACGGAGAAATGCCCGCATTTGATGCTACAGCCACACCTCCTGAAAAGCCGACCGCTGATGCAACCACCAGTGCAACAACAACAGGTACTGCTCCAACAGGCACCCCTCCAACAGGTACCCCTCCAACAGGCACTGACGGAGAGATGACAGGTCATATGGGCGGCGGCGGTTTTGCTGCAAATGAAAATTGCGTGATAACGATTACCGGCGGAAAAATAACCCTTGATACAAAAGGCGACAGCATTGATTCCAACGGCAGCATCAACATTTCAGGCGGAGAAATCTATATCACAGGCGCAGAAAGTGGAGCAGACTCTCCTTTGGATTGTGATGGCAGCATCAATATCACAGGCGGAAAGGTTGTTGCGTGCGGTTCAAGCGGTATGTTCACGGGCTTTAGCACAAGCTCTACACAGGGATGGGCACAATTTAATTTAACTGCATCTCAAACTGGCAAGATTACATTAAAAAGCGGAAGCACAACGCTTCTTAGCTATACACCAACAAGGGCTTACCCTACCGTTGTGGTTTCCTGCCCTGGCTTAAAGGACGGCTCTACTTATACCATAACCATTGGTGATGAAACACAGACCTTTACATTGGATGGTTCAAGCTATACCTCTGGCACAGCAACGAGCAACACGATGGGCGGCAGAGGTCAGATGGGCGGAACCAGACCCAATAAGAATACAACTGGCACAACGACCACGACTTCTTAAGTATGGCTGTATGGAATGCTTCTCTCCTTAACTCCTGCGTGTCTGTACGAAGGAAAGCTTGTACAGACACGTAGGGTTAGGGAGAAGGCACCACAAAAAGCCAAGTGATGATTAAAGACATTGTTTCTGCAAGAAATTGAAAGATAAGCTTGCAAAAAAATAAAAAAATGTCGAAATATGAAAGTTTTAAGCTACATTTAAGTTTTGAATGGTACCATGAATATGCAAAGTATTTGACCCCTATTCAATATTTTACTCTTATCAAAATATTGATTAAAAAAGACCTTTTGCCGTAAAGACAAAAAGGTTTCAGACTGTCGAAAAACCTTGGGCACCGCCCAAACCCGCTTGCTTTTTGTAAAAAGCAAGACCAAAAACTTATGTACAAACCCCATGTTCATGCGGTTTGTAGTGGGTCAAGGGTGAAACCCTTGTGAGTGTTTGAGGGCAAAGCCCTCAAGGTTTTGACTTTATTGACAGTCTGAGACCTTTTGCCGTAAAGACAAAAAGGTCTTTTTTTCAAAAAAACCACAATTTAAGAAAATATGGTACAATAATAAAAAAGAATTTATTTACTGACCGGAGGTGGCGAATCATGCGCATTTTATTGGCAGAGGATGAAAAGGAGCTTTCCAACGCTTTGGTTACGATTTTACAGCGGAGCGGCTTTTCGGTGGATGCTGTATATAACGGTGCGGATGCCTTGGATTATCTTGAGGCGGATAATTATGACGGGGTTATTTTGGATATTATGATGCCTAAGGTGGATGGGCTAAGTGTTTTAAAAAAATTACGGGAGAAGAAAAACCTCATTCCCGTGCTGATGCTTACAGCCAAATCTGAGGTGGATGATCGGGTGATCGGTCTGGACAGCGGAGCGAATGATTATTTGACAAAGCCTTTTGCAATGAAGGAGCTGATTGCCAGAATTCGTGCCATGACCAGAAAAACGGAGACGGCAGGGGATAACCTTTTGACCTTGGGGAATATCACGCTGGACCGCAATTCTTTTATCCTTTCAACCGAAACGGCGCAGCTTCGCTTAATGGGAAAGGAATTTCAAATGATGGAATTGATGCTGGTGAATACAAACCAGTTGATTTCGGCGGAACGTTTTTTGGAACGCATTTGGGGCTATGATACGCAGGCGGAGTTAAGCGTGGTATGGGTTTATATTTCGTATTTGCGCCGTCGTTTGACGGCAGTGGGTGCGAATGTACAGATAAAGTCGGCAAGAAATTTGGGGTATACGCTGGAGGTACAAGCATGAGTGAAAAATTAAGGCTTCGTTTTATTGCGATTGCATCTTTAAGCGTTTTTATCGTACTTTTTTCCTTCCTTGTTTCCCTTAATATTTGGAATTACAGCAATTTGAAAGAAAATGCGGATAGGACACTGAACGCCATTTCTCAGAATAATGGTGTTTTTCCAAAGGTCCATAAGGCCAAGCCTGAAAATCAGCAGGAGCGTGCAAACCGAATGGATTTTTCGCCTGAGGATCCTTTTGCAACCCGATATTTTTCGGTTATGCTTAATGAAAATTTGGAGCAGACTGCGGTCAATCTAAATAATATTGCGGCAATTTCCATGGATGAAGCAACAGAAATGGTTGATGCGGTTCAGGAGAAGGAAAAAAATATCGGATTTTTGGGTTCCTATCGCTATCAAAAAACAGAAGTAGAGGGCGGCACCTTAATTGTTTTTTTGGACTGCACCAAGGATTTGTTTTTCATGAATAATTTTTTGCTGAACAGTATTTATGTGGGCGGTGCAGGCTTTTTGGCGGTTTGCCTATTAATTATTATTTTTTCAAAAACAGCAGTCCGTCCTGTGGCGGAAAGCTATGAAAAACAAAAAAGCTTTATTACCAATGCAGGGCATGAGCTGAAAACGCCATTATCCATCATTGATGCAAATACGGAAGTCATTGAAATGGAGCATGGGGAAAGCCAATGGACGCAAAGCATTAAGCATCAAGTCGAACGGCTCACCCGCCTGACCAATCAGCTGACCACGCTTGCAAAAATGGAGGAAGGGCAGGAGCAAATTTTTATGGGAAGCCTGAATCTATCCGATATTATTACAGAGGTTTGTGATGAAATGGAGGCGTGTGCGCAAGGGCAGGGCAAAACCATTCAATCAGCAGTATGCCCCAATGTGACGGTAATAGGAAATGAGGATCAGCTGCGCCAACTGGTGTATATCCTTTTGGATAATAGTGTGAAGCATTCCAAAGAAAGCTCTCCCATTGAGGTGGCATTAAGCAGCAGCGGAAAGCTAACCATAAAAAATAAGGCTTACCTAGAACAAACGGGAAATATGAATATTTTGCTGGAGCGATTTTACCGTACCGATACCTCCCGAAGCAGGCAGACAGGCGGTTACGGCTTAGGTCTTTCCATTGCAAACGCAATTGTTGAGCAGCATAAGGGTAAAATTTCAATCATGGCGTTGAATGAGGATACCTTGGAAATCACCATTACATTCCGATAAATAAAAAGCATCTCGTAAGTTGTTGTAAAACAACGGAAGGGATGCTTTTTTCCTGTTTTTGTGGCTTTTTTGTTTGAAAAGGATTCTCCGCATGGTTTTGACTTCCAAGGCTTTGTGGTAAGGTATTCTTTTGCCAATATCTAAGAATTCGGAAGGAAATACCTGAAAAAAGAATTTTCGCTTTTTAAATATAGGGATTCTAATATTTTTGTGAAAGACTTATTGGTTTTCCAAGGCTTTGAAATCTAGGCCGTCCTCCCGCATATTTTGCAGTAATTGTGCGTGAAAAAAACAGCAGCCATAGCAGGGATAAAGGAGCGTATGGCTTTCCATGACCAAAACAAGGCTGTCGGCAGTTGCACAAAGGGGGTTTTCTTTGGTGGGCATGGGGGAAAAGGTTCCCTTTTTGAGGCTTTCTACCGCTCCGTCCAGTAAGCATACAGTCTTATTGTTTTCCCCGAAAAGGGTATCATTTTGTTTTAGAGAAACAAATTTCCCGCAAAAGCAATCCATCATGGTTTTTATCCCTTCAGCAGAAATGCTACGGAATATGGGTAAAGCTTGTAAAATTTCTAAATTCGGTTTCATCTTTTGTACCTCCGTATCTGTATGGCTGGATTTTAGCATGAAGCAAGGCTTGCGTCAAGCAAGCCGCCCTTGACAACTTTTAAACAATGCCATAAAATCAAACTATGTAAGGTGATTGCCAAGAAAAGGAGGATTCCTATGATTCCCAATAAAATAGAGGCGCTGCCTTTTTATTCTTATCTTACGGAAGAAGAAAAGGGTTTTTTACAGAAAAACATGAAAATTCTGGAGTTTGATGAGGGAGATTTGATTTATACCCCTGCGAGAGGGTCTTTGGGCATGGTGATGGTGCTGCAAGGAGCGGTACGTGCCTATCTGATTTCCGAGGAAGGAAAGAAGGCAACGATTTTTCGCCTGCGTGAAGGCGAGTTTTGTATGCTCACTATGGCTTGTGCGATGTCGCAGATTACCTTTGATGTAGAGGTGGAGGCATCTGAGGCGTGCCGTCTTTTGCTGATACCCACAGAGGTTTTTTCCACCGTGGAGCAGCAAAATATTTATGTCAAAAACTTTTCACTGGAGCTGATGATGGAGCGAATGTCCTCCCTTGTGGAAGGGGTGCAGCAGATGATGTTTTTGAATTTGGAACAGCGTCTTGCTTCTTATTTGCTGGATGAAAGCAGTCAGCGCAAAAGTGACACCCTGCATATCACGCAGGAGGAAATCGCAGAAAATATCGGCAGTGCCAGGGAAGCGGTCAGCCGCACCTTAAAGCGAATGAAGGAAAAAGAGCTGATTACCGTCGGTCGTGGATGTATTCACTTGCTGGACAAAAAAGAGCTGTATGCACTGCTTTGAAAAAGGTACCATGGAAACCAATGATACCTTTTGAGAGGGGAATTTAGGGAAACCCTGCTTAATTCCGTGTGCACGTCTGATCGATAAATTTTCCACTTGGGCGGCGTCAAAAAGCCTCGCAATAGCGTTGCGATTACTGCATTTTTTTCCTTGTCAACTGAAAAATTTCTTCGACCATCTGCACACCCTCCATTAAATCAGCGCTTCCTTAGAATTATTCTTTATATTTTGCTTTACATACCAGTTGTGTCATGGTACCCATGGGGCAATAAACGCACCACGTACGTGGGCGGAACAGCAGCATCGTGATTAAGCCCAATACCGTAGAGGTAAGCATGACGCCGTAAAAGCCGAAGGCGAACTGTTTTACCCAATCAGAAACGGGAGCGGCCGAGGAAGCAAAGTTCCAGGGCAGGGAAAAGCTCCAAAGCAGAGTAACAATCTCTTTTAAATCCTTTGCCTGCGCAAAAACCAAGTAGGTGGAAAACAGCATATTGAAAAACATGAGGAGAAAGAAGGTCAAAAAGCCGTAGCGAAACCATTTGCTGGTAAGCCATTTGGGAACAGGAAGGTTTTTTGAAAAACGTTTTCCTAAGAGAAACAAAAGCTGTCCTCTGCCACAGTAGCGGTTGCAATAGCCCTTTTTACCGCCGGCAAAGGACATTATCAGGGGGACAACGAAGCAAATCAGCCCCAACCACGCAAACATGATGTTGAAAAAGCCAAGTGCCAGATAGAGCAAAGATACAATCCATAGATAGTCATACCAATTTCTTTTCTTAGCCAACGGAATCAGCCTCCCTTAACGAAATAATTTGAGCAGGGCAGGCTTTCACGCAAAGGCCGCAGCCGATGCAAAGAGAGGTCGTAACCTTGGCATAGATGCCATTATATACAGCGACTGCATTTTTAGGACATACCGTTTCACAGCAGCCGCAGGAAACACAGGCACTTGTTGGTAATGTTGCAATTTTTTTCACATCAGACCTCCTCTACCATATAAAGCGCTTTTCTCGGACAAGCCTTTGCGCATTTTCCGCAGCCGATACAAAGATCTTCATGAATGATGGGGGCGGAAAAATTGTTTTCCTGTGTCAAAGCTTTCACGGGACAGACACGCATCGATGGACACGCATGGTTTTGGGGACATCTATTCAGATTTATTTTAGCCAATTTTTTCATGTTGGTCATCCTTTCAATTTTAACAGTAAGTTTACTTTTTTTATGATATGATAATAGCATAAGACTTTTGATAAAATCCGTAACTTTGTTACGCAATAAATTAAGGCTAGGGGGATTTTAGTATGGATGAGGAAAAAAACGAACTGACACTGGTGGAACAGGCTGAGAAAAACAGCAGCAATTATTTCCGCCAAGGCTTAAACTGTACAGAATGTATTATGTGTACTTTTTTGGATATGTACAATAAGGATATGCCCAAGGAAGTGATGGCACTTGCAACAGGCTTTGGTTCGGGCATGGGGGAAACAAAGAATACCTGCGGTGCAATCACGGGAGCCGTCATGGCACTGAGCAGTGCAATCGGCAGAAAAGACCCTTTTGCAAAGGAAACCGTCGGCGAGCGAATTTCCGAATTAAAGGATGTTTATGCACTGGTGGGGGAGATGGTTCAGGAAATTGAGGGGCATTATGGCACCTTAATTTGCAAAGAGCTTTCCAACCCGTTGGGTGAGTTTGAAGGAAAGGCAAGAAAGAAAAATTGTATGCAGATTATTGGCTATTGCGGCGGCTTAGCCATGAAATATGCCTTAAAGGCTGAAGAAATTGCAAACGAAAAAGAAGCCTTTATCAAAGAAAATTAGAAAAAGGGGTGACATAAGCATGAAAAAGAGCTTTTTGGCGATGATGGTTGCGGCTCTGTTCTTTGCGGTGCCCGCAGTTGCTTCTCCCACCATTCAGGTATATGTTGATGGACAGGCGGTTTCCTTTGATCAGCCCCCAGTTATTATAGACGACCGTACGCTGGTGCCCATGCGGGCAATCTTTCAGGCCTTGGGCAGTGAGGTTGCGTGGTCTGAGCCTGACCAAACCATTACCTCCACCAAAAACGGGGATACCTTGGTTTTAAAAATCGGCGATGCAGGGCTTTATAAAAACGGACAGCTTGTTTATACCATGGCAGTACCTGCTCGTATTATCAGCGACAGAACAATGGTGCCTGTGCGTGCCATTGCAGAGTCATTTGATGCAGAGGTCGGTTGGGACCCTGTGGGATATGTGATTACCATCATATCCGCAGAAGGTGCGGCTGAATACAACGATTCCACCACCATAGAGGCAGACGATGGCACCACCGTTTTGTCTTATAAAATGAATTTTGTGCCAAGCAACAGCGCATATGCGGATGAAATTCAAAAAACGCTGATGGCGGAAGCCAGGGCATTTGTGGAGGATTACGGCAAAAAAGCGAAAACGGAATATGCGGCGGCAAAGGCGAAGGGGAATTCCTTTATACCCTATTCTTTTGTTGGTTCCTATGAGATGACAAGGGATGATAGTAAGTTGATTTCCTTTTATGGGACAAGCACCCAATATACAGGGGGAAGCCAATCGGTGAAGGTCTGTACCTCGCATACCTTTTCGGCAAAAACAGGGAAGGAGCTGGCGCTTTCTGATGTCATAGAGGACAGCGAAGCCGAGATACAGGATTTTTGGAGCAGTTCCTTTGGTAAATTGATTGATGCAAAGCCTGAAAGCTTTTATTCCGATGCAAAATCTCGTTTAGAGCGGTATTTTGATGAAGTGGGATATTATGTGACGAAGGATGGCATTGCGTTCTATTTACCTCCTGAAACCATTGCGCCCAAGGAAGCGGGCATCGTTTCCTTTACCATGAAGATTGAATTATAAGGAAAATATATATAAAAAAGGCCTGTATTGTGTGGATTTGCAATACAGGCTTTTTCATATTTTTACAGATAAGCTTAAAGGTTTTTCCATTCTGCCTTCAATTCTGCCAAAAGTGCTTCCTTTGTTTGCGGTGGATGGTGCCCTTTGATGGCAAGGCGGAAGTCGATTTTCTCCAGCTCGTCAATATATGCGGTCAGCAAAACCTTGTCATAAACCCATTCCTCCCCACGGGGAACCGAACAATAGGAGTCCCCCAGAAAAACAACCCCATCTTGGGGAATCTTAAATACCACAGCATCCCGACAATGCGGAGATACAATTTCCCTTAAAATACAGGTAACATCTCCCAAATCAATGGTCATGGAGCCGTTAAAGCTGATTTCTGCGGTTTTTGGGTGGATGTCGCTGCGGTGGGGATATTCCATACGGATATGGGTGTCGGAAAAATCGGATTCTTCCCCTGTTTCCAAGCGTTTTTGCATGGAAGCCTCATCCCACGCCCAATGCGTCATTTTTTCCAGCTCTTTATTGGTTTTACCGCCTGCAATAGTAGCGGCATTTGTCGCCCAAAGCCCAAAGCTATGATCCCAGTGGGCGTGGGTTATGGAGAGATAGCGGGGAGGGGGGAGCTGATTTTCCTTCAGCTTTTCCATAAAATGATGATAATGAGCGGCAGAATTGCCCGCATCCATCATAAAGCCTCCTTTTTCCCCTTTGACGTATCCCAAAGCGGGGCGGTCGGTTTCGGTACTGTGTTCCATATAATAAATGTGGTCCGATATTTTTGTAAGCTTCATACTGCGTTTCCTCTCTCATGTAATTCTACATACGAAAGTACCGTTTATCTAAACATAATAAACGGTACTTGTATGTTACTTCCAGTATACTGCCTTTACAAAGGGAAAGGCAATATGGAACGCAAATTATTTCTAGGCAGTTACTTTTTTTTCTGCTTTTAAAGCCTTTTTCTCTTTTTTTGCTGATTTCTTTTGTTTTCGCCGTTCTTTTCTCTCATTCATCCAAAGGTAAACAACAGGGATAAATACAAGGGTTACAACGGTGGAGAAGGTTAGACCGAAAATAACAGCGATTGCTAAGCTTTTCATCATTTCGCCGCCTTCCGCATTGCTTATAGCCATAGGAAGCATACCTAATACGGTTGTTAAGGTGGTCATTAAAATAGGACGCAAACGTCTGGGGCCTGCGGTTACCAAAGCATCGTAGCAGCTTAGGCCACGGCCCATCAGCTGATTTGCATAGTCTACCAATACGATGGCATTATTTACAACCATACCAACCAGCATGACAAAGCCCATAAAGGCTGGCGTTGTGATGGAATGACCTGTGAGGAACAAACCTAAAATACCGCCCGTAATTGCCAAAGGCATGGAGAACATAACGATAAAAGGGTAGCGCAGGGACTCAAACTGAGCCGCCATAATCATATAAACCAAGAGTACGCCAATCAACATACAAAGCATAAGGCTTCTAAAGGAGTCCATCATCATTTCCATATTTCCGGAGTAGTCATAAGAACAACCGTTGGGGAAGGAATAGGAAGCCATTGCCTGATCGATCAGCTTTTGTGCTTCACTTCCGCTTAAATCAGGCGTATTGGCACTGATGGTGATATAATTCTTTTGGTTTTCTCGGCTAATAGAGGTGGCACTTTCGTCGACCTCTACGGTAGCAATATCCGTAAGAGGTATTTGGCTGCCACTTGCGGAGGTAACCGTTAGGTTATTTAAGTCCGTCAAATAATTTAACTCATTTTCATTGTAACGCAGTATCACATCCAATTCGGTGCCATCCACCTTATACTGGGTTGCCGTGGAGCCAGAAATTGCGGCGTTTAATGCGTTGGCAATGCTGGAGGTTGTGATACCATAATTTGAGGCTTTGCTTCGGTTAATGACAACCTTTGCCTCAGGCACGGTGGTACCCGTAGAGCCTTCTACGTCGGTAAAGCCATCGATATTACTGATCAGATCAACAATTTCGTCCTCTATGCTCATCAAAACGTTATTATCATAGCCGTAGACATTAAAGGTTACATCGGCACTGCTTGAGCTGCCCATTGCCGATTGGGAAGCGGAAACGGTAAGCTCGATGCCGGGAATATCCCCCAATAGGGTTTTAATTTCTTCGCAAACCTCAGAGGTACTGCGGCTTCGCTCTTTTTTGGGAACTAAATTAAAATAAATACTTGCAAGAGAGCTATCGTAGGACATATTATCTGCACCAATGTTAGCAAAAACGGATTCCGCCTCGGGGATTGTTTGTAGGCGATAAAGTGCCTCTAAAACAACCTCTTCCGTATGATCCAAGGAGGTGCCATTGGGGAGGTTAATGGTGATATTTGCAGTACCTTCATCCATTTCCTCCATAAAGTCCATTCCTGCGAAGGGTACTGTTGCCAAGCTGCCGATAAAGATTACCAAAACAAGAAGGATTGTTTTTTTACGATGTGCCAAAGCCCAACGTATCAAGTTATCGTATACTTGTGTGATGCGATCTAAAACTTTATCCCACAGGACGAGCCCTGCAGAGAATTTTTTGTATTTGCGCAATTTTGTTTTTTTGTTCTTTTGCAGCAGCAAGGCACTTGCCATAGGAACAAAGGTTATGGCCACTACAAGGGAGGACAGCAAGGAAAAGGTTACCGAGAAGGACAGGTTTTGCAAAAGCTGCCCTACGGAGCCTTTCGTGAAAGCAATGGGTAAGAATACCGCTATCGTTGTTAAGGTTGAAGCGGTAACTGCCATGGTAACCTCCTTGGCACCAATCTCCGCTGCTTCCTTTGGTGTATAGCCACGCTCATAATACTGATAAATGCTGTCCAAAACAACGATGGAGTTGTCAACCAGCATACCGATACCAATGGCGACACCGCCCATGGAGAGGATATTTAAGGACATACCCGCCAAATACATCAAGGCAAAGGTTGCCAAAATAGAGGCAGGGATGGATACGGCAATAATTCCTGATGTGACAGGGTTCTTCAAAAACAGCAGCAGTACAAAGAATGCAATTAATGCACTCAAGAATGCTGTTACCGTTACGTTTGAAATAGAATCCTTGATATAGTCAGAGGTATCCATAACGGTGCCGATTTTAAGGTGGGGATATTCCGTTAAAAGCTTATCTAATTCTTTTTGAACCTTCTCACTTGTTTTCACAAGGTTTGCCGTAGACTGTTTATTGACAGCGACAAAGATACCTTTTTCGTCGTTGACATAGGAGATGGATTGGGTATCCTTTTGCGTTTCTTCTATGTTTGCTACGTCGCTAAGCTGAATGACTGCGCCAGAAGGGGTGGTAATGGGCAAATCCCTGATTTCATCAACTGTAGAAAACTGCCCGACGGTACGTACCTGCATCTTTGTTTCGCCCTGAGAAAGCGTGCCAGAGGGCAGGTTCATATTTTCTGCGGCTAAAATTTGAGAGAGCGTATTTATGTTTAGATTGTATCCTGCAAGCTTCGTTGGATCAACGGTAATTGCAACTTCTTTTTCAATACCGCCATAGAGTTCAACGGAAGCAACGCCTTCAATACGCTCCAATCGGGGTATAATATCGTCTTCCAATAAATCGTTCAGTTCGTTTAAGTCGAGATTATCTGCCGTAACGCCCAAATAGATGGGGACAGCGTTCATGTCTATTTTATTGATAACAGGATCGTCAACATCGTCAGGCAGAGAATATTTTACACGGTCTAATACATCTCGTAAATCTATGGATGCCATGTCAATATCCGTACCATCCACAAATTGAACCATAATTAACGAATTGTTGGAATTAGATACGGAAGTAATGGTATCTACATTATTTACCGTGCCCAGTGCATCCTCCAGAGGCTTTGAAACAATGTTTTCAATTTCTTCGGGGCCTGCGCCTACATAGGTGGTGCTAACCAGTACAACGGGTATATCAATGTTAGGCATTAATGCCAGGTTTAGACTGCTATAGGCTACAATACCTGCAATAAATACCATCAGAGTCATCATAATTGTGGTGACAGGTCGGCGGATGGAGAGTCTGGATAGCATAATTTATTCCCCCTTTGCCGTATCTTCTGAGGTATTTTCAACAGGAGCTTGCGTTGCAATAGCAACCTTTTCCCCATCGGAAAGGTATGTTTGACCACGGGTTACGACCTGAGTGCCTTCGGGCAAATCGGAGGTGATCTGAACGGTTTCGCCAGTATCAATACCGATGGTTACAGGGGTTTTCTTTGCTGTATCGCCTTCTACAATATAAATGTAGGTTTCGTCGTCTTTGGTAATGACTGCGCTTCTGGGCAGCACAAGAACATCCACCGCTTGCTCCTTTGTAAAGTTAACTTCTGCTAACATACCAGACTTAATCATTCCATCCTTGTTAGAAAGCTCGACCTTTACAGAATATGTACCTGTTTGGCTGGAAGCAGGGCTGATGGTCGAAACCTTTCCAATTAAAGGGGTATCGGAAACGGCGCTCATGCTAACTTGTACTTCATCCCCAACATGGATGGCATTGACTGTCTGCTCGGAAACACCGACCTCAACCTTGATTGTGGAAAGGTCCATAAGCACATATGCAGGGGCGGATTGGCTGGCAAAGCTTCCTCTTTCCACGCCTCTTGTCACAACAACACCAGTCATGGGTGAGGTAACGGTGCAATCGCTGATATTCTTTTTCAAAATTTCAAGGCTTACGTCCAGTGCTTCGATGTTTGCCTGTGCGGATTCATACGCTAATTTGATTTGATCCATTTCTGTTTGGGAAATGATGCCTGCATCAAAGAGAACCTTATTATTGGTATAGGATTTTTCCGCATTATCAAGGCTTAGCTTTGAAGCCTTGTAGCTTGCCTGTGCACTGCGCAGCTGATCATTTAAGCTGGAGGAATCAACGGTAAAGAGCACTTGATTTTCCCGAACGGTATCTCCGACTTCAAAGGAATAGTTTACAACCTTTCCTGGAATGGTGGGTATTACAGAAATTTCTTTTGATGCAGCGGCTTTTCCTGAATAAGAGAAGCTATTGGCAATGGAGTCTTTCTCGATGGCAGACACCTCAACGTTGCGTAATGCGGTTTCTTCTTCCGGACCTGCATCCTTGGCACATCCAGCCAAAAGAGCGGCGCAAACGGCTAAAAGTATTAGTTTTTGCTTCATTTTTTGGTTCCTCCTGTGGATAATAAATGATTAATTGTATATAAATGGCTGCATAGAATTCGCTTTGTTTCATCATCAAACGAATCAAAGTATTGGCCGGCGGTATCCATAAGGGCGTTTTCGGTAGCCTGCACTGCGGAAAGCCCATAATCGGTTAGATGAAAGTAAATTTTACGTCCGTCCTCTTCGCCGGTGGGGGATTCCTTTTTCAAATATCCCTTATTGACCATTTTTGTGGTGCTGAGGGATACACTGCTTTTACTCAGGCAGAGGGCCTTGGATAATTCGGAAACGGTATTCATCCCAAAATCCCTGATATATATCATGAAATGAAATTGCTGTGTGGTTAGCTTATCTTCCTCACCTTTGCCGTTTGTATTAAATACTTGTTCTAAATGAAATCTGCTCCAACAAACTAAGTTTACATTTAGTTGAATAAAAAGTGCAGCAATTTGTTTGCCGCTTATATCGGACATAAAACGTTCCTCCTCTTTCAGCTTACAATATGAAACTAATTTTATGATAAAACTAATTTTGTGTCAATCGATTTGCGTGAAAAGATTATTAAGAAATATTAAAGATTTTAATGTAATTTTAAGTTGTATTATTTTGGGCGCTGTGTTGGCTCGTATCAATCAAAAAAATACTGTGGCTGTTTTATTCTTAATGATAAAATAATACAGGGTTGTTGTTGTGGGTTAAAGATAGGCTTGCAAAGTGCATTCGCTCAAACTAAGAGTAGTTTTTCGAAATGCAAATTTCCGCAGGGGTGTGGCAAGAAACGCAAATAAAAAAGGCACTTCTTCATAAAGAAATGCCTAAGTGTTGACAAGTAAATTTGCTTTTAAAATAATCCTAATGTGATCAGCAAATTGAGATAGGTTTCTATGCCATAGCACAATATTTTTTCATCAAAATCAAATTCTGCGCTGTGCAGAGGGTGGATCAAGCCTTTCTCTGCATTTCCTGCACCTAAAAAGAAAAATAAACCGGGTACAGCCTGCTGAAAAAAGGAGAAATCCTCCGCAAGCATATAGGGCTGTGTTGTCAGATAGTTTTCGCCGCAAGCCTCCTCCAGCGCATGAACCAAAGCAGGGTCGTTGTTTACCACACGGTACATATGGCGGAACGTAACAGTGCCTTGGCAGCCATAGCCCTTGGCAATAAAAGCAACTGCTTCTTCCACTCGTTGCACCATTTTTTCATAAACCTCATCGGAAAAAGCACGCATTGTTCCTTCCATACAAACTTCTTTTGCAATAATATTGCAAGCCTCGCCGCCATGAATCGACCCAAAGGTTAATACGCCGCTGTCCAAAGGAGAAATATTGCGTGACAAAATGGTTTGCAGACCGCAAATGACAGCACCTGCCGCCAAAAGTGCATCTGCGCCTTGCTGAGGCTGTGCACCATGGGCACTTTTGCCTAAAATGCGCACCGTGACCTCTCCATTTCGTGCCATCATACCGCCTGCCTTGCAGGCAATTTTACCTTGCGGCACATCGGGAAAAATATGGCAGCCGATTACCTTTGAAATGCTGTATTTCTCAAGGATTCCTGCTTCTATCATAAGCCTTGCACCCCCGGGGCCTTCTTCGGCAGGCTGAAAAATCAACACTACATCCCCCTTGGGACGCTCCGTTTGTGCCATAAGGTATTGGGCGAAGCCCAGAAGAATGGTCATATGTCCGTCGTGTCCGCAGGCGTGCATGAAACCATTATGGCAGGAGGCATAGGGGCGGGGAGGTTCTTCCACAGGTAGTGCATCCATATCGGCACGAAAGGCAATGGGTTTTTCCTTGCCCTGCCCTTTGATTAAGCCGATGACCCCCGTTTCCAAACAACGCTCCACCGAATCCACACCGATTGCTTTCAACTTATTTTCTATATATGCAGCGGTTTTATGCTCCGACAGTCCTACTTCGGGGATTTGGTGCAAGTCCCGTCGGATTTGTCTTAGCTCCTGCTCCATATTTAATATATCTTCACGCAAAGAAATCGCTCCTTTTTATCATAATTTTTACCATTGTATCACAAAAAAAGACGAAGTACCTTGGAAAATATTTTTTTTTCATATATAATATGAAATGATACGACTATGAATGGAGGAACGAAAAATGAACTATGATATGACAAATCCTTATGAGATTGCAAAATATATTAAGGATGCCAAGAAGGTTACGCCTGTAAAGGTTTATGTTAAGGGCGATTTAAGCAGTGTGGAAAAAGAAAATGTGAAAGTTTTCGGAAACGGAAATTTTTGGATTATGATTGGTGATTTTGCTTTGGTAAACGAAATTTTAGATGCAAAAGCCGCAGAGATTCAGGAATACCATATGGAATACGACAGAAGAAATTCCGCAGTGCCCATGCTGGATATTACCAATCTGGAGGCACGCATCGAGCCTGGCTGCTTTATTCGTGACCGTGTAAAAATTGGAAAAAATGCAGTTGTCATGATGGGTGCTGTCATCAATATCGGGGCGGAAATCGGCGATGGCACAATGATTGATATGAACGCCGTGCTGGGCGCAAGAGCCACCGTGGGGAAAAATGCCCACATTGGTGCAGGTGCAGTGTTAGCAGGCGTTTTGGAGCCACCCAGTGCAACACCTGTTGTGGTTGGTGACGGTGCTTTAGTCGGCGCAAATGCGGTTGTATTGGAGGGCGTGCAGGTTGGCGCAAATGCAGTGGTTGCCGCAGGCGCAATTGTAACGGAGGATGTACCTGCGGGTGCGGTGGTTGCGGGTTCCCCTGCGAGAATTGTTAAAATGAAGGATGAAAAGACTGAAAGCAAAACACAGCTTTTGGACGACCTGAGAAAATAAAAAAAATTTGGCTTGGCTTGGCTTGGTGAAAATATTTTTGCCAAGCCTTTTTCATTGCTTGCAAGATGAAATGGGTTATGATAGGATAAAGTCATTCCTTTTGAATGGAAAAATACAGAGATGGAAGGGAAAGCGAAGGAAATGAAAAAAAGTTTAATTTTATTAATTTCATTATTTATGATTCTTTTCACTGGATGCGGCAGCAGTGACAATGTGGGCACTGCCTATGCAGAGGTAAATGTGGAGGAAGGAATTACCTTTACGTTAAAAGAGGATACGTTAAAAACCGCTGGAGCGACGTTTGTTCTTACGAACAATACCGAAGCGGCAGCGAATTACAGTGCAAAAGAATATCATCTGGAACAGATGAAGGATGGGCAGTGGCAGGAATTTGCAGGAACGGCGCAATCCAGCTGGAGTGATGAAACAGCCACCTTAGAGGTTGGAGAAAGCATTGAGCTGAGTTACAATTGGAAAAACTTCTGCGGAGCGACTGCAAAGGGAACGCAATATCGATTGATTATTATGGTGAATGAAAGCCCTGTTGCGGTTGAATTTACAGGTGCTTAGCAAGCTGTCCTCCGTATTCAAGACGGAGGATTTTTTTTGCAAAAAGGAAATTTTTTTTGCAAAAAGGAAATTTTTTTTGAGAAGGAATTTCGAGGAACAAAATTTTGCAATGCATATCCCAGAAGTGGAAAATAGAGGAGGAAAGCGTTATAATGCGCTTTCTTTTTTTTATGCAATCAATATGCAAAAGGAATAAAATTCATTTTTTTAGCTTATATTTAAGGTAATAGGAAGGAGGCAAGCAGATGAACAAAAGCAAGCAAAAAATGGAACCCATGCACACAGAAGGGGAAAAAATATTACTTGCCATTCAGGATATTCAGCTAAAGCTGCTGTGTGCCAGACAAGGCTTTGAAGCGGCAACAGAGGAGCCTTTGGTTGACAGCTATATTTATGAAATTACAGCCTTGCAAAAAAAATATGAATATTATTTACAAATGGCAAAGAAAATGGGGTTGACGGGGCCACGCAAGACTGGCTGAGAAAACAAAGGGGGAGAAAAGGGATATGTCAGAAGTATTGTCGGTTATCATTATCAGCTGCTTAATCATTTTAGCATTGGCTACATTATCCAAACCGTTAAGGGTATTATTTCGCTTTATTCTTTCGGCAGCGATTGGCGGCGCTTGCCTTTGGCTTTGCAATCGGTTTGGATTACAGGTGGGAGTAAACCCGGCTACGCTGTTTGCAGTTGGCTTATTGGGGGCACCGGGCTTTGTCGGATTACTTGTACTAAGTTTTTTTCTCTAAAAGAAACATTATTGTTTGACAATCACATTGGAATGTGTTATATTTTTGTGTGGATAATATTGTGGATAATATTGTGGATAATCAGGACTTCCCTGTGTACAAAACTTGGTTATTTACAATACCACACTTTAAAAATCCCTTAAGGATAAGATTTTACCCCATTTCTTATCAAGGAAAACTCACTGCATTGCAGTGAGTTTTTTCATAAAAAAAGCAGGTGAAAATTGTGGATAACTCAATGAAATTTATAGAAAAATTGCATGAACAATTATTGGCGCACAGCTTTTCCGAGATAAAGGGTTCTAACGGAGAAAAGATTTCGGGCATTTATATCCGTATGGAAAACCCTGTTTTGTATATTTTGGGTGTGTTTGATGAGCAAAATCAGCTAAAAACAGGCGAGATTTTGACTTCATATACAAAACAGATGGCGCAAGAAATGGAAGAGCTTCGCTGCACCCATTTAATTAGCCTCAGAATACTGCTTGCGGAAGCGGAAGCGGTGGCGGATGCGCCACTTTTTGCAGAGGAACAGATTCATGCCGTGAATTGGCGGTATTCCTTGGAGGAAAAAAAGGTTTTTGCCGCAAAGGGAGAGCCAAACCGTATTTTTGGAATAGAAAAGCTGTTGCTTGCGGCATCAAAGGGGGAGCTTGCCCAAGTGCCGCCTATGCCTGCAAAAAACAGCAAAACTCCATGGGTTTGCATTGGCATTTCTATGCTTTGCATACTTTTGCTGATGGAGACCACCCTTTCGGGAAACGGCGCAAGCACCATACGTGCCTTTGGTATCAGCAGAGAGGGAATTTTATCGGGGCAGTATTACCGATTTTTTACGTCTATGTTTTTACATAGCGGTGTAGTTCATTTGGTTTCAAATGGTGTTTTTTTATATTATTTTGGCGTGAAGGCAGAGCAGTTGTTTGGCAGAGGACGATTTCTCGGTCTATATTTTATTTCCGGATTTTTCAGCGGAATGTTCAGCATTGTGTTTCATGATGTTTTAGCGATCGGGGCTTCGGGTGCCATATACGGCGTTTTGGGGGCAATGCTGATGCTGACAAAGAAGTACGGGCCGAGGTATACCGGAATGAATTATGCCACCATGCTTTTGTTGGCAGTTACCTCCGTTGGATTTGGCTTTTTGGATATGGGCGTGGATAATTTTGCACATATTGGTGGTTTTATCGGCGGAAGTTTGGTATTCTTATGCTATAATAGGCTTGACAGAAAGAAGAAACAGTTATCCACATGATTTCTGTGGATAATGTGGAAGTTATCCACATGAAAATTATACAGCACAAGATGAATATTAGTAATTCGCTTCATTTCAACGAAATATGGCTATATTTTTGTCGAAGCAGAAAATTTATCACTAGATATTGGGGTAAACATAAAAAGTTATCAACATAAAATCTGTGGATAAGGCTGTGAAGTTGTGGATAAGTTGTGAATAAAGAAGGGAAATAGGCATGAATCAACAGCTGGAATTGCAAAAAAAACTAACGGAAGCCTTAAAAAATTCCGTTTTTGCCCAAAAGACACTTGTTTTCGGGGAAGGTGTGCACACTCCATCGCTCATGATGATTGGTGAGGCACCTGGTGGCGATGAGGAAAAGCAGGGCAGACCATTTGTAGGCAAGGCGGGGAAAAACCTTTCGTCTTTTTTGGAGATTATCGGGTTCAAACGTGAAGAAATTTATATTACAAACGTTGTAAAGCTACGCCCCACAAAGGTAAGCCCCAAAACAGGAAAGCCGGTAAACCGTCCGCCCTCGGGAGAAGAAATTGATTTTTTTCTGCCCTATTTGCAAGAAGAAATTCATTTCATTTCACCAAAGGTCATTGTGACCTTGGGTAATGTTCCCTTGAAGTCTGTTTCGGGGGATAAAAGCATAACCATAGGGGAGGTGCATGGCAAGCCGTTTCCTCTTCGGAAAGAGGCAGTTTTATTTCCCTTATATCATCCAGCGGCAGTGATTTATAATCGTGCGTTAACGCAAATATATCAAGAGGATTTGCTGACATTAAAGGAACTTTTGTCGGCATTATAAGTTGGGAGGCAGACATTTATGGCAAAAACGGTAGTTGTATTTCGTTCCGAATACGGCAGTACAAAAAGATATGCGGCATACATAGCCGAAAAATTGCAGGCGGATTTGTTCAGTACGGAAGAGGCAAAAGAAATATCCTCGTACGATACCATCATTTTTGGCGGCGGCATTTATGCCGGAGCACTAAATGGTGCCGATTGGTTGAAGAAAAATCAAGAAACATTATCCCATAAAAAACTGATTCTTTTTACCTGTGGGCTGAGCAATCCGCAGGAGCCGAAAAACTTAGAAAGTATTCATGCCGGCTTGCAGAAGTGCCTTACGGAAGAGCTGTTTCATCATGCGCAGATTTTCTCTTTTCAAGGGGCATTAGACTATAAAAAATTAAAATTCACCTACAAAGGGATTATGACCGTGGTTTTTCAGGCTTTAAAGCACAAAAAAGAACGCAGTGCCGAGGAAGATGTGATGTTGAAAAGTCGGGAGATGGCAGTGGATTTTGTGGATGTTTCCAAGACCGAGGATTTGATCTCACTTGTAAAGGAATGAAAGAATGGAATTTGAAGGAAAAATCGCTGTGGTAACAGGCGGCGTTCATGGAATAGGGAAAGCAATTGTGGAGGCATTTTCCCAGGCAGGTGCCACGGTTTGTATCATTGACAGAGAAGAAAATCCTTATTTTGTCGGAGATATTGGCGACAAGGAAACCTTGGAGGTTTTTGCACAAAAGGTCATAGAGGCGCACGGAAGGGTGGATTATTTAATCAATAATGCCATGATTTCTATGGGAGGGCTGAATGCCTGTGGGTACGGAGCCTTTGACTACGCCTTGCGGGTTGGGGTTGCGGCACCGTATTACTTAACAAAATTATTTAATGCATATTTTGCGTCGGGTGCGGCGATTGTAAATATATCCTCCTCCAGAGATCGGATGAGTCAGCCGAATACCGAAAGCTATACAGCGGCAAAGGGAGCAATTTCTGCGTTAACCCATGCGCTGGCAATCAGCCTTGGTGGACGGGTAAGGGTGAATTCTATTTCTCCCGGCTGGATAGATACGGCAGAAGCGGTTTTTGAGGGTCCTGATGCGGCACAGCATCCTGTGAAGCGTGTGGGAAAGCCTACGGATATTGCAAACATGGTACTGTTTTTATGCAGCGAAAAAGCAGGCTTTATTACAGGAGAAAATATTTGCATTGACGGCGGCATGACACGCCAAATGATTTATCATCATGAGAACGGTTGGAGTTTAGACAGATAAAAAAACATCCTTAATGCAGAGAATTGCAGACAGGATGTTTTCTTTTTTAGGCGGACTTCATTTGTGCATAAAGGTGAAGCGTATGATTTTAATGGAGAATAGGAGAATGCCTGCTGAGGCAGAGATTTAGCCTTTCTAAGGGCAATACCGCTTTTGAGGTGGCAAGCCGGGCATTCGTGGTAAATTTCATGGGAATTAAGCTGATCGTCCTTTTGTTTTGAAAAAGGCAAGCTTTACTGATGCAAAAACACTGTGACATTTGTGTTGCGGGATGCAATCATTTTGCTTTTTGCCATTCATCCTCATGAAAGCCTACCAAAATGAAATCCTCACCAATCAGCAGGGGGCGTTTTACGAGCATTCCATTTGTGCTTAACAGCTGAAGCTGTTCTTGCTCACTCATTTGGGGCAGCTTATCCTTTAAACCCATTTGTTTGTATAACACACCGCTGGTGTTAAAAAATTTCTTTAAAGGTAATCCACTTTGCTTCCACCAAAATTCCAGCTCCTCTGCGGAAGGATTTTGCGCAACCATATGCCGTTCAAAATATTGCACATTTTGTGAATCCAGCCATTTTTTTGCTTTATTGCTGGTGCTGCACTTTGGGTAATGTAAAAAAATCAAACTCATCCTTGCACCTCCTTTTTTTCATTATAGTCGGTTTCTTTTGCAGGAGCAAGAATTGTTGGGATTGCATTTTAAAATAAACGGCTGTAAAATGAGAAAAAGTTTTGTAGACGTTATTTTTTCGAAGGCAACAGAATGGTTTTTTTTTGCGATGACCTTGGAATGGTCGGATTGGAGGCAGGTAATATGAATTTTGGTTTTATTGGAGCAGGAAATATGGTAAGTGCGATTGTAAAGGGTATGATCTTGGGCACGCAAAGCTACGAGGGGAAGCATATTTTTTTGACCAGCAAAAGTGTAACCTCTGCAAAAAAGCTGGCGGAGCAATGCGGTGCAAATGTTTGCAAAACGCCAAAGGAAGTGATTGCAAACAGCGATGTGGTTATTCTTGGCGTAAAGCCCAACGTATTAGCGGCTATTTTGCCGGAGCTGCAGCAAGCTTTTGCCCAAAAAAGCCCCCTTGTGGTTTCCATTGCCGCAGGCAAAACCTTGGATTACTTGAGTGGATTTTTTCCTGAAAAAACACCGATTGTACGGGTAATGCCAAATATTAATGCAAAAATCGGTGCTTCTGCAACAGGGCTTTGCGCCAATGAATTTGTTAGCGAAAAACAAAAGCAGCTGGTGCAGGAAATATTTTCAACAATCGGAACGGTTGCGGAAATTGACGAGAGCCAGTTTTCCATTTTCAGCGTGATTGGCGGCGCATCCGTAGCCTTTGCATATTTATACATGGACGCCTTAGCTCGTGCCGCAGTCAAAGCAGGTATGCCCAAAAAACAGGCATTGCAGCTTACGGCAGAAACCGTTTTAGGTAGTGCAAAAATGATATTGAAAAGCGGCGAGGCTCCTTGGCCCTTGATTGATCAGGTTTGTTCTCCGGGAGGAACCACCATTGAGGGCGTGACTGCGTTGCAGGCAGGTGGCTTTGAAGCCACTTTGGTGAAGGCTTTTGACGCCGTTTTGGCAAAGGATAAAGCCATTGGCGAGAAAAAATAAGCACTTTTTCCTTCCCTTTTTGAGAGTAAGCGTCTATTTCCCCTTTCTGTTTCATAATAATAAAAAGAATAAAATGAACAAGGGGAAAAGAAATGTATCCAAATAATATGAGAAATTCTATGCCAGGTATGCCCAATATCACCGATTACGGCCCGGATCCTTTTGTTGTAAATATTGATATGGTGACGAAACAAAACCAGAATTACCGCACTGCATTGTGGACGGGGAAGTATTTACAAGCGACCTTGATGAGTATTCCTGCCGGCGGAGATATTGGTTTAGAGCTTCATCCGGATGTAGACCAGTTTATTCGTATTGAAGATGGCATTGGGGTTATCCAGATGGGGAGCAGTAAGGATAAGCTGAATTATCAGAAAAATGTGGATGGGCAGTATGCAATTTTTGTGCCTGCGGGAACCTGGCACAATTTAATCAATATGGGAAATAGGCCGCTGAAGGTTTATACAATCTATGCACCACCGCATCATCCAAGCGGCACCGTGCATCCGACAAAGCAAGCGGCAGAGGAAGCGGAAGGGCTTGAACACAAATAGGAATGAAAAAAAGGGTGTCGGCAAAGCCGGCACCCTTTGACTGTCCAAAAACCTTGGGTGTCACCCGCTCACTGCCCAAGATAGGGCAGACGGCGGAGCCGGCTTTTGCGGAGCAAAAGTGATGACCACCCGCTTGTTTTTTGTAAAAAGCAAGACCAAAAACTCATGTATAAACTGCATATTCATGCGGTTTATAATGTGTCAAGCCATCAAGGCTTTGACTTTATCGACAGTCTGGATGCCGTTGTTTTAACGGCATTTTTTTGCTGTCAATTTTAGAAAGATTTCCTTGCATACTAGAAGAAGCAGTCAAACTGGTCAAACTTCCATTGGTCGCCCTCCGTTACCAAAGAAAAGGTAAAGTCTTGGGTTGAAAAATCATTGCTATTTTCGGGTTCTGTGAAAAAGGTTTCGCCTTCATAGGCTTCTGATTTATTGGAATAATAAGCAGTAGCAGTAAAGGTGATTTGCGTTTCACTTCTTTGGGCAGGATGAAACACATGACCTGCATAAAGAATATCCGAGCCACGACCTGCATCCATCATATATAAAGCACCGTCCTCACCCTTTAAAAACCGTGTAGTATCCGGGTTTATAAGCGTTTCATTCACAAAATCCTCGCTACAGTAATTCAATAAATAGGTTTTGAAGGAATCATAGGAATCAAATTCAGGTTCATTTATTTTATAATAGATGAGATTATCCTTTTCTATTTGCTTATTTAAGTCACGGTAAAAATTAGCATAAGTGATATTCAAATATACTTTTTCTGCGTCTTGATAAAGTTCTTTTAAATTGTTCTCCAAAGGGGGCAGGCCGTCTTCTGTGGCATCACTGTCAGCGGAGGTCTGAGGAGCGGTGTCAGGAGGTGCGTCGAAGAAATTTGCACAGCCTGAAAAAACAAGCGGAGGAAGGACAAGGACTGACAGTATGGTATTTCGCCTTTTTTTCATAAAAAGCCCCTTTTCATATCGTATTTGTATCTTTGCTGCTATCGTAGCATACCTTTTTGGTATTGATAAAATAATTCGGAGGATTGACAAAAATAATTAAGAAACAGGCGGGATAAAAAAGGTGCCGCTTGACCTGCTAAAGCAAAAAAAATTTTTGCTTTTTTAAACTTAACGTTAGGTTGAAATGCTATATTTCTAAAAACTATGATTGTTTCAGAACTTTATTTGCTTTTGCAGATTATTTTTGGTAATGTATAAAAAAGGAGAGATGAACCATAAAAATCTCTGAGAATGCAAGTAAAACAGACAAAAAGCCGCATAAATAGTATGGTGGGCGAAGCTATCTAGCATATGCATTTGCTTGAAATGCAAAAGCCTTATTGATTGTAACCTGCACATAGGAGCGGATGCTGCTGTGATAGGGTTTTTCATCATATCCTTTCGCTGGTAGCGGCTTCTCATTTTTGCATCATGCCTGATTGCTTGGAAACGCTTTGCAGATGCAACTGTCAAAGATATAATTCAAAAAATTCTCATTACCCTTTATCCCGAAGACTGCGGTGACGTTTATTGATGGTGAATCGCAAAAATCTTTAATACATTTAGAAATCTGGTGAATCGCAAATGATTGATATGTTATATTTGCAAGTCAATGTCGTTGGAATGATGATTTTATCTGTGATTTTGATTAATCAGCAGAGTATTGATGATGGAACGGGCAGACAAAAGGCATTTATATATTTGGTTTATTCGGTTTTTAGCATTCTGATTTTAGACTCTGTCATGTGGCTCATTGACGGAGAACAGCTTCCTTATTTGAAAGAAATAAATTGGGTTATAACCAGTATCTGTTATTTTTTTAATTGCTTTATTGGTTTTGTTTGGTTTATATATGTTTCTTTATTATTTTACGATAAAAGAATTAAAAACCCCAAATTTTGGAAGGTTATATGCATACCAGCGGTTCTGAATAATGTGTTAATTTACTTAAATTTTAAAAATAATATTTACTTTAGCATCAGCGATACTAATATCTATACGAGGGGGCCATTATTTTTTGTTTTAATATTAATTGTGCTTCCGTATTTAATTATACCATTCTATTACTGCGTAAGAATCTATCGAACGACGGAGGATATTCTTGAAAAACAAGATAGTGCTATCATAATGAAAATTTATGTGCTGCCTGTGATTGGTATTGTGGTACAAAATTTATTTTATGGCGTTTCATTAGTATGGATTTCTGCCGTGCTGTCATTATTATTTATATTCATCAATTTTCAAAATAAAAGGATTACAACAGACCCCTTGACACAGCTGAATAATCGGTATCAATTTGATATATGTCTGCAAAATATCAAGAGGGGGATGGCCAAAGAAGAAATGCACGCCATCATATTTATCGACATTGATAAATTCAAGAACATTAATGACGAGAATGGTCATGTTTTTGGTGACAAGGTATTGATTTCGGTAGCAACGATTTTAAGGCGTGCCTGCGATAAGGAAGGCACTGTCATTGGCCGTTATGGCGGTGACGAATTCTATGTGTTTTGTAAATCCGCAGAAAGAGATGAAATTATAAACCGCATTCATCAGTATGTGGAGGAGTATAATCGGTCAGATCGGGCAAGGATTCGGTTATCCCTGAGTATTGGCTGGTCGGATTTCAGGGCAGATGAGTCCGGAGGATTGGAAACGACCTTGGAGCGAGCAGACAGAGCGATGTACAAAAATAAGGTTAAATAAAAAGGGTATCCCCTCTGGTTAAGGCTTTGGGGATACCCTTTTTTTCTGCTTGAGGAAGCCCCAAAGAAACGTTTGGGGTCACTCACTTTTGCTACGCAAAAGCCGGCTACGCCGTCTGCCCTGTCTTGGGCAGTGATGGGTCACTCACTTTTGCTACGCAAAAGCCGGCTATGCCGTCTGCCCTGTCTTGGCAGTGATGGGGTCACTCACTTTTGCTACGCAAAAGCCGGCTACGCCGTCTGCCCTGTCTTGGCAGTGATGGGGTCACTCACTTTTGCTACGCAAAAGCCGGCTACGCCGTCTGCCCTATCTTGGGCAGTGATGGGGTCACTCACATTTGCTACGCAAAAGCCGGCTACGCCATGGTATCCGTACCCATCTAAAACCGCATAAATATGCGGTTTTGTATAAAAGTTTTTGGCCTTGCTTTTTTCAAAAAGCAAGCGGGTTTGGGCGGCGCCCAAGGTCTTCCTCCCTTGCTTCGCCTTTTGCCTTTGTTTGTCTTTAAACTGAAAGTAACCCCTGCCTAAAAAGGCGGGGGATACTTTGTTTTTGGCTGTCATTTAAAATCCTTACATCTCGGACAATTTTTTATAGGTTTCGTATTTTTGCTTTGCCTGCTCTGCGCCCTCTTTCAGCAGAACCTTTGCTGTTTCGGGGAAGGAACGCACCAAAGAGGAGTACCGAACCTCACCCATGATAAAATCGTTGTAATCCATCACAGGCTCTTTGGAATCTAAAATAAACGGATTTTTACCCTCTTTTTTCAAATCGGGGTTATAGCGGTATAGGAACCAATAGCCGGCGTCTACCGCCAGTTTGCTTTCCAGCTGTGCATTTGCCATACCCTTCATAATGCCGTGGTTAATACAAGGTGCATAAGCAATAATTAAGGAAGGGCCTTTGAATGCTTCGGCTTCCTTCATTGCCTTAATCAGCTGTGCAGGGTTTGCACCCATGGCAACCTGTGCAACATAGATATAGCCATAGCTCATCGCCAGCATACCCAAATCCTTCTTTACCGTAGGCTTACCGCCTGCGGCAAACTGTGCCACTGCGCCAATCGGCGTTGCCTTTGAGGACTGTCCGCCAGTATTGGAATATACCTCGGTGTCTACCACCAATACGTTTACGTCTGCGCCAGATGCCAAAACATGGTCTAAACCGCCGTACCCAATATCATATGCCCAGCCGTCACCGCCGTACATCCACATGGATTTTTTGCTCAGGTGCTCTTTATTATCCAAAATAAAGGCTTTCAAGTCTGCACCATCGTTGGACACCTCTGCTTTTTCCAAAGCTGTAAGGAGTGCCTGTGTGTCCTCCTTGCTTCTATGACCGTCGTCGTAGTGGCTAAACCAAACCTCTGCGGCTGTATGTAAAACTTCATCACTGCAAAGCTTCAATAATTCCTTCAACTGCATGGCAACCCGTTCTCTTTGCTGTTCTACCGCCAAAACCATACCCAAGGAGAACTGAGCATTATTTTCAAACAGGGAGTTGCTCCATGCAGGGCCCCAACCGTCCTTGTTGGTCGTATAAGGCACACAGGGAGCGGCTGCGCCCCAAGCTTGCGTACAGCCTGTTGCGTTGGCAAGATACATTCTGTCACCGTACAGCTGTGTCATCAATTTCGCATAGGGCGTTTCGCCACAGCCTGCACAAGCACCGGAAAACTCCAGCAAGGGCTGTTCAAACTGACTGCCCTTTACGGTGTATTTATCCAGCGGGTTTTCTTTATAGGAAAGAGATAAGGAATATTCCCAGTTGGTCATTTCGCTTAATTGCGTATCCAAGGGCTTCATGGTCAATGCCTTTTCCTTGGCAGGGCAAGCCACAACGCAAGCACCGCAGCCTTGACAATCCAGAGGATCTATCTGAATACGATACTGATATTTTGCAATCTCACCTGCACCGTTCGCCTTCTTTGTTTCATAACCAAGAGGTGCATTTTTGACTTCCTCCTCGGTCAGCAGGAAGGGGCGGATACAAGCGTGAGGGCACACATAGGAACACTGGTTGCACTGGATGCAATTGCTTATGTTCCATTCGGGTACGTCGATGGCAACACCACGTTTTTCATATGCGGAGGTACCCAAGGGTGCGGTGCCGTCCTCTCTGCCTAAAAATACGGAAACGGGTAGCATATCCCCTTTTTGCGCATTCATAGGGATGAGCAGCTTTTCGATATATTCGGGCAGGATGCGCTTTAAATCCTCTTTGCTTACATCCTTTGCATTTTTCCAGCTTTCGGGAACATCAATTTTTACGAGGCCGCTTAACCCTGCATCCACAGCCGCAAAGTTCATATTTACAATCTTTTCACCTTTTTTTCCATAGGATTTCTCAATTGCCGCCTTCATATAGCCAAGGGCATCTTCTGCAGGAATAATGTTCGCCAGCTTGAAAAATGCAGCTTGCAAAACCGAATTTGTTCTGTTGCCCAGACCGATTTCACGGCAGATTTCTACTGCATCAATGGTATAGAAAGAAATGTTGTTGTTTGCGAGGATTCTTTTTACTTCCGCCGGCAAATGCGCTTCCAGTTCATCCTTTTTCCAGCCGCAATTCAAAAGGAAGGTGCCGCCGGGTTTGATTTCAGATACAATATCATATTTACTGATATAAGATTGCTGATGGCAGGCAACAAAGTCTGCCTTAAACACCAAATAACTGGAGCGAATCGGCACATCGCCAAAGCGCAGATGGCTTTTTGTGATACCGCCCGATTTTTTTGTGTCATATTCAAAGTATGCCTGCGCATATTTATCGGTATGGTCACCAATGATTTTAATGGAGTTTTTGTTGGCACCAACTGTGCCGTCAGAACCAAGTCCCCAGAATTTGCAGGCAATGGTGGAGGCATCCGTTACTTCGGGTTCTGCACTAACGGGTAGGGAGGTCATGCTGACGTCATCAAGAATACCAACGGTAAAGTGGTTTTTCTTTTCACCCTTCATATTATCGAAAACGGAAACAATTTGGGCAGGCGTTACATCCTTGGAGGATAGGCCGTATCTGCCAGCAAGCACCAAGGGCATTTTACCTTTTTCCATCAAAGCGGAACAGACATCCTCGTAAAGGGGTTCGCCCAAGGCGCCGGGTTCCTTTGTTCTGTCCATTACCGTAATGATTTTGGCTGTTTCGGGCAGTGCCGCCATAAAATGCTCCATGGAAAACGGACGGTACAGGTGAATTTGCAAGAAACCAACCTTTTCGCCTTTTTCGGTAAGGTGCTCCACAACTTCTTGAATTGCACCAGAAACGGAACCCATGGCAATGATGACGTGTGTCGCATCTGCCGCACCAAAGTAGTTAAACAGCTTGTAGTTTCTGCCTGTTATTTGATTGATTTCGTTCATATATTCTTCCACAATGGCAGGAAGCCTTGTGTAAAAAGGAGAACAGGCTTCTCTGTTTTGGAAGAAAACATCAGGGTTTTGTACGATGGAACGCTGAACGGGGCGTTCGGGATTTAAAGCATTTTTACGGAATTTACGGAGTGCCTCCTGATCCATAAGCCTGCCGATTTTTTCATAATCCATTACTTCGATTTTTTGCAGCTCGTGGGATGTGCGGAAACCATCGAAGAAATGGATAAAAGGGACACTGCCCCTGATTGCCGCCAGATGTGCAATACCGCCTAAATCCATAACCTCCTGAACGGAGGCGGAGGAAAGCATAGCACAGCCGATTTGACGACAGCTCATGACGTCGGAGTGGTCGCCGAAAATAGAGAAGGCGTGGGTACCCACTGTTCTTGAGCTGACGTGGAACACACCGGGCTTTAACTGCCCTGCAATGCGGTACATCGGCGGAATCATCAATAAAAGCCCTTGAGAGGCGGTATAGGTGGTGGTTAAGGTGCCTGCTTCCAATGCACCATGCATTGCGCCAGCCGCACCTGCTTCGGATTCCATTTCTACCAAGCGTACGGTTTGACCAAAAAGGTTTTTCTTGCCATTGGCCGCCCACGTATCAACGTGCTCTGCCATAGGTGAAGATGGGGTAATGGGGTAGATGGTTGCAACTTCGGTAAAAGCGTATGAAATATACGCAGCAGCTTCGTTACCATCCATGGTTTTCATGATTTTTGCGCTCACGAGAAAGCTCCTTTCATATACAGTATACAATATACGATAAAAATACGGCCTGCACCTAACGTAACTGATACAGGATAAAATAATATTTAATAAGCTGATGATAGTTTATCAAAATACAATTGTCAATATTTCACGAAAAAATATCTCCGCAAAACACGCTAAAACCGTGATAAAAATTATTTTTTGTTTATTTTTACTATATAGTGATTGTATTAAAATCAAAACATATATAATTATATTAAAAAAGAAAAAAGAATATGATTTTGTATTCCAAAAAACACCATTAAAAGAAGCGTTAAATTGTACAAAAATATGAACAATTTAATTTTTGTGGGTGCGAAGGCCATTGTTATGCGGCTTAAAGGAAAAGGAAAAGCCAATTTCAAGCCATATTGTATGACAAAAAATACATAGCAAAGAATAGAAAAGGGGGAAATGATATGAAAATTGCTGAGGTTCGTTTTCTGGAAAAAGGGGAGCGGCTCACGTTGCCTGGCTGGACAAAGTTTTTAACGGATAAGCTTCGGGAAAAGTATATTCTTTCGAAAAAGCCTTATACCATTCAAGAAAAAGATGATATTCTATATGGTGTAATGTCCTTTTACGGCGGACAGGGGCTGCCCTTGCCTTGGCGCAAAAAGGCCGAGGATTTGGTAAAAACATTGTCGACGGCAGGCGCAGGGATTGTGATTGCACCCTATGATGGGGAATTTCCGCAAAATATTTTGCCCATTGCAAAGGGAAAAGCCATGGCGGCATTATTTGCTTTTGACGGTGCAGCGGAGGCACTGCGGCGGCAGGGGAAAAATCCCGAGGAAGCCAATTTTTTGATTGCTGGTACGGATCGAGATGTTTTGCCCTTAGTTTTGGCAGGCATGGGCGATTATGTGAATCATCTTTCGTTTTTTGCGGATAATACAGGGGAGCTTGCGGAAATGCAAGCAGAGCTTTTTGCGGAAAAAGGCTTGCTGACCGAGGCATTTTCTTCCCCAAAAAACACGATGTTTGCGGAAGCCGACGCCGTTATTGTCTGCGGCATGGAGCAGACCGGTTATGAGCATATATTAAAAAGGTATGCCGTTTATATTGATGCAGCCGCAAACCGCCCTGCATTGCGCCGCTTGGCACAAAGACGGTGGGACACGGCAGCGGCTGACGGGTTTTATTTCAGCTGGGAGGAGCAAAGGCTGGAGGGCAGGAGGGCGGAAGCCTTGGCATTTACCAAATACATGGAGTTTCGTGAATTTTGGTTTGAAAATTTTCCTGAAAAGATGGCAAAGGACGTTTATCTGTCTTTGAAAAAAAATGGTTTTACCGTTTGCGGCTTTTCTGCGCTGGGCAAACGGATAAAAATTGCGAAAATCAAGGATAATTTCAATAATTCGGGGGATAAAACATTGACAACCCTTCTTTAAGTAGTATATAATTTATCAATAAATTTTGAGGGTCAAGGCCCTCTTTTTCCTTGTAAGCGCGAGGATGACAAGGAGAGCAAAAAAAAGCGGAGAGTTCCGGGAAAAAGGGAGATGACAACGACCATGGCCGAAAAAAAGGTTGTTTTAACTTATGATGGTTTGAAAAAGATGGAGGAAGAACTGGAAAATTTAAAAACCGTCAAAAGAAAAGAAGTGGCGGAGAAAATTAAAGAGGCAAGAGGACAGGGGGACTTATCCGAAAATGCTGAATACGATTCTGCGAAGGAAGAACAGGCTGAAATAGAAGCAAGAATTGTTGTTCTTGAAAAAATGCTGCGTAATGCGGAGGTCATTGATGACGAAGAAGTATCCAACGAAGTAGTTAGCTTGGGCTGTACGGTGGAGCTTCATGATATAGAATTCGACGAACTTATGACATATACCATTGTTGGTTCTGCCGAGGCAGACCCTATGAATGGGCGTATTTCCAACGAGTCACCCGTGGGCATGGCACTTTTGGGGCACACAACCGGCGAACGAGTTAGCATTGATACACCTGATGGCGAAGCAGTTTTTGAAGTAAAATCCATTAAAAAATAATAAATTATGAGGTTGGCGGAGTACAAAAGCCAAAAGGGAATGGAGGAAAGAACGTGGCAGAGCAAAATGAAAACGAACAGGTGAAGGAATTAACCCAGCAGGAGCTGAGCGAGCAGAACCTAATCCGTCGTGACAAACTGGCACAATTACAGGCGGAGGGAAAAAATCCTTTCGAGATTATAAAGTTTGATGTGACACATCACAGCGATGAAATTAAGAACGATTTTGACGAGCTGGAAAGCAAGGATGTGGCCATTGCTGGGCGTTTGATGAGCAAACGCATCATGGGGAAGGCGTCTTTTTGCAATATTCAGGATCGTAATGGTAATATGCAGTCTTATGTCAGCCGCAACGATATTGGTGATGAGGCATATGCCGACTTTAAAAAATTTGACATCGGCGATATTGTGGGCATTAAAGGTTTTGTCTTTCGTACAAAGACAGGCGAAATCTCCGTTCATGCAAAAGAGGTTTCCCTGCTTTCCAAAAGCTTACAGGTTCTGCCTGAAAAATTCCATGGCTTAAAGGATCAGGAATTGCGTTATCGTCAAAGATATGTGGACTTAATCGTAAACCCTGAGGTGAGAGATACCTTTATCAAACGTTCCAAAATTATCAGCGAAATCAGAAGATTTTTGGACGGGAAGGGCTTTTTGGAGGTTGAAACGCCTGTTTTACAGACCATTCCCGGCGGTGCTTCCGCAAGACCTTTCATCACACACCATAATGCACTGGATATTGATATGTACTGTCGTATTGCGCTGGAATTGCCTTTGAAGCGTCTGATTGTCGGCGGCTTTGAAAGGGTGTATGAAATCGGGCGTGTGTTCCGTAATGAGGGGGTTTCCGTAAGACATAACCCTGAATTCACTTTGATGGAGCTGTATCAGGCATATACAGACTATAACGGCATGATGGACATCACGGAAGAAATGTTCCGTGTGGCTGCACAAAACGTGCTTGGTACAACAAAGGTGCAGTACGGCGGCCACGATTTGGACTTAGGTCAGCCCTTTGCAAGAAAGCCAATGGTTTCCTTGGTTAAGGAGTATACAGGCGTAGACTTCGACTTGGTGAAGGATACCGAGGAAGCAAAGGCATTGGCAAAAGAGCATCACGTTGCTTTTGAGGACCGTCATGCAAAAGGCGATATTTTGGTGCTGTTCTTTGAAGAATTTGTAGAGAAGAATTTGGTTCACCCGACGTTTGTTATCGACTATCCTGTGGAGGTTTCTCCTTTGACGAAGAGAAAGCCCGAAAACCCTGAATATACAGATCGTTTTGAGCTGTTTATCGTGGGCAGAGAATATGCAAATGCATACTCCGAGCTGAACGACCCCATTGACCAGCGTGGACGCTTTGAATATCAGGAAATGCTGCGTGAAGCAGGCGACGATGAAGCCAACATGATTGATGAGGACTTCTTAACCGCATTGGAATACGGTATGCCCCCTACGGGCGGTTTGGGCGTAGGGATTGACCGTCTTGTTATGCTGTTGACGGAAGCTGTTTCAATCAGGGATGTCATTTTGTTCCCGACAATGAAGCCCCTTTCCTAATTAGAGATTGATGAGCTTGAAAAAATCCAACACGGAAATTCTGAAAACACAGATTTCCGTGTTTTTTTTGCAAAAAACTCATTTTTACCAGCAGAAACTGTTTTGCAAAAAACTCATTTTTACCAGCAGAAACTGTTTTGCAAAAAATGATTTTGTATCGTTTTTTTTCATTGACTTTCTATAACAATTCATCTGTGTTTATGCTATAATAAATTTAAAGCATTCTTTACAAAAAGTATTGCACCTGTTTTGCGCAGGCGGACGGTGAGAAAATACTTTGCTTCACAGCACAAGTTTTATTTCTTTTTAAGAATTTATGGTTAGATGTTATGATATAATGGGAAGAATGTTACATTTCTAAGGAACAGGGTGTGTGGTATGGAAGCTTTGAGGCGTGTCATTGAAAATTTGGGGGTAACAGGCTTTGTTCGTCCGTCTATTGGATTTACTGATATTTTGGACATTCTGATTGTTGCCTATATCATTTATAAAATTATATTTTGGATTAAGGAAACCAGAGCGTGGGTTTTGTTTAAGGGTATTTTGGTTATTCTTGGCTTGGCGGCGATTGCAACCGTTTTGCAGCTGAACACGATTCTTTGGATTCTTTCTAATACCATTTCCGTGGGTATCATTGCGGTCATTGTTGTTTTTCAGCCTGAGCTTAGAAAAGCGTTGGAACAGCTGGGAAAAGGGAAGTTTTTTTCGTATTTTATGCGCACCGAGGAGGAGGACAGCCAGAAGGCTTCCACCCGTACCGTCGACGAAATTATTAAGGCTGCTGACAAAATGGGTGCTGCGAAAACGGGAGCCTTAATTTTGGTTGAGCAGGAGGTACCCTTGGGCGATTTGGAAAGAACAGGGATTCCCATTGATGGGGCAATCTCCAGTCAGCTTTTGATCAATATTTTTGAACACAATACCCCTTTGCACGATGGAGCGGTGATTATCCGCAGAAATCGGGTTGCGGCCGCAACGTGCTTTTTGCCGCTGACAGACAGCAACGAAGTGAGCATGGAATTAGGCACCAGACACCGTGCCGCCATTGGCGCAAGTGAGGTGTCGGATGCTTATGTTATTGTTGTGTCGGAGGAAACGGGCTCTATTTCCGTGGCAAGAGGCGGTGTGCTTTACCGTGATTTGACGAGTGAGCAATTAAGGGCGATGCTTTCACAAAGCAATATGGTTACGAAAAAGAAACTCTCTTTTTGGAAAGGGAGGCAGGATAAATGAGAAAATTTCAGGAAATGCTGATGAAGGATTTGGGGTGGAAACTGCTGTCCATAGGCATTGCGGCGATGATGTGGTTTATGGTAATCAATATCAATCAGCCTGTTGACACCAGAACCTATTCCAAATATATTACCTTGGAAAATACGGATGTTTTAACAGATCGAGGGCTTACGGTGCAAAATGCCGAGGATTTGGCCGCAACAAAGGTAAGCATTAAAATCAAAGCGCAAAGAACCGCCCTTGACCGCTTAAATCAATCTAACGATTGGCTGCAAGCAACCGTTGATTTATCGGAATTATCTGATGCCATGGATGGGGATACGGTTTCCTTGCCTGTGGATGTTGAAATGCTGGGCGGGTATACGGGATACACGATTGTTGGCAAGGCACCCGGAACGGTTGAGGTGCATATCGAAAAAAATGCAAGCAAGCAGCTTCCTGTCGATGTAGTCATGAATGGAGAGCTTTCGAAGGACTCTTTGTATGCGGCACCCATATTAAGTGCGGATACGGTTATTGTGAAGGGTCCTGTATCCACAGTGGAGGGAGTTGTGGCGGTGCGTGCCGCAATCAATGCCCAAGATGTTCAGGATAATGTTCAGCTGGGTGCAAAGCTGACTGCTTATAATGCAAGTGGAACTGCTGTAAGCGGAGTCAAGCTAAGCGTATCTGAAATTACGGTAACGTATACCTCGCTGAACATAAAAACAGTTCCGATCAATGTGAATATTTGGGGTACGCCGTCCGAAGGCTATGAGCTGGGGGAAACGGTTTGTACGCCGCAAACCATAGAGGTCATTGGGGATGTGGAGCTTTTATCCACATTTAGCTATCTTCAGCTGCCCGATATTAATATTTCGGGAAGCAGCGACAATGTTCGAAAAACTTTTGCAGTGGCGGATTATCTGCCGGAAGGCATTACGATCAAAGAGGGTAACAGCACCACAATACAGGTGAACGTACAAATTGTTGGGGCAAACAGCCGTGAATTGACGGTGCAGTCCGATCAGCTGAGCGTGATTGAGGGAGAAAGCGGAAAGAGCTATGAAATCAGCGGCAGCACCAAGGTAACGGTTTCCGGTGATGAGACAGTGATAGACAGTATAAATGAGAGTACCTTAACAGGTACTGTGGATGTAAGCGGACTTTCCGCAGGGCATCATAAGATTCCGATTCAGTTTGACTTGCCCGATGGAGTCACTGCGGGGTATTCTTATATTGATGTTGTGATTACGGATGAAGCGGCTGCATCTGATAGTGAATCGTGATTGTTGGAGGAAAAATGAAAATGGGAAAATTATTTGGAACTGATGGCGTCAGAGGCGTTGCCAATACGGAATTGACAGGGGAGCTTGCTTATCAGCTTGGTCGGGCAGGGGCTTATGTTTTGACAAAAGAGAAAAAACACGCACCGAGAATTTTGGTGGCCATGGATACACGAATCAGTGGGGATATGCTGGAAGCCGCTTTGGTGTCAGGGATATGCTCGGTTGGTGCCCATGCGGTGCTTGCGGGGGTCATTCCCACACCTGCTGTGGCATATTTGGTGCGCAAGTATCGCCTGGATGCAGGGGTCATGATTTCCGCATCCCATAACCCTGTTGAATATAACGGGATTAAGTTTTTCAACAATCAGGGTTATAAATTAAGTGACGAGCTGGAAGACGAAATTGAGGATATTTTACTAAGCCGTATGGAGGTTTTACCTTGCCCTACGGGCAGCTGTATTGGAACAAAATCCTATGCAGAGGATGCTCTGGATGATTATATTGCATTTCTTAGAAACTCCACAAAAGAACGTTTTCAGGGGATAAAGGTAGCGTTGGATTGTGCAAATGGTGCAGCCTTTAAGGCGGCACCCATAACCATGCTTGAGTTGGAAGCACAGCTTTGCATTATACATAATGAGCCTGATGGAACCAATATTAACGAAAAATGCGGCTCTACGCATATGGAAGATTTGGCTGAATTGGTAAAAGAAAATGGCGCAGATATTGGCTTTGCCTTTGACGGCGATGCTGACCGCTGTTTGGCTGTGGATGAAAACGGAAGTTTGATTGACGGCGATAAAATTCTGGCTGTTTGCGGCTGTGCAATGAAGGCAAAGGGAGAATTGAAAAAAGATACCGTTGTAGGCACGGTGATGTCTAACCTCGGGCTGACGGTTATGGGGCGTGAAAACGGAATTTCTGTGTTACAGGCAAATGTTGGTGACAGATATGTTTTGGAGCGCATGCTGAAGGAAGATTATAATTTGGGCGGAGAGCAATCCGGTCATATTATTTTTCTGGATTATAATACAACGGGCGATGGTATTTTAACTGCAATTCAGCTTTTATCCGTTATGAAGCGCAGTGGAAAGAAAGCGTCAGAATTGGCAGGGATTATGCAGGTTATGCCGCAGGTTTTGGTAAATGCCCGTGTAAACAACGCCAGAAAAAATGATTATATGGAAGTACCTGAAATTAAATCTGCAATTGAGGCGTTGCAGGAAAAATTTTCTGGCGATGGAAGGGTACTGATTCGCACCTCAGGTACGGAGCCTTTGATTCGGGTAATGATTGAAGGGAAAGACCAAGAGATGATGGAAAGAGAAGCGAAAAAGCTCGCTTCATTCATTGAGGATAAGCTGCAATAAAAAAAAACCCCCGCCGCAGACTAAAATTACTTGACTGTAGCGGGGGTTACGCATAAAATAGAAAAGGATTGCTTTCACAGCATCATTTTTTTCAAAGATGTCTTCGTAGCTCAGCAGGATAGAGCGTTCGCCTCCTAAGCGAAAGGCCGTGGGTTCGAATCCCGCCGGGGACGTAAAAAAACACAACGAAAACCGTTCGTTTGAAAGGATTCCTGTTAAGCGGACAGTTT
>RZZU01000084.1 GCA_009929735.1 Clostridia bacterium | reverse complement strand
CAATCATCAAAATCAAGAAAGGTATAATACCCTTTATGACGTTGTCCAGCGTAGTCTCACCAACTCGTGAGGCGACGAACAGGTTTACACCCAAAGGAGGTGTGATAAAGCCGATTGCCAAGTTTACTACCATGATGATACCAAAATGTGTTACATCAACACCCAATGCTGTTACTACAGGGAACAAAATTGGTGCTAAAATCATAATTGCACACAAGGTTTCCATGAAGCAGCCAACAATCAACAGCAATATGTTGATTAACAAAAGGATGAGAATCTTGCTGTCTGTCATGGAGGTTAAGAATGCCGCTACTGTTGTAGGGATACGTCCCAATGTAAGAACCTTGGAGAAACCAGCAGCACAACCAATTACGATCATAATTGTTGCTGTTGTTTCACAAGCATTCTTTGTAACATCCATTAATTGCTTGAAATTCATTTCCTTGTAAACCCAACAGCCAACAACCAAGCTGTAAATTACGGATACAGCCGCCGCTTCTGTTGGTGTAAAGATACCACCGTAAATACCACCTAAAATGATAACTGGAGAAAGCAATGCCCATTTACCATCCCATATTTCTTTTCCTGCTTTTTTCCATGAAAAGGCTTCGGTATCGCCCTTATAACCCATTTTTCTGGCAAAGAAATAGCAATAACCAATCAAAATCAAGCCGATCAAAATACCAGGAATAAACCCAGCCATAAACAGCTTACTTACAGAGCTGTTTGTGGTAACGCTGTAAACAACCATGGGGATACTGGGAGGGATAATAACACCGATAGAGCCTGCTGCTGCAATCAATGCCAATACAAACTTCTTGTCATATCCCTTCTGTAACATGGTAGGAACAACCATACCGCCTACCGCTGCAACAGTTGCAGGGCCGGAACCGGAAATAGCCGCAAAGAACATACAAACAACGACCGTTACAATCGCCAAACCGCCTCTGATTCGGCCAAAAAATACGTTTGCAACGCTCAGCAATCTACGGGAGATACCGCCGCCGCCCATTAATTCCCCGGCAAAAACGAAAAACGGAATCGCCATAATGGGGAAAGAGTCAGCACCCGTTACCAAGTTCTGTGCGATAAAGCCAAAAGATAACTGTTTTGTGTATAAGATATATGCCAAAGATGCAATACCCAAGGAAAAACCAATTGGCACAGTCAAAATCAAGCATACAATCAACGTTATAAAAACTACGAGAGCAATACTTCCTGTCATGCTTCTGCCACCTCCTCATGATTCTTTAATGCTTTTATCCTTCTCAAAATACATTGAGCCTGACGGATGGCAGTTAAAACGAAGCCAATCAACGGCGCTGCATATACAAACTGCATAGGAATACGCATAGCAGGAGAAAGCTGACCGCTCCATGTAATTTTATGATATACCGTAACCGCTGTTACAGCAATAAATACCGCAAATGCCAATACAATCAATTCACTGAAAATTTCTACATAAGGTCTTGCCTTTTTTGGATATAAATTAATTGCCGCATCAATACGGATATGCTTTTCACGTCTGGCAGTATGGCTTACTGCAAAATAAACCAACCAGATAAACAAATATCTTGCCAATTCCTCTGACCAAACCAAGGAATCCTTGAATACATAGCGCATAATAACCTGAACGAAAATGATGATACTCATCAAAAAAATCAGTGGAATGATGAATAACTCTTCCAAATGTTCATCTATAAATTTCATTATATGGCCTCCCCTCTTATTTATGAAGCTGAATCCTCAGCGGGATATTTCGCTTTTGCTTTTTCTACCTCGCTATACAGTAAGTCAACAATTTCACGATGAGTAACTTTGTTATAAGCCAAATCTTTAATGCCAACACAAACAGCTTTAAACTCAGCAACCGCTTCCGGTGTCAACTCTGTAAAGGTCATACCGGGATAGTTTTTGATGTTTTCCAAAGCAACCGCTTCATATTCGGAACATCTTTCACGCTCGTATGTTACGGCTTCGTCAGAAACCTTCAAAACGATTTCTTGCTGTTCGGGTGTCAGCTTCTCAAATTTTTCCTTACTCATCAAGATCAAATAAGGGGAGTAAATGTGCTTTGTGTAAGTATAATATTTTTGAACTTCACAGAATTTTGTCTGCCATGTCAATTCTGCGCCATTATCCTGACCGTTTACTGTTCCCTGCTGTAATGCAGTAAATAATTCAGTAAATGCCATAGGTGTAGGGTTTGCTCCATATGCTTTCCACTGTGCCAACTGTAATTCGTTTTCCATAATACGGAGTTTTAACCCTTCCAGGTCAGAAACCTTCTCAATCTTATTCTTTGAGTTTGTCAGTGTACGGAAGGCATTTTCCTGCCATTGTAAAAGCTTGTAGCCTTTTTCCTCAAGCCCTGCGGCAAGTGTATCTCCCAAAGGACCATCCAACACTTCATAAACTTGCTGTTTGTTATCATACAGCCAAGGAATATCTAAACAAAAAATATCGTTGCTAAAAGATGCAACGGTTGCATTTGTAGCCAAAACAATATCATAATTGCCAAATTGACAG
>RZZU01000083.1 GCA_009929735.1 Clostridia bacterium | reverse complement strand
TTGTTTTTTCTGCTTACTCTTGCCATTACTATACCGCCTCCTTCACTTTATTTCGGGGCGATATTTCTTTTTCCATACTTTGAATGAAAGAAAGAGCAATGTCAAAATTGTACTGATATTTAAAGCTGATTTCAAGCTTTTTATCGTCATAAACCGTTATTTTATCAATGAGGTTGACCGCTATTTTTCGGTCAATGGTGTCAATATTTTGGTAGAGCTTGAATTTCTCTATCCATAAGGTTTCCTTGGTACGATTTAGCACCAGCTTATCAATTTCTTGCTTTAAATTTGTAATCGCAAATTCTGCTGATTGTTGCTTTTCATCATAAACCGATTTCAAACGAAGATACTCATTTTTATCTAGGATACCGTCGGAAAGATTTTCAAAAAGAGCTGTTTTTAAATGCTCATATCGTTTTACCTCATCTTCCTTGCTGACAATTTGAGCATTCAGTTTCTTTACATTGGTACTCTTATATGGGAGCGTATCAATGTATTTCAGTATACGTTCCATCTCCACAATGTTTGCAATATGTTGTCTTAACGCAACTAAAACACCTTCGGTAATAGCCGTATCACTGATGCGATGGCTTGTACACTTCTTAGTAATTCTGTTTTTACCACACATATAGTAAAAATAGGTTTTCCCATTCTTGCATACACTGCTGCGAACAAGCTGATTGCCACAGTCTGCACAATAGAGAAGTCCTGAAAAGGTATAAACCTCTGTTTTATTCGGAGCAACCCTTGTATCACTATTTAAGAGTTCATTTACAATTGCAAATTCTTCTTTTGTAACAATAGGTTCGTGATTGTTTTCAATCCTTACCCATTCATCACTTGGTTTTGTTACCGTCTTTTTCACCTTATGATTTGGGGTGGTGCGTTTGCCTTGTACCAAAGTCCCTACATAAAATTCATTTTTTAATATGCGCCCAATAGCCACAGCTGACCATTTTGCTTTTGTATTGGTTTGGAAACTTGTTTGATATTCCATTCCACAAAATTTTTTATATTCCATAGGGGACAGAATATCCAGTTCGTTCAGCTTGTCGGCTATTCTCTGCTGACTTTGTCCCTCCATTTTCCATTTGAAAATATCACGGACAATATCAGCGGCATAATCATCTATCACAAGTTTATGTCTATTTTCGGGGTGCTTAAAATACCCATAAACAGCAAAAGAGCCAATGAAATCGCCCTTTTTGCGTTTGATTTCCAACTGGCTCCGAACCTTTATCGAAATATCACGCAAGTAAGCATCGTTTATCAAACTGAGAAAAGGCAGTAAAATATTATCACTTTGGCTTCGACCGTTGATACTATCAAAGTTTTCATTGATAGATATCACTCTGATACCCAAAGCAGGAAACACTTGATCTATATATTTTCCCACTTCCACAAAGTTACGACCAAAGCGTGATAAATCCTTTACCACTATACAGTTAATAGCACCATTTTCAGCATCCTCAATCATTTTCTTTACAGCAGGTCTGTCAAAGTTGACACCGCTATAACCGTCATCAATGCGTTCCGAAACAACCTGAATGTCCAGCTTGTCCTTCAGAAAATGATAAATCAAATCTCTTTGATTGCCGATACTGTCGCTTTCTGATTTATCCCCATCTTCTTTCGAAAGACGGAGATAGATACTTGCACGATATTTTGTATCTATATTTAATTTTTCCATTTTGAAACCTCCATTATGTACCCGATAAAAATCGGGCCGATTGCATTACAATCGGCATTTTCCAAACAGAAAATGTACTAAGTAAATGTAATTCCCCAAAAACATTCACAATGGATTTTCAAAGGTTTGCTTATTTACTTATAAAGATATCACTTTAAAGCATTAAAGTCAACACGATTCCATTGCGTTTTCAAAGTTACATCGTTGCAAGGTAATGCTCCAATCTATCCTCTAAAGTTGCCGATGTGTTTTCGGCAAAGGATACCTTTACTACCAAATCACCACATTTGTAGCAATAAGGATTGCCTATCTGCTCAATAAAGCTACGCAACCGTTCTTCTTTGGGAAGCACTGTATCCACAACAACATCGTTAATATCTTTGAGTGTAGAACGGTCAACGGTTCTCAAATTTACTTTTTTCATTGCTTCAAAATCAATACCATTCATATTCATAACCTCCAAATCTTTTTTGTTTCTTAATCAAATACAACACCATGCCCCACAAGAAGTTCTTCACTTGTGGGGACAAGTCTTGCATCTCACAATATACAAAAGGCAGAAACCTTGTGTTTATTTAAAAATAACATTAACTGCCTTTCATAATATGTTTTTTATTCAAGCTGTATCGTATTTTCGGATAATGGGTATCTAAAAAAAGTCAGACCACCGAAGGTGGCTTTTGCAAAGCAAAAGTACTGAAGGATTATCCTACTGCTCGCCCCCGATACGGGAGTATAGAAGTTAGCTTACAGGTTTGTTCACCAAAAATGATGATGTAAGCTGCATTATTCCGCCGATAGGTGTTATGACAGGTGACTAAGCTGTCCACCATATTCGCAGAATATCCCTTTTACCGTTGGACACGGATTGATGTTTTGCT
>RZZU01000044.1 GCA_009929735.1 Clostridia bacterium | reverse complement strand
CACCTGACACCACTCGAAAAGCGGCGTCAGGCTGCGCAATCTTACAATATTCTACGATAGGGCTTTTTATTCTCTGTCCGTTAACTCTGGTTCAGTTCAAAAGGCGGGGGCTTTCCATCAGTCTGTTAAAATAAGCCTACCTTAGAAATGTATTTATCAATCAGCTGCAATTTTGCCTCTGTGGAGTACCCCATCTTTCTGCTGACAAAAGAGCATAGCAACTCCATAGTAAACAAAACCCCTACATAGGAGTTGAAAAATGTATTGCTGTCCACACTTACCGTCAACAATTGTGTTGCATACTGCGCCAAAGGTGAACTCGCCTTATCCGTAATCAAAATAATTTTTGCCCCAGCATCATATGCCATTTGCGCCGCCAATAAATCCATTTCGGAATATCTGGGGAAGCTAACTGCAACGATACAATCATTTTCAGTAATGTCACATAAATGGTCAATGACATTCAAAGCTGGATGAGAAGCCTCATAAACATCAGTTAATAAGTGCTTCAGCAGCAAGAGCAGCATATCCCCTATACAAGAGTTTGCTCTGGATGTAACAATAAATTTTCGCTTGCTCCCTGCAATCAACCCTGCGGCACGTTCAAAAGCAAGCGTATCATTATGATTGATACTATACTTCAAATTTTGCAGTACATTCGCAAAATAGCTCTCCACAATATCACTTTGCCCTAATTTGCTAATAGATAATTTAAGCCTTTCCGATGGAACCGTAATATTATCAGAAACACTATTGATTCTTTCTGTATAAATTCTTCGTATGCTTTTTTGAAAATCCATAAAACCTGTATAGCCTAGCGTACGTGTAAAACGAATTACGGATGAATCGCTGACGTGCAATCTTTTTGCTATTTCGGTAGAAGTAATAAAACACGACTCCGAAAAATTGTCCAAAATAAACTCTGCAATCAGCTTTTCTTTTTTTGTAAGTTTCACGCCCATTAATTGAGCTCTTAATTCCTCTGTCAACCCTTTCACCCCTTCAATATATAAAAAATGATATATCTACTCCTATGTAAATGCTAATTTTTCCCTATAATAATGTAAAAAAGTAAATATATTGCTATATTACATTATAACCACAAAGCAGAAACAATTTCAACTCAAAACTTCATAAGAGCCACAAATAAAAGAAAAATATTTTTTTTGACTTGTTATTGTTTCAAGAAGCATATTAGTATATAATGAAGTCTTAAAGTATTGAAAAAAAATCAGCATGGGTCTTTATTCCCATGCTCTTTTCAGGAGGAATTCCATTGGCTGAAACGATTGCAAACTGGTTTGTAATACACTTACAGGGTTCATTCGCAAGAGAATTTATTGTTTTCATTGTATCTCTGCTCCCAATTTTGGAGTTAAGAGGCGGTATTATCGCCGGTTTTGCCCTTCACATGGAATGGCTGCCGACATTTATCATTGCTCTGATTGGCAATTTACTGCCTATTCCGTTTATTTTGCTTTTCATTCGCTATATTTTTAAGGTATTGAAAAAAACGCCCTTGCGTACCTTTGTTGCGTGGTGTGAAAACAAAGCAGATAAAAAAAGCGACCAAATTCGTAAATACGCATATTTGGGCGTGTTTCTTTTTGTTGCGGTTCCCCTGCCCGGTACAGGTGCTTGGATGGGTGCTTTAATCAGTGTTTTGTTAAATATGAATCCGAAAAAGACCTTTCCTGTCATCGCACTGGGCGTATTGACTGCAGGTATTATTGTATCTATCCTGTCCTATGGCTTATTGGGCAGCTTGGGTTTTGGCGCATAAAGGAGGCTCACATGACAGAACGAATTTCTACCCCTTCAAAAACCAAACAAATTATTGAGGAACATGGTTTTTATTTTAAAAAAAATTTCGGTCAGAATTTTTTAATTGATTCTAATATTTTAGAAAATATCTCCGATTACGCAGGTATCACAAAAGAGGACTGTGTATTGGAAATCGGTCCCGGTATTGGTTCTTTGACGCAAGTTTTGGCGGAAAATGCAAGAGAGGTTGTCGCCGTTGAAATTGACAACGCCTTAATTCCAATTTTAAAGAAAACCTTAAGCGGATATGACAATGTGGAGATTCTGAATCAAGATATTTTAAAAACGGATATTGATGCCATCATTGCGGCAAAAAATGGAGGCAATCCCATAAAAGTAGTTGCAAACCTTCCTTATTACATCACAACACCAATAATCATGGATTTATTAGAAAAGGAACACCATATAGATACCATTACGGTTATGGTGCAAAAGGAAGTTGCCGAACGTATGCAGGCAAGTGCAAATAGCAAAGAATACGGTGCATTATCCATTGCAGTGCAATATTATTGCGATGCCCAACTAGATATGATTGTGCAGCCGTCATGCTTTATGCCCCGCCCTAAGGTAGCCTCTGCCGTGATTACGCTTAAGGTGCTGCCAGAGCGTAAAGTAAAAACCAAGGATGAGGCTTTGTTTTTCCATTTGGTGAAGTGTGCTTTTGGACAACGCAGAAAAACCTTGCTCAACAGTTTGAATAATCAAGGAAAGTTGAATATAACAAAGGATGAATTAACTTCACTGATTGTTTCTTTGGGTTGGGATGAACGTATCCGTGGAGAAGCCCTTGGCATTCATGAATTCGCTGCTTTAACGGATGCAATTTATGAAAAGCTCATCGCCCTGAACGAAAGTAACTAAATGAAACCACGATAAAACGGCTATCAGGAAGCATCTTTTGTTTCCCTAGCCGTTTTTTATGGATTTCGACAGTTTTTGTTTGGATTTTGCAAAAGGAAGCCTTTGATACGGTTATCTTTCATTTTGTTTATTTTTTGCATAAACATACTTTAAAATTCACATTTTTCATGTTCTTTCTACTTTTTTTATAAGAAAACCAAAAATATATTTGTAAACTTTTGTTTCAAAAAGTTAAATTTCTATTAATTTTGGATTTCAAAAATTTTTATTTTTTTCCGTTTGAAAACCATTAATTCATAATTTTTTCCAATCAAAAGGAGATCTTTCTAAGGAAAATAAAAAACTCGACAAGAAAAAAGCCATATTTTTCACCACAAAAGACGCCTTTTTTCCTCATTTCCCCCATTTCCCATCCTTACGAATCCCCAAGAATCAACACGGGCAATATTCCCCATTAAAAACTGTGTAATATTTTACAATTTTGTTAAATAATTGGTCTGAATTTGTATGGTGAAAACACCTTGTCACCAGAATATTCCTGTACTATAATCATTCCAAAAGCAAGTAATATTTGCATATTCATTCATCAAACAACAATCGGAGGGATCATTTTGAATCAAAATAAAATAAAAGTGCTGTTAGCTGATGATAATAAGGATTTTTGTGATTTAATTGCAAATCATCTGAATAAACAGGAGGACATGACTGTTGTGGCAGTCGCCGTTGATGGTATTGATGCCATGAACAAAATCAGAGATACGCAACCGGATATTGCAATTATAGACGGTATCATGCCTCGCTTGGACGGAATTGGTGTTTTGGAAAGACTTCAGAAAAACAGCGATATTCACCAGCCAGTAACCATCATTCTATCAGCACTGTCGCAAGACAAGGTTGTGCAAAAGGCTATGGACTTGGGTGTTTCCTACTATATGGTAAAACCCTTTGATATGGATTCACTGACACAACGTGTCAGACAGCTGTTACAGGAAAAACCCTTGATGAAAAGCGGTATTTCCTCCTTTAATCAGCCTCTGACTAGCATGGCCTATGATTTGGAAACAAAAGTCACAAACATTTTACATGAAATTGGCGTTCCCGCTCATATCCGTGGCTATCATTATATGCGAGAAGCAATTATTATGAGCGTAAATGACATGGATGTTTTAAATTACATCACAAAAGAGCTGTATCCCTCCATTGCAAAGAAATGCAATACAACACCTTCCCGTGTAGAGCGTGCAATTCGACATGCAATCGAAGTGGCATGGAATAGGGGCAAGGTTGATGCCATAGATGCACTTTTCGGCTATACAGTAAACAACCATAAGGGCAAGCCCACAAATAGCGAATTTATCGCCTTAATTGCAGATAGATTGCGTTTGGAACAAAAAGCAGGTTAAGTTCTGATTTTACAGGGTCTTATCCCATCTGCATTTCGTAATGTTTTGTGATGCTCATCGGATTATCTGCCGATTTTCCTCCTCTAACCCTATAAACAGTTTCTTTTTCGTCCTATAAACCTTTTAATTGATTGGCTCGTAAAAGCCAAAAAATTAGGAGGTTTTTTCATGTTTACTGAATTTTTTTACAAATTCAAGACTTTCTTTTATCCTGTAGGTTTAAAAGTCTATCTATAAAAACAATGAAAAGTTATGCGCAAAATCTATAATTATTTGAAAAGTAATGCACACGATCTCGATTAAAACTCTCACCCAATACGATCTTGTACTATATTAAGCACCTTCAAAAACGGGGAAACTATGCAGCCGAAAACATTCAGACGGCGTAACAAGTGCCTTTGATACAAGCTTATTTTTTCATTCTAAGGCATCCTTCCATTAAAAAATCACCCGCAAGACACTATATTTTTGTTACAAGCGTCAAATGAGTGAAAACAAACGGATTCTGCCAAAAAAGACAATCAAAAAAACTCAGCAAATCTTACACTCGCTGAGTTTTTAAGCTATTCTTCTTACTTAGATGCGGATGACAGGACTTGAACCTGCACCGAGAAACCCCGACTAGAACCTGAATCTAGCGCGTCTGCCAATTCCGCCACATCCGCATATGGTCGACTTGCTAATAATAATATATTCAACCAAAAAAGTCAATAGATTTTTGCAAATTTCTTGTCCTTATAGGAATAATGGTACTAAAACAGGTACAACCAGTGTGCAAATCACGCCGCTCACAAATGCGATTACGGCTGTTTTTCCATCTGTATGCTTACTGATGATACCCAAGGTTGTATCCATAGCGGTTGCCCCCGCAGGCGCAATGGCACAGTAGGAATTCAAATATTTCACGATAAATGGTACAAAAATAAAGGTAATCATCTCTCTGAAAACATTGGATAAAAAAGAAACCGTTCCGCCAACGGGATTGCCCGCATTGGTGATTAAAATCCCCGATAAGCTGTACCACCCTAGCCCAGCAACGATTGCAAAGCCTTCTTTCAGCTGTGTCTGAGAAAAAAACGCTGCAATGGCACCGCCACATAAAGACCCCAAAATCACCCCAAAGGGGATCAGCAAAATCCGAAAGCCCATTTGTCGAATCTGCACAAACGCCTGTCGATTCAATCCTAAATCAATCCCTACCGAAAACAGCAATATCAAAAGCATACCAGAAGATGCCTGATCCAAAAAAGAGGAAATCTCTAATGGCATAAACATCCCCCCAAGAATGCCTAATGCCAGAACAATCAAAATAGCAAGGCTCATTTTTCCCCCTCCTTTTCCAAGAAAAGCTTGCTTAAAATGAATACAAAAGCAACGCTGCCCACTACCGCCAATACCGCAAACAGCAACGCTTTGCCTCCTAAAGCAGGTAAATTTTGAATAACCTCCCCATTTCGCCCAATACTAACTCCCATGCAAAAAATCAAGAGCAAAAGCCATAGGGTTTGCAAACGACTATTGATTTTTATTTGCTTGTCCTTGATCAGTCCAAAAAAACCAATTGAAAATCCAACAGCTAAAACCAGAAAAATCTTCCACATTTTCATCCCCCCAAAAAACCGCTCCCATCGCCTGCATCAAATTAATCCTACAACAGGCACAGCAAATCACTCCTTGAATAAAAAAAGCTGCCCCCGAAACACGAGGGCAACGCTTTTTAACGGGCATTTTTCATTAATTGCACAACCTGATCAATCTCATCCCTGGAAACATAATAATGCGTTACAAAACGCATCATTCCGTTATCCTCACCATTGATCACCACGCCATGCTCTGCCATATAGCGCACCAGTGCCGCAGAATTCATGGGGTACCCCTTTAAGCGGAAAAACACCATATTAATCTGCTGTCGTGCTTCATATACCTCTATGCCCTTTACTTCCTTCAACTGGGCCATTAAATAGTTTGCGTTGTCATGATCCTCTTGCAGCCTCTTTGGCATTTCCTGTAACGCAAGAATGCCTGCCGCCGCTAAAATACCCACCTGACGCATACCGCCACCAAGGATTTTGCGCTTTCTTCTTGCCAAAGCAATAAATTTACGGCTGCCGACCAATAAAGAACCAACAGGCGCACAAAGCCCTTTTGACAAGCAAACGGAAATGGTATCCGCATATTGTGCCATTTCCTTTACATCCACGTTCAAGTATGCCGCCGCATTAAAAATACGTGCGCCGTCGATATGCACAGGCAATGCATACTGTTCGGCAAGCTCCTTGACCTTCTTCATGTATGCCAAGGAACGCACCTGACCGTCAGAATCCGCATTTTCATAAGTAATTAAGGCAGTTCTTGGCTGATGAATATCCTCAGGGTCTTTTCTGATATAATGCTCAATCAATTCAAAGGACATTTCCCCATTCACATTGGGAATGGAGCGCAGCTGCGCACCCGCAATAATTGCAGATGCACCAGCTTCATGCACAATGATATGGCAATTATCGGGAAGGATTACCTCTTCTCCCCTTTGCACATGGGTAAACAATGCCAGCTGATTGCTCATCGTACCCGTAGGAACGAAAAGCGCAGCCTCCTTGCCGAACAAATCCGCTGTCAATTGCTCCAGCTCATTTACGGTAGCATCGTCGCCGTACACGTCATCACCAACCACTGCCTGAAACATTGCCTTTCTCATTTCTTCCGTAGGCACGGTAACAGTATCACTTCTGAAATCAATTTTGCCGTTTATCATTTCTTACGCCTCCTCAGACAGCTTCAAACGCAAAGCATTAATTTCTTCATCCTCTAAATACTCATCATAGGTCATCTGTCTGTCAATCATACCGCCAGGCAGAATTTCAATAATTCTATCCGCAATGGTCTGCACAAACTGATGGTCATGAGAGTCAAAAAGCAGTGTACCCTTATATTCACTTAAGCCTTCATTTAAAGCTGTAATGGCTTCCAAATCCAAATGGTTTGTAGGCTCGTCCATAATCATAACGTTGGCACCCCAAATCATCATTTTGCAAAGCATACAGCGTACTCGTTCGCCGCCTGAAAGAACATTTGCGGACTTTAACGCTTCTTCCCCGCTAAAGAGCATTCGCCCAAGCCACCCACGAATATCGGCATCATACTGCTCGCCTTCTTTTGCAAAGGGTCTTAACCACTCAATCAGCGATTGCTTGCTGCCTTCAAAATACTCGGAATTATCCTTGGGAAAATATGCCGTTTTGGTTGTAATCCCCCATTTGAATTTTCCATCATCAGGCTCCATTTCACCCATCAAAATCTGAAATAAAGTGGTTCTTGCAATTTCATCGGTGCCTACAAAAACCACCTTTTCGTTGGGGCGAATCATAAAGCTGATATTGTCAAGAATCTTCTTTCCCTCAATGGATTTGGAAAGATTTTCAACCAAAAGAACGTCATTGCCTACTTCTCTATCCTGCTTAAAGCTGCAAAAAGGATAGCGTCTGCTGGAAGGCTTAATGGTATCCATCTGCAAGTTGTCCAATAATTTTTTTCTGCTGGTTGCCTGCTTCGCCTTAGAAGCATTGGCACTGAAACGCTGAATAAAATCTTGTAATTCTTTCATCTTTTGCTCTGTACGCTTATTCTGATCCTTCAGCTGACGCTGGGTCATTTGGGTAAAGGTATACCAGAAATCATAGTTTCCAACAAACATAGAAACCTTGCCATAATCAATATCCGCAATGTTGGTACACACCTTATTCAGGAAGTGTCTGTCATGGGATACAACAATAACAGTATTTTCAAAATTCAACAAGAATTCTTCCAACCACCTAATGGCATGAATATCCAAGTGGTTTGTAGGCTCATCCAAAAGCAAAATGTCAGGATTTCCAAAGATTGCCTGCGCCAAAAGCACCTTTACCTTTTGCGTACCCGTCAATTCCTTCATCTTTGCATAGTGAAGTTCATTGGTAATGCCCAAGCCGTTCAGCAGAATTTCCGCATTGGACTCCGCAGACCAACCGTCCAGCTCTGCAAATTCTCCTTCCAATTCAGAAACCTTTATTCCGTCATCATCAGAAAAATCCTCCTTGGAATAAAGCGCTTCTTTTTCCTTCATAATTTCATACAATCTTTTGTGACCATATAAAACCGCCTGAACCGCCTCAAACTCATCAAACATGAAGTGATCCTGCTTTAAAACTGCCATTCTTTCGCCGGGTGTAATGAAAACAGAGCCTTTATTCGGCTCAATCTCACCCGATAAAATTTTCAAAAACGTGGACTTACCTGCGCCATTTGCACCAATCAGTCCATAACAATTCCCTTTTGTAAAATTAATATTTACATCTTTAAAAAGCACCCTACCTCCGTATTGAAGGCTGACACCCTGAGCTGCGATCATATTGTATTCTCTCCTTTTTTCAAGTCAATCTTTTTTATTATAGCATTATCCCGTAAAAAAAACAGCATAATTTATAAAAACCGAAAAATATCAGCTTTTTTAAGTATATTTTCTCAAATAAACGGCTTGCCGCTTTAAATCTCTTTGAAAAAACATAAAAGTCCCTTGGGTTATGAGAGCCTGATCAAAACACAGAAGGTTTATCATAAAGCGCTCTCCCAAGGGGCTTTTTCATTGCTGTTTGGTATTACTTTCTATCAATGAAATTTCTTTCTCATAGTTAATTGCATCTCTTGCCTCAGCGGGGATTTCTATCTTCTTTACCTCGCCTAATTTTGAAATCGTTTGTTTAATCATATACTTTTCAACTGAAATTGGTTCCGCTTTATCCTGATTTAACTCCTGAAGCACATGGTTCATTACGGTTTCGAGGGTTTTTGCAAAATCAACAGAGAAGGAAATAGGTGTCCCATCCTCTTTAAGCTGAAGCTCAAAGGGAACCGCTTCAACGCCTGAATAATAGCTCTGCGCAACACCGTTCATACCTGCGATCTTCAAGAAGTATCCTGCTTCGGATATATCATAGACCTTTTGCGCAGGCACCTCTCCTGTTATCGTAACGATTCCGTTTTTTTCGGAAATCTGTTTCCAATTTTCACCGGAAGCCAACAGAAGGCTCATGCCCTTTGCCGCATCATACATCCCCACAGACTTCATGGCATTGCCTTCCTCTAATGTCATTTCTGTCCATTGTCCATCATATGCCATATACATATTAATTGCATCATCCGTTTTTTCCAAATAAGTTTTTGAACTTGTTGTATTCTGACCAAACAAATCCTCCGTCGTAATCCCTACTGTCAAGGGCTCCTGAATCATTTCAACTTTAGCTTTGGAAATTGTTTTTTCCTCTTCTTCGCCCATCTGCACCTCTGCATAAAAATCAGAAGCAAAGCTTGAAGATGCCTCCAATTTCGACTTTGCCGCTGCAATATAATTTTCCAGTGCACTTTGTTCGGACGCCGTCCCACTGCTAGAGGTTGGTTTTGCAGTACACCCCGACATAATAACCGTTGCAATCAAACATATGGCTACTGCAATCTTAATTTTGTTTTTCACCTTAACACCTCCCTTATGCGTTCCAATACAAATCCGATGCTTTATATTCCACCTTCATTTTATCCAATTTTTTTTATTCTTTCAAGGGAATTTGAAATGTTTCAGAAAAATATAAGAAATTATACTTTTTCTTAATACTTCTCCCCATTATTCCCATTTTTTTTGCAAAATCAGAGCTTTATTCCCCACTTTTTTAATCCCGCTCTATGCCTGCCAGATGGCAAATAACCTCTCCCGCCAAAACCATGCCTGCCGCCGGAGGTACGAAAGAAATACTTCCCGGTATTTGTCTTTTTCCAATTTCAGTGGATTCCTCCGGTTTTCTTGGCAATTCTTTGGAATACACAACCTTGACACCTCGTATTCCTCTATCCTTCAATTCTTTTCGCATTACCTTTGCCAAAGGGCAGACGGAAGTCTTTGAAATATCCGCCACCTCAAATTTAGAGGGGTCAAATTTATTGCCCGTACCCATACAGCTGATGACAGGCACCCCCGCTTTTTTTGCCTCCTCAATGATCATAATTTTGGAGGTAATCATATCTATGGCATCTATAATATAATCGTACGTGGAAAAATCAATCAGATTCCGATTTTCCTTCGTATAAAATACAGAATGTGTTTCCACGATTGTTTGGGGTAAAACATCATGAACACGCTGTTTCATAATTTCTGTTTTTAACTGTCCAATGGTTTTTTGGGTGGCAATCAGCTGTCGGTTGATGTTTGTTAACGACACGCAATCTCCATCAATGAAGGTTAAATGCCCGATCCCACCTCTTGCCAATGCCTCCGCCGCAAAAGAACCCACACCGCCTATGCCAAATACGGCAACCTTGGCATTTTTTAATTTCTCCAATCCTTCTTGCCCCAAAAGCAGCTCTGCTCTGGATAATTCATGCAAATTCTCCTGCATCCCTAGTCCACCCTTTTCTTCCTTCCATTTTTAAACTCCTTGGGCAAGGACTGCCAAGGCAGTGGCTCGTACAAATGAAAAATGGTACGAACAATACTATCACCCAAGCCCTTCAGCGGATAATCCGCCGCCTTTATTGCCTCCGCATCGGCATTCGCTGCCGCAAAGGATACATCTGCCGCTTTCATCATCGTTGCATCATTTTTATTGCTTCCGAAAACCACGGTCTTTTTTTGCGGCATTGTTTCTAAAAGCCTATTCATCATATATTCCTTTGTGGCATTTTTGTGATATATTTTTAAATGACAATAGTCCTGCGGCGTTTCCGATTTATCCCTTAAAAAGAGCAGCTCGCCCTCGGTATCCATTTCCACCAGCTTATCTGTCACCAAATCCGCAATCTCGTCCTTTACCACCAAGAGGATATACACAACAATCCCCCCATCAGGCCTTTCCCCATAAACATAATTTCTATGGGGTGAAAGACGCAATTGCTGATACAGCTTTTCTTCCTCTTCATTTTTGAAATTATGGTAATAGATCAATAATACATCCTGCCACACAACATTTAAAAAATAGTGCAAATCCATATTACGCAAGAACAGCTCAATCTTGTCAGTCATTTCCTTGGAAAGCCCTTGGCAGGCAAGATAACGCTTTTCCTTCAAGTCATACAACACCGCCCCATCCATTGCAATCACAGGCAATTTTAAGTGAATCGACCCGATGTCTGCCATCAGCGAAGCAGGGGTTCTTTCCGTCGCAATGGTAAACGCCATGCCATCCTTCAGCAGCTGGTTTAACTCAAAAATGCAATAAGGGGTAATCCCTGTTTTTTCCCCGTAGATTGCTCCGTCAAATCCCGATACAAAAAGGAAATCTTTCTCCCTGCGCCTTGGCAGATGCAGCATGTTTACGCCCAACGAAACCAAAATCCCGACTATGGTTTCCACCGAACGGTTCACTGCATTCATAAACGGCGTTGCTTCCCCGCCCGAAAGTGTAATACTCAATAAAACCACACCCGCCAAAGCAGATGCACCTGGTTTTTTCAATATAACCGTTGTATATAAAACAGGAATGACCGTAAATGAAATAATCAAGTATTGCAAATATTCATATCCACTTGGAATGTACAGGCTCGCGGAAGCTGCAATCAAACCAAAAACCGCCCCGATTACTGTACCTATGGTACGGTTAAAAGCAACCTCCACGCTATGCTCCACATAAGGCTGCATACAAATAATAGCGGCAATGCCTGAAAAAATAGGTTTTCCATTTCCGCCTGTCAAATAACTGATGAAAAAGCAAATCCCTACAGCTACCGCCGTTTTAATCATCCTCATGCCTATTCTTGGAAAATATCCCATCCTATGCACTCCTTAAGTCTTTTTTTCTCTTCACAAGTATAAAAGTATATTCCAAAGCTGTCAAGTTTGGGAAAAAAAAGAAAGGCAAAGGAGAAACCCCCTTGCCTTCAACTTCATTTTTCAGCAATCACTTATGCTGCTTTTCTGAGATTGAACTCTTCCAATTCCAAAATAGCCGCCTTAATCATTGCAGGTGTAATTTCATACGGAATATAATCCAAATCATATTTTTTGACCGCAGCCTCTAAAACAGGATCCAGCTCTTCAACGGAAACCTCAATATCCGACAGTTTTGTCGGCAAATTCATTCCCTTGTAGAACTCAAAAAAGCGTTCCAGCAAATCATACTGTTTATCTAAAGTCAATAAAACCAGTGTGCCGTAAGAAACTACCTCGCCATGACGATGCCTTTCTTCAACTTGATGCAGCATGGTCATACTGTTAAACAGTGCGTGTGCCAAGTTTGTATTATACTTATGAGAATCCACCATATTGGATACCATTCCGGTATTGATAAAAATATTCAGCGCAATTTGCTCAATCGCTTCGGAAGGACGGTTTAATTTACAATCCTCCATGGCTTGAATACCATATTTCAACAAAGGCTCTGTGCAGCAGCTGCTCATGGCAACCCCTGCCTGTTCGGATAAGGTTAGTTCTTCATCCTTGCCTCTTGCGGAAAATTTCACTTCCGTTTCTTTGCTCATGCCATCGCCAATGCCTGCCCAAAGATATACTTCGGGAGCCTCAGCAATCACTCTTGTAGAAATAAATACATGAACAGGAGGTGTTTCCACACGGAAGAAGTCACGGAATACATGATTCGTGTGATAATAAATTCCTAATGCAGAAATACAAGCACAGGTGGAAGCAATCGTCGGGAAAGTAAAATACGGCTTTTTCAAATGGTCTGCCACCAGCTTTGCACAGTCAATCGCCTTGCCGCCGCCTACGCAAAAAATCATATCTGCCTCTTTTACTACATCCAATTGCTGTAATTCTTCGGCGTACTCAAAAGCCGCCTCTCCTTTATACCAAATAAAATCAGTAATCTTTACGGAGCTTTCCTGTGTTGCTTCCATCAAATAATCTCTTGTCTTTTCTATCGCTGTTTTACCGCCGATTACTACCGCCTTTGTCCCATAAGGAGAACATACTGCGTCAATCTCACGATAAGCATCCTCGCCGGCTGTATAGCCAGGAAAAAAAACAGAATAACTGCCCATTTCTACGACCCCCCCTAATCGATTTCTATTATGAAACCTTGCAAATCAAATCATCTCTTAGTTGTTCGCTTTGGCTGTTTTGTATTTTCTAATTGCATCAGCCAATTTAGGCAGGATAACCTTAAGGTCACCAACGATACCCAAGTCAGAAACTTCGAAGATAGGTGCTGTGTCGTTTTTGTTGATGGAA
>RZZU01000082.1 GCA_009929735.1 Clostridia bacterium | reverse complement strand
TATTGCGATAGGTAAGTCTTTGAGATAATCTCCGACTTTTCCCCCGCTTAGCACCGTGCATGAGATTTTCATCTCACACGGCGCCCCATCAATATTTACCTATTTTCATTAGATTTCTAAATTACCAACTGAAACTCTCAATTGATTTAGTCGCTTAAAATCAATAGCTTGTCTGGTAAGAATTTTAATGTATTTTTCTATGGTGGCTTGCTCTGTTGCATGAATGAGCTTGTGTGCGTATCCCGACACAAAAACTAAATTTTTATAGTTATCCTTGCCTTTATGCTGTTGCGGGGTTTTGTGATGAACCTCCATGTTGGATATTTCGAGTGCTTCACCTGTGACAAAGCACTTTCCATTTTGTGCGACATAAAGTGAAATTCGGTTGTCGTTGAATTCCGCACTTTCCCCAAAAACAGGATTTCTCATGAGGTAATACACAATTTCAGAGTTGATATTACTAAGATTATCGTGTATCAGTTTTTGTCCTGCCTGCGTGTAATTGCAGATATCTTGGTTCATCCCCATTGCCTTTTTATTAGAAATATGGACAATAGGAAACAGTGCGATTTCCTGCACAAAGGTAGGCGGCTTATCATAATCACCATAGTATTTTTGATATGTCTTGCTTTTCTTGCCCTTTTTGCTACTGATTCTTTTTGTTCTGCATTTAAGGCTCTTGTTGACTGAATAGGCTATTTTGCAAAAATCAAGATTTACATTGGTTGCCACACTATAATAATTGTGAGCACCCAAGACCGCCGCATTGAAATTCATCACGCTGGCGATGGTGGTTTCTTTCTGCATACTCTTGACTTTGCCTTTAAGATTTTCTTTGCATTTTTTAACCGATTTTTCAGTCATGTACGATTTAACGGCGTACTGATTTCCTCTTTTCCACAGCTTTAGCCTTATGCCCAAAAACTCTGAATAGTGCCTTTTGAGATTTACTATTTTTGACTTCTCGGGGCTTATTTCTAATCCCAATCTTTCGCTTAACCACTGTTTGGTGGCTATGAACAGCTTGTTGGCAGCATCACGGTTTTTGCAAAACAGCTTGAAATCATCGGCATATCGGACGATGTATACTTCTTTCAGCTTAGACCCCTTGAGGGATTTTAGCTTGTTACTTTGATATGCGTAATCCTTAACCGTCTTTTTGTTATCCCACTGGTTAGCAATCCACCAGTCCAATTCATTTAGCACAATATTTGAGAGCAGGGGGCTAAGTATACCGCCCTGTGGAACACCTTTTGTCGGTATTCCTATCCCTTTTATTTCAGCCTTTAGCATTTTCGAGAGGATACACAGTAAGTTTTTATCTCGAATGCCCAGCGCCCACATCTGCTTTAGTAATTTTGAGTGATTCACGTTATCAAAGAAACCCTTGATATCAATGTCAACAACATACTGAAAGTTGTGCCGATTTGTCAAAAACATTGTCCGTGCTATCGCATGATGGGTGCTGCGGTTTGGTCTGAATCCATAGCTGTGTTTGTAGAATTGTGCTTCACAAATTGGCTCTAATACTTGCTTGATACATTGCTGTATCAGTCTGTCCTCGATGGTTGGTATGCCAAGTGGTCGTAATGCGCCATTGTATTTTTCGATTTCTACCCTGCGAACGGAATGAGGAGTGAAGTTATCCAATCTGGCTCTAACGTATGCCACGAGCCGCCAAGGTTCTTTATCTCCAACATCAATAATGTTGTTTTTGTTCGTTCCGCTTGTTTTACTGCCTTTGTTTTTCTTGATATTTCGGTAGGCGAGCAGGATATTCTGTTCACTTGTAATGATTTTCAGTAGATTGGTGAAGCTGTGGTTTTGTTTTGCTTTGGCGTAGAGGTCATCAAAAACAGCCTGCGTATCGTAGTATTCGTTGTTTCTGATTGTTTGCTTTTTCTTGAGTTTTCCAGTTGCCATAAGTCGGCTACCTCCAATTTGGAAGATTGCCTCTTTTAGTCACACATCAGAACCTTATGCAGTTTAACTGTTTAGACTAATGATTTACTGTAAATATTGACTGGTGGCTATCCCTCCGCCGCTTGTTATCACGGTTTCATCGGTACTATGCCACCACTTTCATCAGCATAAAAGCAAGTTATATCTTGCGACTTTCCTCGCTAACGTTTCATTGAGATTAAGCTCTCCGCGTTGCTGACTTACCACGTTCCGATAATTCTATCTATACATATATCCTTAGGTTTCCTCTATGAGCCTGTTTGCTGGAGTGTTTTACCACTTTATGCCGCCTGTAACGGCATAGGGAGTTTCATATCAACCAATCTTACTAATCCCCACAAACCTTGCACGATGGCAAGTATAGCCTTTCGGCTAATTCCCGTTTTAGACCCGTACATTCAAGGATTTGTCATTTGCTGACTGTAATCAGCAGACATTCTAACCATAGATATTTTGTAGACCCCCGACCTATCGTACACTTGACCACCTCTGGTTCACCGTTCCTCAGCATTATCTGTTAGGATGTACTCTCAGCCGACTTCAGCGAGCTCTATGACGTTTTTGCACTTAATTGCAGCTACGCTACTCGCAGGTCTTAGGGAGGCGTTTCAAGGCGTTACCCTATCATTCCACCTATCGAATTATCAGTTCTCCTAAACTGAACTTTTTACGTTCTTTGTTTAGTGCCTAACCTTTTCAGTTAGGAACGTGTCGCACA
>RZZU01000081.1 GCA_009929735.1 Clostridia bacterium | reverse complement strand
TAATAATCCTTTAAACAGGTTGTAGTCAGCGATGGTATATGGCTTTGGTATATATGGCCTCATAACTAGCTGTGCTTGCTTCCATACATCTCTTGAAACAATTGCCTCATGAGCATCTTCACAGATTATCCATTCACTTCTTGGAAGAAGCATGGTTTTCCTTGTGTTAATATCAATCTTCGTTCGTTTGCGGCTTATTTGTTTACCTGTATAACGCTCATCGCTAAGGTAACGATGAACAATGGCATTCGTCCAAATTGTATTTTCACTGCTTAATTTCCACCCTCTCATTTTATCCGTACCTTTTGCTTTATGGTACATATAAGGAGAAGGCACACCTTCGGTATTAAAAATCACAGCAATTTGCGTAGCTGTTTTACCCTCACAAGCAAGCTCGAATATTCGTTTTACAACAGGTGCTGTCTCTGGATTTTGTATTAGCTTATTTTTTACATTTGGAGACCGCATATAACCATACAACGGCAAAACACAAAGATATTCACCTTTTTGAAATTTTGATTTCTGCACTGCTCGTATTTTCTGGGAAATATCTCGGCTATACATTTCATAAATCAGAGCCTTTAGCCCTACATCAATGCTTGCGGTACTACCTTTATAGTCTTTGCTGTCGTAATCTTCATTGACTGCAATAAATCGCACGCCTAAAAAAGGAAATACCTGGTCAATATAATTTCCAACTTCAATAAGGTTTCTGCCAAATCTGGAAAAGTCTTTGACTATTACAACCTCAATCGTTTTACCAGTCAGCTTAAGCAGTTTATTCAGTGCAGGGCGGTCAAAAGTTGCTCCGCTGTATCCATCATCAATAAACTCCAAAACTTCATAGCCTTGTAGGTCTTTTTTTGATGATATATAGTTTTTAAGTAAATCCCTTTGATTGGAAATGCTGTTACTCTCCCCCTCATTTATGTCCTCGTTGGATAGTCTGAGATATAACGCAATGGTTTTCATTATGCAGCACCTCCCACAAACTCAGTGAGAATCGCTAATTCATCAGCAAATTTCCATATGATTTCTACATCGTTATAGCCACTGACAATGATTTTGTCAATCATCAGCTCGATAAATTCGCGACTTAATACGGTGATATCCTTTTGTCCTCTAAAAGCCTTGATCCACTCATTTTGCGGGGATAATATTTTTCCATCTAAAACTTGTGCTTTTAGCAATCTGTTTTTGGCTTCTTCCAGTACGTCAGCCTGTTTTAGATAATCAGACTTCAAGCGATTGTACTCTACTAGGTCTATGGTCCCGTCGGTGTAATTTTCAAAAAGTGCTGAACATAACAGCAAATTTTTAGTAATCAGCTTTTCCGTATTTACTAAATCGGTTTTGATTTTTTTCTGTTTTGCCATGTATTTTTTTGTACTTTTCAGCTTTTTCAATTTATCTTCCAATGAAAAAGTCAACTCTACTTGTGCTCTCAAACTTGAAAGAATGACATCGATAAGCTCTGGCTCACCCAAGCATTTTTTGCTGCATTTAGAAAGCTGTAAATTGTGTGCATATTGATTACAAAGAAAGACATAGCGTGTCTCAATAGATTTTTTTGCATTTTTATAACGAATCATTTTTTGCCCACAATCAGCGCAGAACACCTTACCTTTAAAAATATTTTCTGTAAAAGGATATTTCTCGCTGTTCGCCTTCCGCTTTTTGGCAACCTCATCAATCGTATTTCCTAATTTACGAAATGTTTCTTCGTCAATAATTGCCTCGTGCGTACCATACACCACTATATACTGTTTTTTATCTTTCTTAGTAAGGGGTAACCCGTTGCAAAGGGATTCCACCGTTTTCCCCTGTGTCACATTTCCTGTATAAGTAAAATTATTTACAATACGCTTTATCATTTGTCCCTGCCACATTGCAGCTCTACCTGTTGGCACTGTTTTTTGCTTATAACGTCCACTTTTAAAGTTATACACCGATGGAGAGGGAATACCCATTTCATTTAATTTTCTTGCAATTAAAATATAACCCATACCCTCAAGTTTCCACTTAAAAATTTCTTTTACAATAGGTGCTGTTACAGGGTCGATTATTAAATGGTTTTTCTGATCCGGATTTTTCATATAGCCATAGGGAGCAAAGGCACCAATATATTCACCATTTTGCTGTTTCTGGTGAAGAACAGTGGCCGACTTATGAGATATATCCTTTGCGACTAAGCTATTGACGATATTTTTAAGGGATGCCACCATATCATCACTGCTACTATTTTTGAGGGTATCATAATGATCGGTGATAGCAACAAAGCGTACATTTAAAAACGGAAATATCTTTTCAAGATAATAGCCTGTTTCAATGTAGTTTCTGCCAAAACGAGATAAATCCTTCACTACGATACAATCTACCTTTCGATCTCTCACATCGTTCATCATCTGCTCAAAGGCTGGTCTTTGAAAGTTTGTGCCTGTAAAACCATTATCTTTATAAATGGAATACAGTTTCATATCCTGTTGAGCATTGACAAACTGCTCCACCATATATTGTTGTGTTTCAATGGTTTCACTGCTGTTTGTACCACTATCCTCTATAGAAAGACGGATATAAATTGCTGTATTATAGACGTGTTCTATTGGTTCTAGAATCGCATGAGCCTTGTTTTTTCTGCTTACTCTTGCCATTACTATACCGCCTCCTTCACTTTATTTCGGGGCGATATTTCTTTTTCCATACTTTGAATGAAAGAAAGAGCAA
>RZZU01000080.1 GCA_009929735.1 Clostridia bacterium | reverse complement strand
CAAACGCATCTTGAAGTATTTCGCTGCATCAATTGTTGCTGGTGCATTACCTAACGCATAAATAAAATGATAGCAATCATCGGTCAATTCTACTCCTGAGTCAAAAGTGTCAGGCTCCACTTTTTGTTCCACAAAACCTGCCGGAGTTGCAGGGGTATTGGAAGTTCCTGATTCTGTTTCTGCAGGTTTTTCACCACAAGCAGTGAATCCGAGCATCATAACTGTCGCTAATGCAGCAGCTATTCCTCTTTTCAACATAGATTTCCCTCCTAAATATTGAACGGTTTCCGGTTTTCTCTCTCCAAAAAAACAAAAATATATTTTTGGGATATTCTTTTGTAGGTTTTCTGTGTATCCCGGCCGAGGATACAAGATGCTAATTTTGTAAAAAATCATCTTTTTTCATTATAAGTATTTATTTTTTCACAGTCAATCCGTAATTAAGACGAATAAATGATGCAAAATAGACGTTTTCTAATTTTATTTTAATCATAATTGCCAAAGTTTTTAATTTTCAGTCTACCAAAATACGGAAAACTATATTTTTGCACAAAAATTAGACTTCTTTTTTGTCATTGATTAAATTGATAGTATCTAATGAATGTTCTATTTTTTAAAATAGAACTTCTATTTTCCTTGTTTTTTCCTTGTTAAAATTTAAACCCTTATTTTTTCAAGTTCTTCCGCAAAAAAGTAGATTTTTTTTGAGATTTATTATATAATGTACCGGGGGAAATACAGATGAAAAGAAATTGCTACAAAATAATGTTGTAAGGTGGGGAAACGTTATGGATGAAAAGAAAATAGAAGATTTAGAAATCAAAAAAATCACTCTGACAAACCAAATTTATCAGGAAATAAAAGACAGCATTACAAAAAAACAATTTATACCCGGCGAAAAACTGAATATCAAAGAACTGGCAAGAAAGTATCATGTCAGTGATACCCCAGTTAAGCAGGCACTGCACCGTTTGCAGGATGAAAAAATGGTCATCAACATACCCAATAAAGGCATGAGTGTGCGTACCTTAACGCCGCATGAGCTAAACGACATCTTTGATATGCGCTTGATGATGGATACTTTTTTTACCAAGGATATTATTTCTACTTTGCACTATAACACCAACCTGCGCCAGCAGCTGATCGAAAACCTTGAAGAACAAAAAAGATTTGTTCAAGCCAGTGAGTCATCCCTTTGTCCTGAAAGGTATTTTTCCCTGGATATGGACTTTCATACACTCTTTTTAACTGCGTCAGGCAATCAAAAGGCTGTTGATGTATTGGTCAATTTGCAACCCTTTACCTATGCAACGGGTACATACTTGAATCAGCCGCATTATCGGGACTGCGAATGTGTTGCCGAGCATGAGGATATACTAAAAGCTGCCTTTAATGCAGACATAAATGCGTTGAATCAGGCACTTGAAACCCATATCGAAAACTCCAGACGAGCTTTGCAGCTCATCTTTAAGGTAAACCAAATGGTTCTGCCCAACGAATAATCTTAAAGCATACGAAAAACCCCCTTGGTATCTACCAAGAGGGTTATTTTTTTAACATCTCTATGCGCTTGGTTTTCAGAACCTCCGCACGTCTTTCTTCATTATATTACAACTCTTTTTAATTTATCTATCATTTCACAAGCGGCTGTTTTAATATCCTCTGCCGCAAATAATGCCGATACCACAGCAACACCGTCAATGCCCGTTCCTGATAGAGCCTCTACATTTTGAATACCAATGCCGCCGATGGCAACCACCGGTATCTCAACCGCCGCACAGATTTCCTTCAGTTCCTCAAAGGACACCTCTGATGCATCCAGCTTTGTGGAGGTATGAAACATTGCGCCAACGCCCAAATAATCGGCGCCTCTTTCTTGTGCAAGCAAGGCCTCTTTTATCGTACGGACAGAAACACCAATCATTTTATCCGTTCCAAGCTTTTCTCGAACACTGCCAGCCTCCATATCGCTTTGCCCAACATGAACGCCATCGGCATCTACCGCTAACGCCACCTCAATATTATCATTAATAACAAAAGGCACGCCATATTTTTCGCAAACCGCCTTTACTTCCTTCGCCTGCTCCAAAAAAACCTCAAAGGATGCATCCTTTTCCCGCAGCTGAACAAAGGTTGTGCCCCCTTGCAATGCCTTTTCCACATCCTCGGAAAGCTTTCTTCCGTTTAACCACATACGGTCTGTCACTGCATATAATAATAAGCTTTTTTTATCTGCTTTCAAGCTTCATTCCCTCCTCCAAAATTTTATCAGTCATATTGCTCATCGCATCTAGGATATAAGTACGGTAGGTGGAGGTTCCGCCCCCTTCTGTCTGCTTCAATCTTTCAAAGCCAATTTCCCCAGAAAGCCCCATCGCCGCGACTGCTGCCGCTGTAGCATCCAATAAATGCTTGGGATTCGCCACACAATATGCCGCTACGACACCGCTCAGCATACACCCTGTGCCGGTTATTTTAGACATCAAAGCATTCCCGTTTCGGATTGCATATGCCTGATTCTGGTCAGCAACAATATCAATCGCGCCTGTCATTGCAATCACAGCACCTGTTTTTTTGCTCAAACTTTTGGCAAACTGCACCATTTCGTCAAGATTTTCCTCAGTCACACGGTCAGCGATATTGGCATCTACACCTTTTGTTTTTCCCTCGCTTCCCCAAAGGGTTTTTAGTTCGGAAACATTTCCTCGAATAACGGAAAAACGAACCTCCTCTAACAGGCGGAATGCTGTTTCCGTGCGCAGCTTTGACGCACCTGCGCCCACTGGGTCTAAAACGGTAATATGCCCCAAT
>RZZU01000079.1 GCA_009929735.1 Clostridia bacterium | reverse complement strand
TCCTGTTATTGCGTTATAAGCATTAGAAGCAAAGCCACCAAAAGCGCTGAAAACTCCACTTACTGCATTTCTAGCACCGTTGAAAACTCCACTAAAGAAGCCACCAACTCCGCTAAATACACCTGAAATTCTTGACCAAGCACTTGAAGCAAAACCACCAATGGCACTAAATACGCCACTAACGACACTACTAACGGAATTAAATATACCGCTAAAGAAACCTGATACTGCGCTCCATATTGACTGAACTACTCCCCAAGCACTAGAAGCAAAACTACCGATTGCGCTGAAAACGCTAGATACAACTCCACTCACAGCGTTAAATATTCCGCCAAAGAAGCCAGCTACTGCGTTCCATACACCAACCAGTACATTCCAAGCTGAACTAGCAAAGCCACCTATGGCACTGAATACTGTAGAAACTACTGAACTAACTGCGTCGAATATTCCACTAAAAAAGCCAGTTACTCCGCCCCATACAGATTGAATATCACCAATAACAGTCGTCCATAGGGTAGTAAAGAATGTTGTTATTCCATTCCAAATGTTTTGGATACCTTGTACAATTCCGATGAACCAATCAACTAATCCTTGCCAAATAGCTTTTGCTCCGTTAACTGCTCCATTCCATATATCAGAGAACCATTGGCCAATACCACTAAAGAATGAAACTATTCCATCCCATGCGCTCTTCAAGAAGTCCACAAAGCTAGCCCAAGCCTTTTTCCCTGTTTCTGTTTGAGTAAAGAAATAAATTAGACCAGCAACGACAGCGGCGATTGCTATTCCAAGAAGTACAAATGGGTTGACAGCCATTATAGCATTGAAAGCCCCTTGTATAATTGTAGCAGCTTCAACAATCTTATTGTATGTCTCATAAGCCTTAATGATTCCGTTGATAACTTTCATAGCAACGAAAGCACCAGCTAAAGCAACTAAAGCTACTTTTATTGCGTCCATTGCTTCCTTGCTTTTACTAATTTTACCAATGAAGTCAGCAATTTTTTTCGTGATATCAGCGAACTTATTAGCAAGTGAAGATATTGTGTTTGCTACATTTTCAACAGAAGTCGAATTTTTTGAAGTAGATTCATCAACTCCAGCAAAAGATTTTATAAGGTTACCAATAATTCCAATTACCGAACCGAACGCACTTTTTAGATTATCCCATATAGCAGAAAATTGAGTTATCGCACCATTTTGTTGTAACTGTTTGAACAAGTCTTGGAAATACTTAACTACATCTTCTATAGCTTTACCAGCACCTTTACCCCAATCGTCCATTTTATCAATTAAAGCATTGATAACAGGAGTTAAAGCTTCAAGTGTAGGAATTAAGGCTTGTGATAAATCTTCATTAAAACCAGACCAAGTGTCCCTTATTGTTTTTGTAGCACTGCTTGAACCGTTTGCTGCATTCTGCATAGCCTTATCGAGCATATCCATTGAGACAGCACCAGCTGAAACAGCTTCATTGAATGAACCATACTGCTTTAATTGTGGGTTCATTTGCATAACAGTGTCTTTTAAAGAAGCAGCAAGTGCGGTATTGTTATCTGTCAACTGATTAATATTTTCGGCAGTAACTTTTCCAGAAGCTGACATTTGACCATAAGCCTGTGCAACACCTTTAAGGTTTTCTCCAGTACCACCAAACGCTTGGTTAGCTTTTACTAATGCTTCTGTTTTGCTGACCGCTGATTTAGCACTATCTCCTAAACCAATGAACGTTGTTGAAAGTTTTAAAGTATCTTCACTATTTGCGTTGGTATCTCTTGCGAGCTTCTGCATAGATTTACTTACATAATCAAAGTCTTGACCGTTGCCCTTGAACTTCATTGTGTTTTTTAAGGCAATCATGGCTGTCTGGGTATCCATTGCGTCAGATATCCAGCCCCTTAAGCCATTACCAACAGCACTAACAGCACTTGCACCGATTTGCCTAAATACACCTACAGCAATCTCTCTAAGACCACTAAAGCGTGACTTCATGCCATCAATTCCGCTATTAACGCCTTTAGTATTCATTTTAGCGTCAATATCCCAAGAGCCTGATTTAATAGCTCCCTCGATTTGCTTTATTTCGCCCTCTAGCCTGTTAGCTTGTGTTTCTGCTGTCCCTAAATCTCTAGTAAGTTGTAGCCATTTCTTTTGACCTGCTGACGTACCTTTGTCAACCGTAGAAAGTTCTTCTTTTAATTTTGTTGCTTTGTCACGTGATAAGCCCAACTGCGTTTGTAAATTCTTTTGCAATTGTGCCATTTTGCCGGTATTTGTTGGGTCAAGTTTTAGAGCTTCTCGTAAGTTTTTAGCTTCTCCTCTAAGCCCTGACATTGCGGTATTAACGCCTTTTAGTGAGTTCTCGAATTTCGTTGTATTACCATATATCTCGACCTCAAACGTTGCATTACTTGCCATCACATACCCTTTCTTTTACGCCTTTTCTCTTTTTCTTTTTCCTCTTTCCTCTTCTCTGCAATAAGTTCGATTAATTTATAAACAAGTTCTAATTCCATTTCCATGAACTGTGTTATATCAATTTCGCTATTGCCTAAAACAGTCAAAAGTTCCAAAGTTTTATTTTCCTTTACAGTATCTTTCTTTTTCTTAATCAATGAACTAGAAGAAAAGAAGACCACATCGTCTTCCGTTTCCTCTTTTTCTTTAATAAAAACAGTCTTACAGAAGATGTTGATTAACTCGTTAGTTGTAGGAAGCTCTGTTTTATCGTCTAAGGCGTTTTGCAGTCCTCCGTTACAATCTACCCAAAGTATCAATAACTTGTCTGTAAAGCTCTCCATTTGCTCTGTAAAGTCATCAGGAATATA
>RZZU01000043.1 GCA_009929735.1 Clostridia bacterium | reverse complement strand
CGAGGTAGATAGGTTGGAGGTGTAAGCACGGCAACGTGTTCAGCTGACCAATACTAATAGACCGAGGGCTTGACCAATAAATCGATTGATGATATAATAATTCTTGTGTTCAGTTTTGAAGGTGTATCTGCGCTTTGCAAGATACCTTTTGTAGGGGTATAGTTCAGTCGGTAGAACGTTGGTCTCCAAAACCAAATGTCGAGGGTTCGAGTCCTTCTGCCCCTGCCATTTTAATAAAATATCCAGCGCCATATTCTAATGTGGCTTAGTAGCTCAGTTGGTTAGAGCGCCGGCCTGTCACGCCGGAGGTCGTGGGTTCGAGCCCCATCTGAGTCGTTTATGGGAGTTTAGCTCAGCTGGGAGAGCATCTGCCTTACAAGCAGAGGGTCACAGGTTCGAGCCCTGTAACTCCCATTCTTTTAAACCACTTCTTATTTTAAGAGGTGGTTTTTACTTTATGATATTTAATTTTTAGGCGAAATACTCTATGGGTAAATAGGAGGGTAACATGCAGTCAAACTGTGAAACGTGTATATACTTTTGTTTTGATGAGGAGTTTGATGAATATTATTGCCAAATCAATTTGGATGAGGATGAAATGGGAAAATTCTTAATGGATGCGTATAAGGAATGTCCTTATTATTGTCTGGAAGATGAATACAAAACAGTTCAAAAACAAATGTGAGGGAACCTATGATGTTATTGGAATGGTTAGACATTGAGTTTTCGGTTGCAAAGTGGACAGGTCCACGAAAAATTGAAGAATTAGGACTGTTTAGTTTCTGGTCGAGAACAGATCAAGAACTTTCCTTAGTTTGTCCCACAGCGTGCCTGCCCAATGACGTGGAAGTACAGGAAGATGGTTGGATTTGTTTTCGTGTTGCGGCGCAGATGGAATTCTCATTGGTAGGGATTTTATCTAAAATATCAGGCAGTTTAGCGGAAAAAGAAATTAGTATTTTTGCCGTATCAACATTTGATACGGATTATGTTTTTATAAAGAAGGAAAATGCTCAATTAGCGGAATATGCCATGGAATCCATTGGGTGGTGCTTTATGAATAAAAAGTGAAAAATATTTTTGGTGGTAGCTGCAAAAAGCTTCTGCCTTTTTTATTGCAACATTTGGACAAGCAAAAATGCTACTTTCCTCTCCATACCGCCTTGCTTATGAAAAATTGTATAAAAGCTTAAAGGTTTTTCCTTAAAAAATTTTTATAGCTGGGAAGAAATTACCATTGCATTTAACTTGCTATTTTTGGAGAAATTTGTATACTTTTAATAGAGGTAAAATTTTGGAATTCGAGAAATAATTGCATTGAGAGGTAAAGCACATTGAACGAGGTATTAAAGGATTGGGGAAATGTCATTCTGAGGGCAGCGGTAATCTTAATCATCTTATTTTTCTTTTTATGGCCTGTGAAACTTGAGGGAAGTTCCATGGACCCTACGTTAAATGATGGAGATATTGTTTGCATGAGCCGCTTTTTTGTACAAATGGGTTGGTACCATAAGGGAGATATTGTAGTTTTTCAGTATAATGAAGACGGTAAGGAAAAAACAGTTTTAAAACGCATTCTTGCGACTGCAGGTGATCATATTCGCTTGCTTGAGGATGGATCTGTTGAAGTCAATGGCGTGGTGCTCCAAGAGAATTATATCGACGAGCCTACCAATGGGATTGTTGATATGACAATTCCCAAAAGTACAGTGTTTGTATTGGGGGATAATCGGGATTTAAGCTTTGACAGCCGACAAATGGGTGCAATTTCTTCCGGTGATTTGACAGGAAAGGTAATTTTTCGTTGGTTTCCCTTTAGCCAGGTGAGAAAATATTAAGTCTGCCGGCGGCAGTTGTAAGATAGTCTGAAAGTTGCCCACAGAGGGACAGGATTTTTCAACAAAAATGGTGGCGTACATTTTGATTTTTTTAAAATTTAGAATTTACTAAAATTGCATTTGGCACAATTTCCTATTTAAAAATAAGAGCCTCATTGTACATTATGATTAGAATAAAATCAATGTACCTTGAGGTATTTTTTAATTTATTTTCAGTCAGCGGATAAGCTTTATCGTATAGAATTTTTCTCAAAATCTCTCGCTTTTTTGGAATACATTCGCAGAAATTCAATATATTTATATATAGACAAAGGGTGGATGGTGACCGAGAAAAGGGAAATGCCCGAAATCAGTGTCTGAAAACTGCCGCAAGAATAGCGAAGGAGGTTTTTTTGCCGATGGAATGGGAAAGAGAAGAAATCGTATTGAAACAGCAGGGTGGGAAGCAAGCCTCTCAAATCTTGCTGGAAGGGGATATCATCGCACCTGACAGCAAGCCTGATGTAAACGAAGTTTTGTGTTGCCATGGAAAGATTTGTATGAAAGATGTACGTGTTGCGGATGATCGTATTAACCTTTCGGGGGACTTAGAACTAGTCATTCTGTATTCCTCCGACAAGGGCGAAGATGCTGTATATGCAATGACATGCAGTTTGCCTATTGAAGACATTATTTACATGGATGGATTGGAAAAGGATATGCAGGTAAAATTGACAACCGTACTGGAGCATTTGAATTGTCAAGTAATTAATGACAGGAAGTTGGGGGTAAAGGCTGTCATAGGGCTGACGGCAGCTGCAGAGCGAGTACATACAGTAAATGCAGTTGTACCTAGCGAAGGGAATGGAGTGGCCTTTTTAGAAGGCAAGCTTCAAATGGAAGACGTAGTAGCTGAGAAAAAGGACAGGTTTACAATTAAAGAAGAGATTACTTTGCCACAAACGGCAGCAGCAGTTGGAGAAATTTTAAGCAGTGACTTTTATTTGACAGACCAAGAAGTTCGTCCAATGGACGCAAAGGTAATGGTTCGCAGTAATTTAGTCGTAGATATTTTATATACCGATGATCAAGGCACAGGGACAGTACACGCATGGAGCGAAAAAATCCCTTTTAATGGATACTTGGAGGCAGAGGGGATTACGCCGAAAAGTACAGTTGACATGGATTTGGCGATTGCGGAAACTTCAATCAAAACAGCTCTTGATGATGATGGAGAGCCAAGAGTGTTAGAGGTGGATGTTTCGATTTTGGGGGATCTGACTGCATGGGATACGACAGAAAAAGATGTCGTAACAGATGCTTATGCACCTGGTATGGAAACAGAGGTTATGCGGGAAACCGTAACTTACCCTGTATGTGTTGGGAGAGCAAAAAATGAATTTACGGTAAAAGAAAAAATCATGTTGGATTCCACTGAACTTCCAATGCTGCAGGTGGGAAAAACCTGGGGAAGTATGCTGATTCAGGATGCAAAGGCAGAAGATGATGCAATTGAAGTAGAAGGGGTTCTCACGGCAGAGATTCTATATTTCTCTCAAGAGGATGACCACGCTGTTTGCATGGTGAAAAAAGGAATTCCCTTTAGCCAGAGAATAGAAATGAAGGGCGTTACTCCAGATGATGAGGTTACTGTAAAAGGTAGAATTGAAGAAATTGATTTTCAAATTCTATCAGACAGAGAGGGGGAACTCTTTACTTCTATCATGCTTGAGGCAGAAGCAAAAAGAGAGGAAACAGCCCAGCTTGTAACAGATATTTGCGTCAAGAATTGCGACAATTCCCAAAAACCTACAGCAGGGGCGATTATTTACACAGTGCAGCCCGGAGATAGTCTTTGGAAAATTGCAAAGCATTTTGATACCACAATTGAACGAATTTTGATGGTGAACGATATTGAGGATCCGGATAAAATTTATCCTGGGCAAAAGCTGTTAATCGTGAAAATGACGCAATGACTGGTGTGTTAACAGTTCATGGAATTTTAAAACAAAAAGCGGATAGCTATGGCTGTCCGCTTTTTTCATGCAGCAGGGGAAAGTAAATAGAACGAGGAAAGAAACGGACAAAATAAAAAAAACCCCTTTACTTTAGTGTGGTAGTGTGGTAATATAATAAAGAGTTAAGCGGCTGTACTGCCGCAATCGTAGAGAAAATTAAAAAGGGGAAATGAAGCATGAAAAAATATTTAGCACTACTTTTCGCAATGGTAATGACTGTTTCTGTATTGGCTGGCTGTGGCAGCGGTGATGCCAAACCTGAAGCAACTCCTGCCGAAGATACCGCAACAGAAGAGCGTACAAAATTAATTGTTGGTTTTGATGCAGAATATCCTCCATATGGATACCGCAATGAAGCCGGCGACTATGTTGGGTTTGACTTGGATTTGGCGGCAGAGGTTTGCGAACGCCGTGGCTGGGAATTGGTAAAACAGCCGATTGACTGGGATGCAAAGGATATGGAGCTGAACAGTGGTTCTATTGATTGTATCTGGAACGGCTTTACCATGACAGGCAGAGAGGAAAGCTACACCTTCTCGGATCCCTATGTAGATAACAGTATTGTTTTTGTAGTGAGGACAGACTCCGGTATTAAAACAAAGGCTGACTTGGCAGGCAAGGTTGTTATGACACAGGCTGACTCCTCTGCATTGACTGCTTTAACAAACGAAGAGGACAATGAGGATAATCTGGCTTTGGCTGCAAGCTTTGCCTCTTTGGAGCAGACAGGAGATTATAATTCGGCATTTATGAACCTCGAAGCTGGTTCCATTGATGCGATTGCCGTTGACATCGGTGTGGCACAGTATCAGTTAACTTCTCGTGGAGATACATTTGCCATGTTGGAAGAGCCTCTCTCCACAGAACAGTATGCAGTTGGCTTTAAACTGGGCAATACAGAACTGCGTGATCAGGTTCAAGAAACATTATATGAAATGTTAGAAGATGGTACTTTTGATACGATCGCAGCAAACTATAAGGATTTTAATTTGGACCAAATGGTTTGCCTTGGCAAATAATATGAAATAAATTGGATAGATGAAGCGTGCTGAAATTCCCGGCACGCTTATCCTTGCTTAAAAGAAGGCGTTTCAATCATTGGGAAGTATGGGGGTTTTTTTATGGGCATAGCCGAATATTTGAATATTATACAGCAGCTCGCACAAGGTATGCTGGCGACGTTGCTGATTTTCGTTTTAACCTTGGTGTTTTCTATGCCCTTGGGTCTTTTGGTGTCATTTGGGCGTATGTCAAAATGGGCGCCCTTTGGGTTTTTGATAACCGAAAATTGGTTTGAAGTGAAAGGGTTACGCAAATGGATAGGAAATTTTATGCCAATTCAATTTTTGGCGAAAGTATACATATCAATTTTAAGGGGCACCCCCTTAATGCTGCAGCTTTTGGTGGTTTATTTTGCGCCATACTATGTTTTTGGTATCACGCTTAGCAGAGGCTATCGTCTGATTGCGGTTTTGCTTGGTTTTTCCATCAATTATGCAGCTTATTTTGCGGAAATCTACCGCTCGGGGATGGAATCCATTCCTGTCGGTCAGTATGAGGCGGCTGCGGTTTTGGGCTACAATAAACACCAAACCTTTTTCAAGATTGTTTTCCCTCAGATGGTGAAGCGCATCTTGCCCCCTGTTACAAATGAAATTATTACATTGGTAAAGGATACTGCAATGGCATTTGTACTGAACTATACGGAAATGTTTACCCTGGCAAAGCAGATTGCTGCTTCAAAAACAACGATTATGCCTTTATTCATTGCAGGGGTATTCTATTTTGTCTTTAATTGGGCAGTGGCATACGTCATGGAACGGGTGGAAAGACGCTTAAGCTATTATCGGTAGGGAGGGACAGTCATGAAGGTATTGGAAATCAACCACTGCAATAAAAAGTTTGGTGAGAATGAGGTTTTGAAGGATATTTCGCTGTCCGTTTCGCAAGGACAGGTTGTGTCTATCATTGGGCCTTCGGGTTCGGGAAAATCCACACTGCTGCGCTGTGCGACTTTACTCGAAACGATGGATGGCGGAGATTTAATTTATTTAGGGGACTATGCCGCAAAAGCGGAGAAGAGCGGGCAATCTGTTTACAGTGATGCAAATAGGCTGAGAGAGGTTAAAAAACACTTTGGGCTTGTGTTCCAAAATTTTAATCTGTTTCCCCATTACTCTGTGATGAGAAATATCACAGAGGCACCTATTTTAATTGGAAAACGTCCAAAGGATGAGGTTTATGCCCATGCGAGGGGGCTTTTGACAAAAATGGGTCTTTCTGAAAAGGAGGACGCCTATCCGTTTCAGCTTTCCGGTGGTCAGCAGCAGCGTGTTTCTATTGCACGGGCGTTGGCGATGAAACCGAAAATTTTGTTTTTTGATGAACCAACCTCTGCCCTTGATCCCGAGCTGACAGGGGAAATTTTGAAGGTAATAAAGGACTTGGCGGCGGAGCATATGACAATGGTGATTGTAACCCATGAGATGTCCTTTGCGAGAGATGTATCTAACCATATTATTTTTATGGACGGCGGCGTGATTGTGGAAGAGGGTGCGCCTGAGGAGGTAATCAACAATCCAAAGCAGGAGAGAACAAAAGCCTTTTTGGGACGCTTTCAACAGTAAGGTGGGGGATTTATGGAAATTGATTTTATAAAAGCAAGCCCAACCCAAAATATGACCATTTTGGTAGAAACACAAATCCCTGTGGAAAACCAATTAGCCGTGGCACAAAAGCTAATATCGTACAATAGCGTTTATGCTGAGCAGGCAGGCTTTATTCAGGAGCCGAAGGATAAACGGGCGGCAATGGGTTTGCGCATGATGGCGGGCGAATTCTGCGGAAATGCCACGCTCTCCTTAGCGGCGTGGTTGATGGAGCAAAAAAAACTGCCCATTGGCCAAAAGGAAACCATTCTATTGGAGATTTCGGGAGCACAGCGCTTGGTATTATGCCAAATCCAAAGGGAAGAACAGGGCTATGTTGGTAAGGTGGATATGCCCTTGCCTATTTCCGTAGACAGGGAAGAATTTCAACTGGGGAGCGAAACGCTAGTATTGCCCGTGGTACGCTTTGAAGGCATTGCGCATATCATTGTGGACAGAGCACAATGGGGCGAGGAGGCCAAAATTAAGGCCGAGCAAGCCTCCTTTCAATGGGCGGAAAAAATGCCTGATGCCTTTGGGATACTGCTTTGGGACGGGAATACAGAGCGTCTGGAGCCGTTGGTTTGTTTGAAGAATACCAGCTTAATCTGGGAGAGAGGCTGCGGAAGCGGTACCTCAGCAATAGGTGCTTTTTTGGCAATGCAGGCAGGTGGGAACATTTCTTTGCAGTGCAAGCAGCCGGGTGGTACAATGGGTGTGCAGGTATCTGTGAAGGATGGAAAAATAGCTTCCTTGCAAATTGCGGGGCAGGTTTCTATTGTGGCAAAAGGGAAAGCATATATTTAGCCTAAAAAGGTGTGACAGTGATCAATACTGTTGCGCCTTTTTTAAAAAGAGCTTCGGATGATGGAAGAAATAGAAATTTCAAAAACAAAAAAAGGAAGTGCTATCATCAATGGGAATAGTGCTTCCTTTCTTGTAATTACTTATCAAATATTTTTTTCAACAGCGCAATGGAGTCACTGGAGGAGGACAATGCTTCAACATTACTCATTGTAGCAAGCTTAAGCTCCTCACGCACAATCGTAATATTTTTCGGTGCCTCTATTGAGATTTTAACCTTGTCGGAGGAAATGTCCTGTATTGTAATTTTAATATCTTCGCCGACAAATATGGATTGTCCAATTTTTCTTTGCAATACAAGCATATCATCCCTCCTTAGGAATTAGCTCTTTAAAGGGGTATTTAAAGGGGTAATCGGAATTTTCCAATATAAGCTGCTTTGCCAATTTGGTTTCCGTATTTACAACGACAGGGCATCTTAAATTTGTGGTGCTTTTGGGTACATTGTCGTGGAGCACACAAATTGCATAAACCGCAAGATTGTTCGAGTCCGTCAGCTGCAGCTCTTTCAAATCTGTTTCTGAAAGAGAAACATTGTAATTTGCAATAAAATTGTAGGGATTTATCATTACAAAAGCGATATTTGTATCATCAATGCTTTGCAGACAAATGAGCGAGCTATGCGTGTTATCAAATCGAATCAGGATATATTTTTTGTATTCCTCAAATCCAAAAAGTCCGCTTTCGAACAAAATTACATCAGTATCATCGTATGCAATCGTGGAAAAATATTTCGTTTTAAGTTCCATCTAGTCACCTCGTTTGGTCTATCATGCTTTTAAATCGGTAGTGGGAACGTATTCAGGGTCTGCACTTGGGGGCACATAAATAGGGCTTCCTATGTATTCGATGACGACATCAGGTTGCTGTGTAATTGAAATTTCAATATTTCCTGGAATAAACTCAAAATTTCCATTCATTACTTTCCAATCAAAACTAAGCTTATCTAGTTCATACTGAATGGTCATTTCTGGGTCAGACCAATTTAATTCTGGCCTTGCGGTGGGCGTAAAAGCAATTCCTACATTTGTGCTTACTTCCATTTTGGAGGTCACAATTTGGTCGATCACATCTTCACCTATTTTCGCATTCAAAAACAATTTGCCTTCTTGTGCATAAGTAGCGGTTGCTTCATAAGCTGCCAATTTCCCTTGTTCAGCAGCATCTTTTATGCTTGTTCTGGTTGTTGGGTTTACGGAATTATAGCACTCAAAGGAATCAATATCCAATTTGATGGGATCGCTTTTGATTTTAAGACCGCCTTCATCTCTTGTAATTTCCAGTTGTGCATTTGAATTATGATATTCATAGCGTGCATTGTTGACCTTCATTTCTAATTGTAAAGGCACAGAAGTTATTTTTAATAAAGGTTCCACTGTACGACCCCTCCTCTATGATTATTTTAACTCATAAAGTCAATAAAAGATTGACTAAGAATACTGTTTCCAACTTTTAATGCAGCATTATAGGCATATTGTGTCCAAGTTAAGTCGGTAATGGCTTCTGCCGAATCTACCTTTTCGACGGAAACAATTTTATCATTCAGCGTAGTTTTGGTATCCCCTAATCGTGACAGCGTGGATTCGAGGAAGGTGCTCTTCGTACCTAAAACAGTAAGAAAATCGGTAACGTTGCTCCTGCAATCATCAAATTGGAGGCTGAGTTCATCTAAGGTATCCGAATCAATCGGATCTTTTTCGAATTCATCCGCGATTGTTCCCAGTAAGTTTACGATATTGTTATCCATTCCCTCAGTCTGTCCATAGCCAAGTGAAGTCAGTCCAGAAAAAGCGGTATTAAATGCGCTGTTGTTTACCACATCCCCGTCCTCAAAGGCCAGACCGAAGCCTAAATCAACATATATTTTTGCATTCTCCATTTCCTTTAATTGCGCCTGAACAGAAGAATCGGTGCTGGAAACATCAAGACCATAGTATTGCAGTTGGCCGTCAACCAGTTCAAAGGGAACCTCATCGGTTGTTTGTCCGCCGAAAAGAAAAGTGTCCCCGAGCTTTGCGTTTGAAGATGATACAATGGATTCCTGCATTTCTCGAAGGCTTGCAGCAATGGTTGCCCGAGATTCTGTGCTTGAGGTGTCAGAGATACCTTGCAAAATGAGTGCCTTTGCTTGTTTTGCGATTGTGCTTATCTCCATCGTACTGCTCTCAACCGCTTCCAAATGAGAAGTAGCAGTTTCGGTATTTTCAATGTAAACTTCAGTATCAAGATACTCTTTTCTTAATTTATAGGCGGTTGATGCACTGGCAGGATCTTCGGAAGCAGTGCTGAACTTTCTTCCTGTAAGCACACGGTTTTCCGCTTCATATAATGCCTTGGTGGATTTTGAGAGGTTTGACTGATAATTTTGTAAAACCTGATTGGTTGTGATTCTCATGAAAAAGCAACTCCTTTTATTATCTTCCCACAACACCCATTTTGTTGATTAGGGTTTCTAAAGCTTCATCTAAGGTTGTCATTAATCTTGCTGCCGCTGCATAGGATTGCTGATATTTTATTAAATTTATGCCTTCTTCGTCCAAGCTTACAGATGAAATGGCGGCTTTTGCGCTTGAAATTTCTTCCGCTACGGAAACATGGTTATCCAATAATGTGGTGGTGGACTTAATATCAATACCCAAGGTTGTGCTTAGGTTGGAAATAAATTCATTGAACGTGCCTTCAAATAAGGTTACATCATCTGTGGTATCGGGAAGCGTTCCTTCGTTCACAAAGGACTGATCTTTGTTCAGGGCACTTAGCATTTTCAGAACATTGTCATTTGCACCGGAAGCGGCTGTTTTTCCCACTTCAGGGACGGAGGCTGTCAAACCATATTTGGAATTATCCCATCCTGAAGCAATACAAATATTTTTCGCTGTAATAGCATTTCCATCGGAGGAACCAAACATATCATGCAAGTCTTCGACAGCTGTACCAGCAGGAAGTGCTGCATTATTCAAATCGTTAAACGTGGTGGCTAATTTATTTGCCATAACGTCTAACATTTTTTCGTAGTAGCCAATTCCCTTAAAGGAATTGGCTGTATCATCAAATTCTCCTGAGCAGTTTAAAAATTCCAAGTTTCCTTTTAAGGAACCGCTTGTAAGCTCATCGAAAATATCTTCGCCAATCACTGTGCCAGCCCCATTTTTGAGGAGATTTCCCTCACTGTCAAGGAGATTAAGCTGCGTGGTTCCGTCGGGTATTTCAAAGGTAACATGATCCAAATGGTTTAAAAGGTTGATGGTGTTATTTTCACCGACTAAATCTATTTTTAATTCATCAATGCTTAGGTTGTCATTAATTTTTGTGCTGGCATAGGTTACATCAATTTTAACGTAGCTAGCCAAATCATCGATGAGGACATTTCTTTCATCAATCAGTTCAAGAGCCGCATTACCATTCACCTGACTATCCTTAATTGACTGATTTAATTCCGAAATATTTGACAGGATATTATTGATTTCTGGAATGTCAACATCCGTTAAGCTGGATTCTTGGTTCGTGCGAATGGTTTCCAGCTGCTTTGCGCACTGGTTTAAGTATTTTGTTAAAGAGTCTGCGGAGGACTTAACCATATTTTCATATTCCTCACTGCTGACGTTACCAGAAAGCTTTTGAAGCATGGTATTGAGATCGCTTAGCTGCGTCTGGATACCATCAGTGGAAACTTCATCCAAGACAGATTCAATTTCTTCAAGCCCTGCTAATTTTACGTCGGATTCACCAACCTTGGCAATTTCGTTTCGAAAGCGAATATCCAGATAAGGATCTCTCACTTGAGAAACACCTGTAACGAAAGCACCATATCCTACGTTAGCCGCTGTTGAATATCGTCCCGCATTTTTCAGGTTTAAGCTTACTTGATCAACCACCTGTCGTGTATAACCCGAGGTATTTACGTTAGAAATATTTTGTCCTGTTACATCCAATCCGTACTGGCTTGCGCGCAGTCCTAACTGGGCAGTTGTAAACGAGGCAAATGTTGAGCGCATGAAGTCTTCCCCCTTTGGCAATAAAGTGTCAAGCAAATCTATTTTTTAAATTATCCCCAGAGGGCTTATGATCAATGTCTGGGTTTAAACCTAATTTGCTAAGTGCTGTGTTAATGGAGTGCATATTTACATCAAGTGCGGTTTTTACGCTGCTGTTCACCGCATTGAATTCGTCGGTTACTTGTTGAAGCATGGAATAGAGCTTTTTGCTTTCCTTTCTTTCCTCATCCGCAAGCAAAGGGATGATTTCCTTGAAGGTGCGGTTTTCATAGCCTAAGGAGGCTTGAATTTGTTCACGCTTTTTATCCAGACCTTTTAGCTTCAAACCTTGAACCTGTTCGTACTTAATACAGGCATTTAAAGCTTCCAAATCATTGGCAGTCACTGCTTTTAGCTTATTTCTTTCGATAGAGGTGAGCTCTTTGATCAGCTCGATTAAGCTTAAAACAATACTATTGAAATCAAGGATGGTTGCTGTCATAATCATCATTCCTTTTCTAGGTTAATAAAGCAGCATTTTTTTTGCGATTTGGTCAATATCAATTTGATAAGTACCCGCTTCGATTTGCTGCTTCAAATCGGCTATTTTTTCTTCCGAGCAAGGCGTATTTACTTCTTTGGAAATTTTGCTTTTCAGCTCATCCGCAAAGCTAGGTTGTTCTATTTTTTCACTTTTTCCACTAATAATGATTTCATCACAGTTTTTAGACCTAGACGCAGTCGTACTTTGCGAAAGGGTTTGTGAAGTTTTTTCTATATTTTTGCTGTTTGCCTGCAAATTAAAAAAGCTATTCAGACTAACTTTCATAAACATTTCTCCTTAATGGTCAACAGATAATTGTATTCATTTATATATATCGGCAAGCAAGCCGTAATCATAATATTTTATCTGCTTAAAAAATAAAAAAATACCTTATAAGCCTGGCTGCAAAAGCATTAGGTATCGAAAACATCTAAACCTTTTCAAGGAACATAAAAAAACCCCGATTGCGATACACAAGATTGCCTTGCAATTTTGCAATACGGGGTTTTTGTTTTAAGGGAAGTGCTGATTGAGGGTGTGCAGTTGGCCGACAAAATTTTAGATTGGCAAGGAAAAAACGCAGCAATATCAGTGCTATTGCGAGGTTTTTTGAAGCTGTCCAAGTGGAAAATTTACCAAGCAGTTAGATGTGCACACGGAATGAATCAGCGTTTCCTAAGTATGCAAAATCTGTAAGCAGATTTTTCGAACCAAAGAGCCTTCATCAAGATTCGACGATAATTGATTTGGGAAGCATAGGCTTTTCAAAGTTTTTTCAAAAAACCGTGCTGACACGCTTACTAAAAAAATATTAATGAAAAAGAACCTGCTCAAAGTGTGGTTAGATGCCTACGCAAAACAAGCGGTATATTTTCACTGGTAGCCTCAATGACAACAGCCCCAATATTTCTTGCCACCATAGGCATACCGTAAACGACGCAGGATTCTTTATTTTGTCCTATGGTGTAGGCACCTTGGCTTCGCATATTCAAAAGGCCCTGTGCGCCATCCCGTCCCATGCCAGTCATAATGATGCCAACGGCATTTTTTTTCGCAACTTCCGCTACGGAGTCAAACAAAACATCAACGGAAGGCCTGTGTCCGCTTACCTTGTCTGCCTGAAAGCATTTTACGACAAAATTAGAGCCGATTTTTGCAAGCTTCATATGAAAATCTCCTGGAGCAATCAACACCAAGCCTTTTTTCACAATATCTCCATCAACCGCCTCTCGTACTTCCATTTTGCAAAGGCGATTTAATCTTTCTGCATACATTTTTGTAAATCCGGGCGGCATATGCTGCACAACCAAAATTGGTGGTGTGTCTTCCGGCAGATCCTTGATTACGGATATGGTTGCCTCTGTTCCGCCGGTGGAGGCACCCAAAGCAATGATTGTTGCATTTCCCAGCAAAGAAGGCTTGATTGGGGCAAAGCTTGTTTTGGGCAGTGGTGAAGCTGTGCTTGTGCTTAAACGAGGCGCAGCTACCTTTGCACGGCTGGCAATGGTAATTTTTGAAGCAAGCTCTTCAATAAAGCTCGAAAGGCTCTCGGATTTAGAAAGCTCGGGTTTTTTGACAAAATCTACCGCTCCCGCAGCAAGTGCATCAAAAACGCTGATGTTGAGAGAGGAAACTAGCACAACAGGAATTGGACGCTCTGGAAGAAGCTGTTTTAAAAAATCAATACCATTTAATTTTGGCATCTCAACATCCAAGGTGACAACGTCAGGATTAAGCTCAGGTATTTTTATTTTTGCCTCAAAAGCATCTCTGGCATACCCCAAAACCTCTATGTGATTAAATTCAGCAAGTTTTTTTGTGAGTACTCCACGGAAAAACAGGGAGTCATCTACGACCAATACCTTAATTTTTTTATTCATGGAAAGCTCCCTTTCTGTATTTTTACATTTTCCTGTATATGGCAGGCATGATATATTTGTATTTTGTGTTACTCTTATTAACGGTTTCTGAAAGCCCGATAATCAAGTATCCCCCGTGATTTGTGGTGTCATAAAAACGGTTTACCAAATCATCCTTTGTTTGCTGGTTAAAATATATCATTACATTTCGGCAGAAAATCACATCAAATGGAATCTTAAACTTTATGGGATCCATTAGATTAAACGGTTTAAATATTACGTTTGCTTTTAGCTGAGGGGTTACTTCATATTCATCTGTGTTGGCAACACGGTTAAAATATTTATGAACCCATTCACTTGGCATATCTTTTAAGGATTCCTTTGGATAAACGCCTTTTTGCGCTTGAACAAGAACCTTTTGCGAAATATCTGTCGCAAGCACACGTGTATCCCAAAGGGACGCATCTTTGCCTAAAAACTCTTTCATTAAAATAGAAAGGGTATAAGGCTCCTGACCGGTGGAACACCCTGCACTCCAAACGCTTAAAACCTTATCCTTTTTATTTTTTACGAGAAAAGGCAGGATGGTGTTTGAAAAGTAATCAAAATGCGCCTTTTCCCGCATAAAATATGTGTAGTTTGTTGTTAGTTTATTCAGCAGAAGGGGGTGCGGACATAAAGTTGGACACTAACGAAACTCTGAAAGGAGTACGAACGAGTGTATACGAAGTATCAAAGAAAAAAAGCATTGCAACTTT
>RZZU01000042.1 GCA_009929735.1 Clostridia bacterium | reverse complement strand
CGAAGCTCTTAGATTTCATATTTCCGCTCGACTTGCATGTGTTAAGCACGCCGCCAGCGTTCATCCTGAGCCAGGATCAAACTCTTAAATTAAAGTTTTGTCCTAGCCAGATAATCTGGCTACTTTCCGATTTTTTCGAAATCGGCAAACTCTTTTGTCTTTTCGCATCTTACGATGCTTTGAATTGACTATGGGTTGTGTGTTTGTATCTCTACTGTTTAGTTTTCAAGGATCAACCCGCTTCTTCAGCGGCGAAATTTACCTTACCAAATATCCTTCATCTTGTCAAGCACTTTTTTGTCTTTTTTTTGTTTTCTGTATTTATCCTACTTTACATCAACAATCCTCTAAACTATTATTGTCTAAACATAATAATATCATCCATCGAAAAATCTAGAAAAATACAAAGATGAACGTTTGTTTTTTAATGGCTATTGCCAACGAATATAAATTTTATCATAACTATTCAGCCTTGTCAACCTTTTTTTAAAAACTCAATGTACACTCTCAAACACCTACTCTTTATTTGCAGACCCGTCTTTTCCACTTATGGGTATTTATGAATTGTTTTATCTATATACTGCCGCAGCATGATTAATACCTTTATATGAGAATGCGATATACTCTTTCACAAAAGCCCTCACCCTTGTATTTTTCTTTTTCAGTTATTGTGCTCTCCAAATCCTGCACTAATTTTTCAACCATGCATCTGCAAATTATATTTTCATCATTAATCCCAATTTCCAGTTGTGTAATTCCCATGTTCTTGGCCGCTATTACAACATTTTCTAAAAGCCTCCTTCCAATCTGCCGACCTCTTTCATCAGATTTTACAGCGATCTGCCAAACAAATACCGTTTGTTTTTCCGCAGACAAAAGGGCTCCTATATATCCTAAAATTCGGCCATTTTTTTCTGCCACAAGACATGTAGATGGAAAATTTCTTCCAAGCATCCAATAGATATAATTTTGATAAGATGCCACAAAAGGCTCCCCCTGTGCTAGAATTTCTCTCACCGCCTTGATATCCCCATCTTGTAATCCTCTAATATTCAAAACATCCTTCTCCTTCCATCCTTTTTTCGCTTTTTCTTTTATTTTTCAAAAAGAGAGCCAAACCCTTTCACACAATCTTTCATATTAATACAACGCAAAGCATTCCACATAGATGCCTGGATTGCCGTAATCACTGGCTTATTCAAATCTCTTTCTAATCTTTCTATAATTGGGATTGTTCTAAGCCCTGTGCATAAAATCAATAATGCTTCCGCATCTTCACAATCTGCATCCAGGCAGAACCTATATACATCCTCCAATTTTACACCATCAATCTGTTGGTCTGTAATCAAACCCATACCCTTCATGCCACAAACATCAATATTATTTTCCTTCAAATAAAGCTCTGCTTTGATATTTACTTCATCAATATAAGGAGTTGCAACTGCCACCTTTTTGATATTCATCTCTTTCAAGGCCTTGATCACAGAGGTTGATGTTGTGGTGAATTTAATATTTGTTAGCCGCTCCATCTCATCAATCATTTGCTTTTCATAAGCCAGTCCATTGATAAAGCTAGCACTTGTGCAACCTAATAAAATTATATCTGTAGGTATATGGGATAGCAGCACGGCTGCATCTTGAATACTTAGCAATAATTTGTTCAAGCCTTCCACGTCAGTATTGCCCAAGGGAACCCTTGTTGCCTGAATAGAAATCCCTTCCGGTGCCATTTCATTCAATTCTGGTTCCATAACCCATCCTGCAGATGGATAAATCAGCCCTATTTTCCCTTTTTCTCCATAATTCAGGTCATTCATAACAGACTCTCCCCTTCCAAAACATCTTCTACCTCAGTGGCTTTATTATAATTCAGCCGAATTACCGCCGCCACAATCAATACAACACCAATCATTTTCAATAAATTGATTTCCTCTTTGAAGAAAATAAAACCAATCATGCAGGTTGCAGTCGGCTCAATGGTTGTAATCATCGCTGCGGTGGATGCCGGAATATACTCCATTGCTTTTACATATACCAAATTTGAAATGGTGCCGCAAAACACAGCAAAATAAATGCAAGTAAGTAACAACGTACGATCTGCAAAAACCTTACCGATTGCCTGCGGAATATCTACCATAAAAGATATTGCAGCCAACGAAAATATAAAATTATAAGTAGTCACCGTCCATGCATCATATTTTTTCATCAATACTGAAGAAGTAATACTATATACAGCGAAGCATATGCCTGAGGCCAGCCCCCATAAAACTCCTGCTAAGGAAAGCTTCCCCAGACCTTCATTGAAAACTCCTGTTACCAAAACACAACCAAGCATAATCAAGAAAAGGCATATTTTTTTCATCCCAGTTAATTTTTCCTTAAAAAAAACAGCTGAATACAGCGTAACCAAGGCCGGTGCCATATACACTAAAATAACTGCAACACTAATTGGAATTCTCCGCACTGCATACCCATAAAACATACCATAAAATAAATATCCCACTACACCACAAATAAGAAGCAGCAGCAAATCTTTTTTACTTTTGATTTTCGATATTTTTTTCCGAAACAGCATATCGAAAACCACGATAGAAACCGCACAAAACAGTGCCTTTGAAAAAAAAATTTCATTTTCTGTTAATCCATGGTCCAGTAAAATTTTTATTATAGGCCCACCCGTTGCCCATATTATAGAAGAAAGCACCACCAAAAGTGCAGCAAATCTAGCCATTTCGTCACCTAGCCTTTAAAAATACTTTTTTGAAATTTTAAGAATGCCAAGCAGAATAAATCCACCTGGCATATCCCCTTAAGTTCATATCCTTTTATGATTTGCTTCTCTTACTTTCCTCTACCTTTATATCTTCTTCCAGCATGTTCAGCAAAGATTGCCCCTTCTCTCCTACAAGGTTTAAATACCAATCGTAGCCTGAAACCGCTTTTTCCTTGAAAGCATCACGTTCTTCCTCCGTATATTCTTTCAGAGTGATTTGAGGCTTATTTTCAACGATCTTTTCCAGACGTACCTCTGCATACTCATTTTGTATATCAAAAATATACGAATCCAGCTCTTTTGTAATATCAAGAACCATTTCCTGCTGTTCTTCTGTCAAGCTATCCCAAAAAACAGGGTTTACACAAAAAGTGCCTACAAATATTTCTTGATTCAAAAAATTCAAACATTCCTGAACTTCATAAAACTTCATTTCCTCAATGGCAAACACAGGGTTTACCTGCCCGTCAATCATATTTAATTGAAGATTACTATATGTTTCCATATATGGAACCGGTGTAGGATTCGCACCATATGCCGCATAGGATGCAATCAAAAGTGGAGATGCCATAACCCTGAGTTTAAAACCCTTCATGTCATCCGGCTCATTAATTGGATGATTGGATGTAATTACCTGAAAGCCTTCTTGGAACCACGCCAAAGGAATAATATCCTTTGCCCGATACAACTCATTGATCTCTTTTATTGCATTTCCTTCATTTAGAACCTTTCTATTCACTTCCATATCATCAGAAAATACAAACTGTAGGCTTAGCAGCTGATTTTCCGGAACAATTGTTGCAACGGTTGCCGGGTTATTGATGCTGAAATTTACCGCATTATATCGAATCAATTCAACCGCGCCAACGCCATCACCCAACTGACCTACAGGATATACATCTACCCTGATTTTTCCATTGCTTCTTTCCTCTACCAGCTCTTTAAATTTCATAGCATACATATCTTGAATACCGCCAACACTTTCTTCATGGGAAAATTTCCACACCGTAACATCTTCGGCTTCTGCTGCAGCATCACTTTTACCACATGCAGTGAGTGATATTAATCCAGTTATCATCAGTATCAATAATAATGCAATTTTTTTCATATGCTTCCCTCCTTAATCAATATACCAGGTGATAGAACCATGTTGCAGTTTCCGGAACAAAGATGAACAAAACGGAAGCAAGCGCAGCAATAATTAAATACGGCGGAACACCTTTTACAACCTTTAAGTATGGCAGATTGAAAATGGCACTTGCTGTAAAAATGTTACATCCAAAAGGAGGGGTTGCAGAACCAATCGCGCACTGAACAGAAATAATTAATCCCAAATGAATCGGGTCAATTCCTGCAGCCATTGCAATCGGGTAAAAAATTGGAGTTAAAATCATAATAACTACAAGCTGATCGGCAAACATACAGCCAATAAAGAAAAATACCGTTACCCAAATTAAAACCTGAAGCTGGGTGGGCGCATCCCCCAAAAGAACAGCCGTGAGCAGCTGAGGGATTTGTGCATAAGAGATCACCCAAGAGAATGCCTGTCCGCAAGCTACCAAAATGAAAATTGTAGCTGTCAGCATGCCTGTGGATTTTGCGATCAAAGGAATGTCCTTGAGGCTGATAGATTTATATACAAAAACCTCAACAATCACTGCATATAATACAGAAATTGCAGCAGATTCTGTGGGGCTGAAAATTCCCGAATAGATGCCACCTAAAATAATTGCAGGAAAGCCCAAGGAAATAAGGGCACGCCTTAAGGCAACACCTCTTTCTCCCCATGTACATTTCTTTTCCTTTGGCGTTTTTTTGATTTTTGCATGAATCACCGCATATCCCGCAAACAAAAGAAACAACACCAGACCAGGGCCGATTCCTGCCATGAATAATTCAGCAACAGATGTACCCGTTACAACACAGTACATAATCATAATAACGCTTGGAGGAATTAAAAGTGCAATATTTGCAGCATTGATAATCAAGCCAACGGCATCTTCTTCCTCATACCCTTTTTCCACCATGGTTGCCTTCATTGGTTTCCCAACAGCTACCACCGTTGCCTGCGTGGAGCCTGAAATCGCACCAAACAAAGTACAAGTTGCCGCCGTCGAAACACCCAAGCCACCACTGATATGTCCTACAAGGGAGCCAACAAAATCCAGCAGGCGACGGGAAATTTGACCCGCACACATAATATCAGCTGAAAAAATAAACATAGGTACAGCCAACAGCACCGATGATGAAATACCACTAATTAACTGCTGTGCTAAAATAATTGGGTTCACCAGCGGAAAGTACACCAACAAAACCGCAGCTGCCGCTACAATTAGGGACATAAACATTGGGAAACCTGCCACTAATAATCCGAACATACAAACTAAAAGCAATGGGATCATGGAGCATCAACCTTCTTAATATTTTCCTTGTTTTCTGTCTCACTATTTGCTTCCAACTCTTTATTTACAAATTCCTTATATTCCACTTCATAGATCATTTCCATACCTTCGCCACATTTCACATGAGAACCCATATAAATGTCACGCTGCGTAATATTTTTAATAAAACAAATCAAATATTGTACCGCTACCAAAAACATTCCTAATGCAACAATCGCAACTAAAATCCACATCGGCAACTCCATTGCCGTACTAATGCGGCTTACCTTGGCATTATCCAAAGCGTATCTGATAAAAACGTATGTAAGCCAGGATGTTACAACTGTTGTAAAACCGGAAATAATAATTACCATTACCTTTTTTACTGCTCTGGGTGCATTATCCACAATCGCATTCATGTTAATATGCTTATAAAATCTCGCTGCCGTACTGATTCCTAAGAAAGTTACAATTACCATTAAAAAACCGCCTAATTCTTCGGCAAAGCTCAAACTATTATTCAATACACTTCTGCAAAACACATTGATAACCAACAAGACCGCCATAATAATAATGATATAGCCTAACAAATACTCTTCAATTTTTAAAATGAATTTATTGATTTTCTCAATCATTTTTTTCCACCTCTCTCATTTGTTGGACCGAGGATTTACGCTTGCCATAGTATCCTTTCCTTTTCTCATTTTGATTCGAATGGATACTTTCCATTTTCTACAATAGGCACTGATCTTATGATCAGTGCCTATTGTCATAGCAATCAAATTTAGTCGTTAACAAAAAGCTTTCTCGGGAAATGAGCAAATGTCTCATGTCCTGTTTCTGTCACAACAAGAGCTTCACTAATAGACACACCATAATCATCTAAATACATGCCAGGAATACAATGGAATGTCATACCAGGCACAAGTACTGTTTTATCTCCGGGTCTTAAGCTTGCAGTATGTTCGCCCCAATCGGGAGGGAAATTCAAGCCCATGGAATAGCCAATTCTGGACTCTTTCTCCATCCCATGTTTTGCCAGCACATTCCTCCATGCAGCTTCAACCTGCTCACATGTATTCCCGGGTTTCACCTGCTCAAGCGCAGCATTTAAGCCTTCAATGGCAATTTCAGCTGTTTCCATCACTTGATTAGAGGGTTTGCCAATGCACACCGTTCTTGCCATGGGAGAATGGTATCTCATATGGCAGCCTGCCAGTTCTACAGCAACGACAGTATTATTCGGATATTTTTTGTCTGTCCATGTTAAATGAGGTGCCCCTGCTGTCTCTCCTTGAGGCATCAAAGGTACAATGGATGCATAATCGCCACCAAACTCTTGGGTACCACGCAGCTGCGCCTCATAAATTTTTGCTACAACATCGCATTGGCGGGCACCTGCACGAAGATTGTCGATGGCAGCTTGCATAGCCAATTCGGCAATTTTGCCCGCTCTGCGCTGCAAAGCAATTTCTGCAGGAGATTTGATGATTCTTACCCAATTTACCAACAAATCACCATCTGCAAAAGTTGCATTGGGCAAGCCTGCCACCAGCCTATCAAAGGCTCTTGCAGTAAAATAGTAATTATCCATCTCCACCGCAATCGTCTTATGATCCAACCCCAGTTCTTTCACAACAGAAGCTACATAATCCATGGGGTGTTTCACTAAGCTTTGAACGTGATCATCGCTATATGCTCTTACATGTGCATCATCCAACCATGTTGTTTTCACAACGCCGCAAAATGCATCCATATAGCGACCAATAAAGTAAGGCATTTCTTCCTCAATATTAATCAAAACCATCTGATGTACATAGAAAGACCAAGCATTATGTCCTGTTACATAGCACATATTGGCAGGATCTGTAATCAGTAATACATCAATCCCCTTTTCCGCCATGCTCTTCTTTACATTTGCAAGTCTCTCAAGATACTCCCTTTTTTCAAAAGGCATTAACATTAAAATCACTCCTTTATTGTCCGAATATCACACAATTATTTTAAATACTCTAATGCAGTCAATACATGAATTTTAACACCTGTCAACAGCGTGTCCTCATCAATATTAAAGTCACATCTATGATGAGGAATATCGCTTCCAACCGCCGGATTTCCTGTTCCCACAAATACAAGCGCCCCGGGTATGTTGTTATGATTGATGTATTCAGAAAAATCTTCCCCACCCATGCAGCAATATGGAACAACCATGTTTCCATCAACAATTTGACTTAATACACATTCGTTTAAAAAGGCAACGCTTTTTTCCTCATTTATGACTGTAAAGCTGCTGGGTGTAAACGTAACCTCACACGCAACGCGATATGCTTCGCAAATTGCCGTAACCATTCGCTTGAAGCGTTTTCTGGGTTGCTGAACCCCTTCATCATCACCATCGTAAAGATACCGAAGGGTTCCCTCCATTTCCACAGTATCCGCAATAATATTGGAGGAGGTTCCCCCTTGTATTTTGCCAAACATAATAACCGTTGGTTCTAGTGGGTCAATTTCTCTTGTTTGAATACTTTGTACGGTTTGAATAATATTCGCCGCACATACAATGGGATCAACCGAATTTTGGGGCGAAGAAGTATGTCCGCCTTTTCCGCGGAGTTCAATTCTAAAATTATACATTTCTGCCATCACAGGGCCGCTCTTCAAGCCAATGTACCCACTGGGAATCGGTGTCCAAAGATGAATGGCAAAAGAAGAGTCCACTCTGGGGTTTTCCAGCACCCCTTCTTTTACCAAATAGCTTGCACCATCTTCTTCTTCATTTGGTTGAAACACCAGCTTAATGGTTCCATGAATGTCCTCTGTTTTCTGGGACAAAATCTTTGCTGCAACCAACAGCATAGCAATATGACCATCATGCCCACAAGCATGCATTACCCCAGGGTTTTGGGAAATATATTCCACATCATTCTCTTCTTGTATTGCCAATGCATCCATATCCGCTCTTAAAAGCAAGGTTTTGCCGGGATATTTTCCTTTTATTAAGGAAACAACTCCTGTTTTTGCAATCGTTTTAGGCTCCAAACCTAAATTCGTTAAGTATTCTTGAATGAACTTCGAAGTCTCAAATTCCTGAAATCCCAACTCGGGATGCCTATGAAAATGTCGTCTCAGTTCAATAACCTCTTGTTTGTAGTTTTCAAAGTTTTGCATGTCACGCCGCCTTCCAGCTATCAGAACTTATCAAAATTAGGGAATACCGCACAGTTCTGTATGTCCAGCTGTGCAGTCAGATTTTTCGTCATACAAAACAAAAAGCACAGTGAATACTGGAGGTATTTACGAGCATTTTTGTGCAGGATGACGGAAAAGATGCAATCAGATGGGCGTACAAGGCGTCAGCCGCGAATTGTGCGGTGTTGCCTTAGATCCAACCACGAGCCTTCATAGAATTCTGAAGCTTTGTGAGTGCATTGATCCATGCACCGTTTCTCATGGAAGTATTGTGCTGTTCAGATGCCGCCCTAGTTGCTTTGTATGCTTCTACAATTCTTTCTTCTAATTTCGCCTTTACCTTATCAGCTGACCAATAATCATCTGTTAAGCCCTGTGTTCTTTCAAAGGAACAAACAATTGCACTGCCGCAATTTGTCAATACATCAGGAACAATTTTAATTCCCTTTGCCTGAAGAATTTCTTCCGCTTCAGGTGTGGTAGGGCCGTTAGCCGCTTCCATAATCAGCTTTGCTTTGATTCTGTCAGCATTTTCTGCATTTAATACGCTCTGCACTGCTGCGGGAACTAAAATATCACAAGGTAATTCAAGTAAAGCCCCATTACTCAAGCCGACTGTGCCTGCAAAACCTTCTACAAAACCAGTTTTACCCACATGCTCAACCAACGCAGGCACATCAATGCCGTTTTCGTTGTAGACAGCATTTTTAATGTCACCGATTGCAACCACCTGAAAACCAGCTTCATGGAACAAAAGTGCAGCAGTTCTGCCAACATTGCCAAAACCTTGAATCACAATTTTTGCATCCCCTGGGATACCCATATCCTTTACCGCTTCTCTTGTAACAAAGAATACACCTGTACCAGTAGCTTCCATGCTCAACTGGGTGCCATTTGTAGCAACGGGTTTATCATTAATTGCAGCAGGCTGATGAAACTGTTTGATTTCTTCCAATTCATCCAACATCCACGCCATTGTTTTGCCACTTGTACCAATATCTGCGCCAGGAACGTCAACCCAAGCCCCCTTCATAGGTAGCTTACGGATATATGCACGGCAAAGTCTTTCATACTCGCCCTCGGAAAGGGTTCTAGGGTCAACCTTTACACCACCCTTACCACCACCGGCGGGAACCCCTGCAACTGCATGCTTAATTGTCATCCAAAGACCCAAAGCCTTCACGATGTCTAAATCCAAATCAGGCACAAATCTCAAACCATTTTTTACCTGCCCAAGGGAATCATTATAGTGAACTCTATAGGCTTCAAAAAATCTCAATTCACCATTGTCCATCTTCATTGGGATTGTAAATTGAAAAATTCTTTTGGGCTGTTCCAGATATCGCACTGCATCGGGATTGATTTTGCCAATTTCTGCTGCCATATGCAGAGATGCTTGTGATGTTTCAAACGGATTGTTGCTCATATTCGTTCCTCCATTCTTAAACTTTTTTACTATAATTTATGTATAATACATTTACAACGAATGCAAACAGTTTTTCATGAAAGCTGATACCCTTTATCAAGAGCTTCTTCATTAATTGGAATTAGTCTTTCTTTACTGCCCGAAAAAATACCTTTTAATTCTGCCTTCACCTCATCCAGATCCACAAAATCTAGATATTTCATGGCTACGCCCAAAGCAATCATATTTGCAGTCTTTGCATTTCCAATTTCTTGTGCAAGATCATTGGCGGGTACATAAACTACATGAATATCCGTTCTTTCAGGTTTGATTTCAACCATGTTGCTATTGATAATCAAATACCCTCCGGACTTTACTTGTTTTTCATAATCCTTCAAGGAACGTTCATCCATTACCAGTAGCAAGTCGGCTTCGGAAATGATGGGAGAACCCATTTCCTGAGAAACAACCATTTGACACATTGTTCTGCCGCCACGTTTTTCTTGACCATAGGATGGTGCAAAGGTAACAACATATCCTTTTTTCATCGCCGCTGTACAAATTAGCTCGCCAATGGAAATAACGCCTTGACCGCCTATGCCTGAAAACATAAATTGACTTTTCATCAGCTTTCCACCTCCGTATCCTTGAATACACCCAAAGGATATACCGGCATCATGTTATCTTCAACAAAATCCAGTGATTTTAGGGGTTTCAATCCCCAGCCCGTTGGACAGGGAGAAAGAATTTCCACAAAGCTCATACCTTTGCCTTCCATTTGCATTTCTAGGGATTTTTTAACGGCTTTTTTGGTCATGGCGATATTTCTAGGGCTATTTACCGCAACTCTTTCGCTGTAAATACACCCTGTAATATTGGAAATGAGTTCCGCCATATTTACAGGCGCACCTTCATTGGCAACAGATTTGCCATAAGGTGTTGTTGAGGTCTTTTGTCCCTCCAAGGTCGTAGGAGCCATCTGTCCGCCAGTCATACCATAAATCGCATTATTTACGAAAATAACACTGAATTTTTCACCACGAATGGCGGCATGGATAATTTCAGACATACCTTCTGAAACCATATCTCCATCCCCTTGATAAACAACAACAAGATTTTCGGGACGCGCGCGCTTAACTCCCGTTGCAAGTGCAGGAGCCCGTCCATGCAACGCACAAATAGAATCTGTTTTAAAATACTGGTCTGCATAGACAGAGCAACCAATGGGCCAAACCATAATTGTATCTTCCAGCCAACCCTTTTCATCAATAATTTCAGCAATCAATTTATTTATAATCGCATGACCACATCCTCCGCAGTATTTGAAATAGTTATCCTGCAGTGCAGATGGTCTTTTATATACAACTTGCATTTCATGCACTCCTTTCTATTACAAATACAATTCGCGGATTTTTTCATATAATTCTATCGGTGTAGGGGTGAAACCACCCAGTCGACCATAGAATGAAACATTTTCTTTGTGTTTCACAGACAGCTTTACATCTTCAACCATCTGCCCTGCATTCAATTCCACAACGAAGAATTTTTTGTCGTCCATATCCTTGAATGCTTTTTCAGGGAAAGGCCATACTCTCTTGGGACGAATCATGCCAACCTTTATTCCATTTTCTCTGGCAAGCTTTACAGTATCCAAGGCTACTCTCGCAACAGAACCAAAGGCCACAATAACAATCTCCGCATCCTCTGTTTGAGTACTTTCCCATTGCTGTTCATTTTCACGAATGGTTTGGAATTTCTCCTGTAATTTTAGGTTGAATTCCTCCCATTGTGCTGGGCCATCCCCGCAGGTTGTAATTACATTATGTTCTCTGTTTTTCGCACCTGTAACCGCACCTTCAAATGAAATATCTTTGGTAACAATTTCATCGGGAAGCTCAACGTTTTCTCTCATTTTTGCCAATGTGGCATCACTTAACACAATAACAGGGTTTAAATACTTCTCAGCCAATTCAAAAGCTTCACCTATCATATCTACCTGCTCTTGAACGGAATAAGGTGTTAAACAGATGACATTGTAATCACCATGGCCGCCACCCTTTGTTGCCTGGAAATAGTCGCCTTGAGAAGCTAATATTTCACCATCAGCAGGACCCGGTCTCATCACGTTTACAACGACCGCCGGCAACGCTGCCGCTGCCATATAGCTCATTGCTTCCTGCCCAAGGCTAAACCCCGGCCCTGCCGTGCCTGTCATAGCTCTTTTGCCAGCTGCCGCCGCTCCCGCTATCATGTTAAATGCCGCCACCTCTGTTTCTGCCTGTACAAACACAAGGTCCCTACTAGGTGCCTGCTCTGCATAATACTCAGGCATTTCACTGGATGGTGTAATGGGGTAGCCAAAGAACATCTTGCAACCCGCTCGAATTGCAGCTTCTGATAACGCTGCATTTCCTTGCATAAAAACTTTTTCGCCCACGCAATCGCCTCCTTTATTCCAAAACGTCTTTCATTACTTCAATGGCTCCTTCAGGACAAACGCGAGCACAAGTTCCACAGGCAATGCATTCGTCCATATCTGTAATTATGGGTGTGTAATATCCCTGCTTGTTAATTTTATCCCCATTCACCAAAATTTTTTTAGGGCAAAATTTAACACAGTAATGACATTCTTTACATCTATCAAATTCAATTTTTACAAGATTCATCGGAGTATCTCCCTCCTTTTTCCTATTTTGAGGAGGGCGGATTCGAACGCCGCATCCGCCCAATGTCTAAAGTCTAAAGTAATGAGTGAATTGCTCATTATTAGCAAGTTAAAATATGTAATTATTCACCAGGGTGTTTTCTGTCTTGAAACGAGGATTCCTGGGGGCCTCTCTGGTCTTTCTTCGCAATGTAGAGACTGCCGGTGGCTGTACCACACATTACAGGGGGTTCACAAGCTGTTGCCGCCGTGTGTTCGATACCCGTCATATCAGCGTCTGTTCTGTTAAGCATAGTAGCAACCTTCCATGCCTCAAATTTACATGTGTAAGACTGATTACCAACCTTCTCAATCCAGCCGTGATATTCCATAAAGTCACCTACATATACAGGTGCTGTGAATTCAATATCCTTGTAGCCTAAGAATAAGCTGATATCCCCGTCTACATAAACCATAAGCTCTGTACCGACGTCGCCCCACTGATTTACGATTCTAGCGCCGTTCACCAAATCTCCTACATAATGACCATCTTTTGCACTCATCATTAAATGATGGATAACCTTTTTACCTACCATAATTTCGTTCCCCTTTCGTTCTGCATTGTAGAATGTTTATTTATTAAATGGCATTTATTGATTTCTATTTCATTATATAGAATGCCATTCTAATTGTCAATGATATTCTAAATGATATTCTAAATGAAATTCCCATGGTTTTTACAGCCGATTTTTGTGAATAAAGCAATATGATTTTTGCATGTTGTGATAGCAGATTCCACAAAAAAAAAAAGCTGCTTTATAAAAAAACAACTTCTTTTTCAATAGTAAATTTATTCTAATCCCTAAATTCATGGGTGAAATAGCACTTTCTACGCTTCAAAAATTGTCACAAAGCGCTTTCACTCCTACACGAAATATAGAAAAGTTTTTACAAAAAAATACTCCCTCTAGTTACTTACATAACTTTTGGGAGTATCTTTTCAAATTTGCAAACAACAAAACTAAAATTCATTTGTTATTTGGTTATTTATATCTTTATATTCCTTGATACCCTAAAAAATCAGACAACTCCATCGCTGCCTTTTTCAACTCTTTAATGATCTCTTCCATTTTTTCAGCTGTATAACGTCCATACGGAACACTGATGCTCATTGCTGCTGTAATTTTCCCTTGAAAATCATATACCGGAACTGCCGTACAAATTAATCCATCACAGTATTCCTCGTTATCCAAAGCATACCCTTCGGTTTTCACTTTCCTCAATTCAGTATACATTTCATCTAAATTGACAATTGTTCGCTCCGTTAGTTTCTCTAGTTGAAAGGATTCAAAATAAGTCTTCACTTCTTCTTTCGTGAAAGAAGCAAGAAATTGCTTTCCTAATGCAGTTGCATACAAAGGCTGTCTCTCCCCTACTGCAACACTGGAACGCAAACGGCGATCAGGTTCAATCTTGCATATTATTACAACTTCTCCATTGCTATAAACACCCAGATTTATGGTTTCCTTAAAATAGTTACATAATCTTTCCATAATTTTCTTATAGCTTGTTTCACTTAAATGATGCTTTTCAGGAATCACCTGGGCAATATCATAAAGCCCCCATCCCAAACTATAACCTTCGCTGGTTTTTTCTACAAAACGATAAGCATATAGCGTGTCCAATATTCTATGAATCACACTTTTTCCCAAATTCAATTTTTCATTAATCTCCGCTATACTCATCCCTTCAGATGAAGCAGACTCTTTCAGGCATAACAATATGTCTATAGATTTTTCCAGTGTTTGCACAGGATATTTCGGTTTATAATTATTAATCAACATAACGCCTCCGAAAGTAAATAACGTTCCGCTCCAGAACGACAATCTTTTATTTAGAATCTTATGTCAGTATATCATATGTATTACGAATTGTAAATATATGCTGATATGTATTTTTGCCTTTGCTGTTTTAATCAGAGTGAAGATTCCTGCTCTTGCCTCAGCCCCTCTGGGACTTCCGAAAAACGACAGGGGGGTGCGGACATAAAGTTGGACACTAACGAAACTCTGAAAGGAGTACGAACGAGTGTATACGAAGTATCAAAGAAAAAAAGCATTGCAACTTTATGA
>RZZU01000078.1 GCA_009929735.1 Clostridia bacterium | reverse complement strand
ATTACGAGCAGAGCAATACTTTCGTTTCAATTTGAAGGTTTTGAAACATACAATGTCTTAACAATGGATAGTGATATTGCCATAGGTAAAGCTTGCAATATGAGTACTCTCAAGTATGGTCTAATTGTTCCCAAGGGAACTTATGCTGATATAGATGCGGCAAGAACGGCGTTAACAGGCACAGTTATTTATTACGAATTAGCGACACCTGTTACTATCAAAGAGGAGGACTTTGCCGCATATGGGATAGAAGCACAGGGTACTTTAACTTCTAATAATGGTTACACTGAATTTTATACAAATGCGAAACCCATTTTTAGTAATGTCAGTGTAAAATACGCAGCCGATAGATAACATACGAATTAGTGAGGTGATAAAATGCTGAGTATTATGAAAGAAGAAATTATTGATGAATATAAATATATTTATTATTCTAATGGTTCAGTAGTAAAACAGAGTATTCATGCTGTTGACGGAGCGATAAAACAACTAGAAAACGCTACAACGGAAACAGAAATAATCATGCAGGCAATGACTGATGGGGAATTGCGTGATTTAGAAATTCAGCAAGGACAAGAGCTGTTGGCACAGCAAATAACGGATATTGAATTAGTAGTGTTAGGAGGGAATTCATAATGAGTGCAGAAACAAAAAGCCCTATGTTTGATGGTTTGAAAACGAGGTTTGAAAAAAACTTCGTAAGAAAGGACCAGCTTCAAAAGTATGTTGCATTTGGGAAGATTACCACAGAGGAGTACCAAGAAATAACCGGTGAGGTTTTGCCGGTATAACAAATACATAAGGCAGCGAAAGGCTCGGAGCATATCCGGGCTTTTTTATTGGGAAAGGAGGAATTGTATTGCGCAAAGGGGTGAAGTGCGTGGATGTAGTGGTTTTTGGTGTAATGCAAGCTTTGGTTACTTCCATGGGGATTTGGTTAATACAGCGGAGTATCACAAAGCGGGATAAGGTGGTCGAAAAGCGAGAAGCGGCAAGGAGTGAAGCCACTGAGAAGCGGGAAAAAGAGCGGGAGGATATGGAATACAACCTTTTAACGGCTGTGAATGCCTCCATTGCATTGGGGGAAGCTACGGCAAAGGCAGTGCAGCGGATTCCTGATGCCCATTGCAATGGGGATATGACAAAAGCTTTGGAGTATACCACAGAGGTTAAGCATGATTTGAAGAACTTCCTTAATCGGAAGGCGGTGGAGAAGATTGTCTGAAGGGAAAAAACACAGACGTCTGCGGATTAACGATGATACCATGACAACCATTGTGGTATCGTCGTTGCTTTTCTGCGTAGCGGTGGTGGTTGCCGGCATGGTATTGGCTTATTTTGGGGTGGATGTTTCCGCTATCGTTGGCAATGCCTTGACGGTATTTGGTACAGAGTTGGGCATTTGCGGAGTTATGACCATATTCAATCGCTGGGCAGAAAGGCAGGACAAGCAGGCGGAGAAGCGGCAGGAAATGAGACTGAGACGGGAGGAAATGAAAAATGAGCGAGAACGAAACGAACAAAGTGCAGGGTGAACTATCAGAAAGTACGGCAGTTTTAAGTCAAGGTGTGGCGGTTTTAAGCGAAAGCACAAAGGTCACAATCCAGAATTTATTGACTGTGAAATCCATCGTTACTGTTTTGCTGACGGTGGTATTTTCTTATTTGGCCATTGTCGGCCGGATCACCGGTGAGCAATTTTTGACCATATTTAGCGTGGTCATTGCATTTTACTTTGGTACCCAGTATCAGAAAAATAGCGGAGGCGATGAATAATGAATTTAAGGGAAACATTTATATCTGCATCAAAGGGTGCAGAAAACTGCAAGGTTATTTTTGGCATAAGGATGCCAGATGGAACGAAAGAAATTATCATAAACGACAATACACAAACCAAGGTCGACTATGTATGCTCAAAATATGATGAAAATTTAAAGATGAATGGAGCTCCAATTTATATTGAAGAGTTTTTATTCATTAAGAAATAGGAGATGAGGAGTAATGAAACCGATTTTGTATATGCAGAGTGATCCCAAGTGGGCAAGCCATGATTATTCTGCAGCAGGGGAGAAAACAACGATTAAGGCGGAGGGGTGCGGTATTACCTGCGCTGCCATGGCGATTGCAACTCTGGCCGACGAGAACGTCACACCAATTACAACGGCGGAATGGTCAAAGAAACATGGTTATAAGGCAAAGGGGCAGGGTACATATTATTCCTATTTCAAGCCCCAGGGAGCGGCGTATGGCATTGACATCACTATGCTAAACGGCACTAATATTTATGGCTCTCCTGCTTCCAAGTACCACGATATGGCAAAGGAAGCTATTGAGCGTGGTGATTTGGTGATTGCTTGCATGGGCAAGGGGAATTGGACAACCAGCGGCCATTATGTGTTGTGGTACGGTTTGGAAGCGGGAAAGGTGCAAATCAATGATCCATGGTCCAATAAGCCGGCACAAACGAATGCCGATTACAATTTGTTCAAAAGTCAGGTGAAATATTACTGGGTGGTTAAGGTGCCGGATGAATTCAAGGGGGATGAGGATATGAAAAGATATAACACATTAAACGAAGTACCAAACTGGGCAAAACCTATGGTCAAGGATATGCAGGATACTGGTTGTTTTGCAGACAAAAACAAGATGGATCTAAGTGATGATATGCTGCGTATGATGGCGTTTGTAACACGGTATTTTAAAAAGATTTAAAAAATAAGTTTTAGTTAGCCAAGCCCCTTGATTATGAACTGAACCAGTAAAAACGGACATTGCAAAAAAGCCTCCCATCGTAGGATAATATAACTACGATAGGAGGCAATTTTTATGAAAAGAAGTTGGACAA
>RZZU01000018.1 GCA_009929735.1 Clostridia bacterium | reverse complement strand
AAAAACAGAGGTAAGATTCATTTATGGGAAATTACATCTGTTTTTATCATTTATAAACCGTTATTTTTAAAATGTCCTTGACATAGGGTCCATTTTACGTCACTCTCCCGTTTTATTTTTCACCTAATATACCGAGCAATGATTTTCGGTAATCAAGGCAAGTATTGTTTAAATAGCCTCTGGATGAACAATATGCTTTTTAAATTTCATTCCGGATGACATCGTTTTAAACCATTTGCGCTTTTTATTCTCTGCTAAGCGTTGACTTTTCCGAAACTCTCACTACCTTCTTTTCGTGAAAATAGTATGGTTTTAAATGCTAGCTGCAAAATTTTAACGATTCAAATAAATTCTTTTTTTAGCAACACTTTCTCCTGAAAACATGAAAAAAAGTAAACCGCACAGAAACTCTGCCCGGTTTAACGAATTTTACCTATAAAGTTTGAAACTTCATAACGCTTGATATAAATGGGAGCGAATTTATTTTTGTCCGGCAATGCTAAGGCCAAAAAAATCGCTGCTTACTGTTGCATGATGCAACTTGGAACGGTACAAAAGCGCATTGATTTCTGAAACAGTATAGGCTGCATTTAGAGAAGTAAGCAAACCAGGGCGCATTTCCTTAGGCTTAGTGGAAAGGTAGACCATTGTCTTTTTCAACGAATTCACATCACGGCGCAAATCGGTGATACAAAATCGACCGCCTGTACGAAGTACACGGAAAATTTCATCAAATGCACAAATCGGATTTTCCCATTCATGTAGGGAACCATTTGAAATCACAGCATCAAAACTCTCATCCTCAAATGGCATATTCATGCAGTTTCCAAGCACATAGCGAGCAGAAATCCCATATTCAGCGGCATTTTTTTCCGAGAAACGCAGCATGGCAGGACTGATTTCACAGCCGGTAAGGGAAGTTGGATGAATTTTTTTTGCCAGCTCCAGCCCCACATAACCCGGGCCAGGGCCGACTTCCAATACATCGCCGCCCTTGATACCCGAAGCGATCATCCCATCCACACCGTTCCATCCTTTGTCACGCATACTGCGTGCAAATACATCGAACATTTCGACAGCCACTTCATTCTGAATGCCTTCGTTTGTTTCAATGACTCTAGCTTTTACCATATGCTTCATCCTCCTTTAAAAGCTTCCATGCTTGCTCTGCCCAAGTAAGCTCCGCCTGATAATGCAAGATGTGGTGCTCAAAAATAATATTGGCAGATATTTTACAATCCTCAGGAATATGCACCATAGTCGCATTACGGTGAAGTTCTAGCTCATCAAGAGTCTTTTTCAAACTGCTAACGTGCCTGCTAAGACTATCCGTCAAAGCACCTCTATCCAGAGAATCAGAAAAATAAAGTGTGCCATCAATATCAAAGGTAGGACGGTATTGAATCTGCAAGGTCTGCTGAAGCAGCTCTTTAAATTTATCGATACCCCCGTTGCTTACCAGATACACCGTTTTTTCGGTACGTTCACCCTGCTTGTCACGCTGTGCAGTAATCAGCCCGGCAGCTTCCATTTTTTCAAGATGGTAATATACCGTTGGCAGTTTAATTTGCGTAAAGTCCTCCAGCTGTTCTTCCATCAATTTTTTTATGCGGTATCCGTGCTGAGGGCCGAACCGCATGAGCAATCCAAGAATATATAGCGGAATCATATCACCGCCCCTTTCACTTTAGTCAGTACTGACTATTATTATACTCAGTACTGACTAATTGTCAATAGGTGATTTTTTTGTATATGCAGCAACCCTACATTTATAGGTTTTGGATTGACCTGTATCCTATATGTAACACAAACGATAACAGAAATTAAACTGTCCTCCGAAAGGAAAGCGTACTTTTGAGTTCATTTCCTTGGTATGAATTGCATACCTTGGCATTTTGCTATCTTTTTGATTTTTTCAAGTGAAGGATTGTGAGAAAGACAAATGGAATGATAAAATGGCAAGTAAAACAAGAAAAAAGAGAAGAATAGCGAAGATAAATCATAAATTTTCACCAGAATGATTGATTGAATCGACCCCAAATACAGAAAGAAAGGGAATCCTTCAAGCAAGGAAAGGAAATAAAAAAAATCCGAACAATTCATCTTTAAAATGAATGTTCGGATCAGATGTACAAAGTGCGGATGGTGGGACTCGAACCCACACGATATCACTACCGCCAGATTTTGAGTCTGGTGCGTCTGCCAGTTCCGCCACATCCGCAAGGAAAACTGCTTAGTTATAATATCACAAAATTCCCCATAATGCAAGTATTTTTTTCAAAATTTCCAATTGTTTTATCCGTTTGAAAGTGGTTTGCTATGAAACAAAAGGCCTTCCATACTATCTCTTCCAAAATCACAATCAATCATTATCATTCACCATGGAAAAACTATTCTTTCCACTCTCCTTCACCCTATACAATCCTCGGTCTGCAAGCCCATAAAGCTCATTAAAATCAGATCCATCCTCAGGAAAGCAGGCTATCCCAATACTGCACGTTACCACGGCTTCATTTGATTTCATTTCTGCATTCTCAAGTGCTTGACATATTTCCCCAGCTTTTTTTGCTGCCTGTTCCTTATTTGCATTTTGCAAAAAAACTGCAAATTCATCTCCGCCAAGGCGACCAACGTAATCGCTGCTGCGTACACAAACTTTTAAAATGTCCGCTGTTTTCACAAGTGCATGATCCCCTAATATATGCCCATATCCATCATTAATCTGCTTGAAATTATCCAAATCCAGTAATAGCAGCGCATGATTCTGTTCTGCGGAATCTCCACTAAAGCATAAGTTCACATACAATTCAAAGGCAGTTCTATTAAGTACACCCGTCATAGGATCTTTTTCAACTTGCATTTGCAGTTTTGAAATTAGCTTCAAATGCCGATCAATTGGCACAATCATCCCATAGCACTTCAAGGGCAGACCATGTTTATCATAACAAACATGAAATACAAACTGATGCCATTGAATATTCCCATCTTTACTAAAAAGCCGATATTGAACGCTGCCTGAATCCTTTCCTGCAATCAAATCCCTGCCCATTTTCAAAAAGACTTCATGGTCTTCCTCCAGAATATCAGGAGGGGGGGTGGTAAAATCACTTATTTTTTTATAAACTGGATTTCTGCCAAATAATTTAAAATAATTTTCGTTTAAAACAAAAGTATCTTTTTTATAGTCACCCTCAAAGGAAGCCATACCAGCAAATTCCTCTGCTTTTTTTAAACGCACATTTTCTTTTTTTATTTCCCCCCGCTCATGCCAGATTAACAAAGAAATTAAAATGCAAGCGGCACTATAAATCAAAAGCACTTTTATGATGTGATTTTTTTCCAAAAGCACATACGTACCATCAGTAGGAGCAAGCGCTTCATTCGGTACTGAACAAAATAAATACCAATCATTTATGGCAAGAGGCAGATATGTTGTACACCACTCCTCCTCATCATTGATGAATGCAAAGGAATGCGTCAGCCCGCTTCCCATGTTTTCAACAATTTCATCTGTGCTTATTTTCTTTGTGCTGAAATATTCTAAAATATTATTTTGATCCTCAACGAGATTTTTCTGATTTCCAAAACCAATCATATCCCCTTGATTATCCGTCACACAAAGGAAACCGTATCCATCAAAAATATCGTTACGGAAATATTTGTCCATCCACTCATGATTTGCCCTGGCAAATAATACACCTATAATTTCATTTTCATGATAAATCGGCATGGAAAAAAAGAGGTGACCCGTTTCGTCCCCTTCCCCTTGAAAAAAGTCGATACTGGAATTCCCATGAATCGCATTTTTATAATATTCTCTATCAGATACATCAAGACGAATGCCATCGTCAAATATTGCCATTCCAGTTTCTTGATCGGCAATTCCTATTTGATCAAAACCACTCATCAAATTTATATCTTCCCTAAAATCAAAATTGTTTTCTAAGATAAAACCATCTTTTTTTGAGATGTCCTGAGCAAAATTTTGCATTAACATAAATTGTCCTTCTGCCCCTTGCTGAAAATTATTTCGCATGATTTCAGCGTGTTCAACAAGAGTACTATACGTTTGCTCTTGAATGATTCTTTTGCTAAACCTTGAACTCTCTAATATCTGAAAAAAAGCACCTCCGAAAAAAACAATTACGCTCAGGAAAATCACCCAGAATTTCTTATTCCCTTGCATATGCATCCTCGCTAACTTCTTTTTGACAATAACCTTTGTGTGTATTTCTGAAAAATAACCTTATAAATTACATTTTTTTCTACTTAATTATTAATATACATTCTTTTTTCATTGAAAACAAGCTATTCTTGATAGAAAATGTGAGTTTGTTCATTTACATTTTTTTACACACAGCTGTAATTATCAAAGAAATGATTTCTTTATTGCTGTTTTCAAAAAAATTTTAGTGTAAAAATGTATGAGCCACAAAGACACCTTGGCCTATTCCTATTGAATATGCTGGTAAAATTCTGTTATCCCTCCATCACTTCAAGTTAAACAGCGTTCCTATTTTTTCAAAGCACTCCGTTTAATATGACTACACAGTCCTCAACATTGCTTCAAGCAACAGGTTCTATATTGCCTGTGCAGACTCTACCTATGTCAAGCTTGCTTTTGGCGAATAGTAGTAGCTGTGGGGCTGCATACGAAGAATCGCAACAAGTCATTCCGCATCATCTATATTGATTACCCCTTGCTTGCAAGAAAGAAAAATTTGTGCAGGTTGTTCCTGTGATGAAAACTGCATGGGAGAAAGCACTGCCGCATAGCTTCCTGCATTGGTGAAAACAATCACATCTTGGCATTGAAGCTTTGGTAAAACAATATCCTTTGCAACAACATCTGCCGCAGTACATAAGTTTCCAACCAGTGTAACCTCTTCTGTTTCTGCTGCGTCCGAAAGTGCAATCAATTCAAAGGGATTTGCACAGGTAAACAGAGGTTCACTGGCAAACGGCTTTTTCTGCTCAGTATAACTCATGACAAGTTGTGCCAGCGAAGGGCGAATAAAGCCATTCAATGTGTTTTTCAGAATTAAAAAAGTTTTTCCGCAGGATACTTTTTTGTCGAGCACCTTGGTTACATAGAAGCCACTTTTTCCAACCACATACCTGCCCGTTTCAATGTATACATTCAAGTTTGGAAACCGCAAGCGAAATTGACTCATCATCTTTGCCGTTGCCGCACCCAAATATACAGTGTCCAAAGGCGTATCTTCAGCAGAAAATGGAATTCCAATTCCAGAACCCATATTGAGAAAGGTCAACGGCTGCCCGATCGCCTTTTGAAAATTCTCTGCAAGTATCACCAGGTTTGAATAGTATTTTTCCAACACACTAGCGTTTAGCTCCTGACTGCGTAAATGTATATGCAACCCTACCACTTTAATGTTTTTCAGCTGTTTCAATTGTGGAATCACTTCAAAGAGTAACTGCTCATCAATACCAAATTTTGATGGAATTGCATCCTCACCGTAGAATGAAAAGTTTGGGTTGATTCGAATTCCGATATCTGCAACCATTTTCTTCTCTTGTGCCACCTGCTGAATAAGCATTATTTCATTCAAGCTGTCCGCAATAATTGTCGAAACATCAATTGTTTGTTCAATGTCTTTTTTCGTTTTTCCGGGCGCAGAGTATTGAGTTTTATCCTTGGCTACTCCATTTTGTTTACCAAGCATAACCTCCGCTACGCTTGCGGCATCCACGCCGAAGCCTTGCAATAAAACAGATTTTACAACCAATGGATGTGAGTTTGTTTTGATCGAATACAGAAAATCAACGTGCTTGAAATCATGCTTCAAACGTTCCGTATTTTCAACGATTACTTTTTCATCATACAAATAGAAACTGTCGTGTTTTTTTGCCAGTTCTAAAACAAGTTTCTTGTTCAACATAGTAACGCTCCTTTTTCATCTATCCGTTCATCTGCAACAATAGCAGTCATGTACCGCCAAAATAGCATGTGCCATGCTCAGCCTTCATGCCGCCAGTTCACAATGTCTTCGCAGAAAAAAACATTATCATCAATTACCATTTCCCATTAAATTCATTATATAATACACTTGCAGTTTAATAAAGATTTTGAATGAACAATTGTTAAATTGATGGTATTTGTGTGGATATTTTATGGATAAATTTTTATGCCACACTTAAAAATATTTCATTGACAACAAAAAAAAGTCATGATAAAATCAGATTATAGATTATATGACTGACGGAGCAGTGGGTTTAACCACGTGAAGTATAATCGTTAACACAAGCCGACCGTCTGGGCAGAAAAAGCCCGGATTGTCGGCTTTTTCTATTTCAAAAAATTGAATTAGAAAGAGGTGATTATGTGCAAAAAGGTAAAATTCACTCCGTTGAGTCCATGGGGCTGGTAGATGGCCCCGGAATACGAACCGTGCTCTTTTTTCAAGGATGTGCACTTCGATGCAAGTATTGTCATAATCCGGATACTTGGGAAATGCACTCTGCAAAAGAAATGGACGTAAGTGAAATCATAAAAATGCTGAAACGCTTTCAGCCTTACTATGGCAATACAGGGGGCATAACCTGTTCGGGCGGAGAACCACTTTTGCAGATTGAATTTTTAACAGAATTATTCAAAGCGTGTAAAAAAGAAAATATATCCACTTGCCTTGATACGGCTGGGTATGGATATGGAGAGTATGAGGAGCTTTTAGCTTTTACAGATTTCGTAATATTTGATGTGAAGCATTATTTACCTGAAAATTATACGGCATTGACAGGCGGGGATTTTTCTGTTCCAACCAAATTCTTAGACGCTGTCAAAAAAGCCGAAACCCATCTTTGGATTCGTCACGTTGTAATACCAAATTTGACGGACACCGAAGAACATATCAAAGGGCTTGGGGCGTATATCAAAGCAATTCCCAATGTTGAAAAAGTGGAACTGCTTCCTTATCACACCTTGGGCGTTGAGAAATACAACGTTATGGGCATAGACTATCCCTTAAAAGATACGCTGCCTATGTGCAAAGAAAAAACAAAACAGCTTCAGCGCATGATTTTAGATATTATATCGTAGGAACAAGAAAGGATTGATAAAATGAATACATTGGCATGGCAGGGGTTTCAAACAGGAAGCTGGGCAAAAGAAATTGATGTTCGTAATTTTATTCAAAAAAATTATTCTCTTTACGAAGGCAATGATACATTTTTAGAAGGTGTCACAGAACGAACAAAAAAACTTTGGGACAAATGCCACGAATTGATTGTGGAAGAAATGAAAACTGGTATTTTAGATGTTGAAACAGATATCATTTCTGGGATAGACAACTTTGCACCAGGCTATATAGATCAAGAAAACGAAGTTATTTTGGGCTTGCAGACAGATGCACCTTTAAAAAGAATCGTGAATTTATATGGTGGCTTAAATATGGCCGCAAGTGCTTTAGATCAGTATGGCTACAAATTAAATGACCAGGTGAAAAAGGATTTTCATGCTTACAGAAAAACACATAATGAAGGTGTTTTTGATGCTTATCCCGAAAGAACAAAGGTTGCCAGACACGTTGGCTTACTGACAGGCTTGCCCGATGCCTACGGCCGTGGACGTGTGATTGGTGATTACAGAAGGGTTTCTCTGTATGGTGTGGACTTTTTGATGCAGGAAAAGGAAAAAGAATTGGCTGCCTTTGACGGTGCAATGACAGATGAACGCATTCGTACAAGAGAAGAATTGAGAATGCAGATTAAGGCTTTAAAAGAAATGAAGTCAATGGCATTAAAATATGGTGTTGATATTAGCAGCCCTGCCAAAAATGCCAAAGAAGCAGTACAATTTTTGTACATGGCATATCTCGCCGGCGTAAAAGAAAACAATGGTGCGGCAATCTCTTTGGGACGTACTTCCACATTTTTGGATATTTATATCGAAAGAGATTTGAAAAACGGTGTTCTTACCGAAAAAGAAGCACAAGAATTGATTGACCAGTTTATCATTAAATTAAGATTGGTACGTCATTTGAGAACACCCGAATATAATGAATTATTTGGCGGCGACCCTACTTGGATTACAGAGGCAATTGGCGGAATCAGCATAAACGGAGCACCGCTTGTTACAAAAAATTCATTCCGCTACCTACATACTCTGACAAATTTGGGAACTGCGCCTGAACCAAACATGACTGTCCTTTGGAGCAGGGATTTGCCTCACCCCTTCAAAACATATTGTGCAAAAATGAGTATTGAAACAGATTCTATTCAATACGAAAATGATGATATTATGCGTCCCTTGTATGGAGATGACTACGCAATTTCTTGCTGTGTATCTGCAATGCGTGTTGGGAAGCAAATGCAATTTTTCGGCGCAAGAGCGAACATTGCAAAATCTCTCCTTCTGGCTATGAACGGCGGCGTTGATGAATTGCAGAAAGTTGCTGTTGTACCAAATATTGCACCAATTCATGGGGATATTTTAGATTTTGAAGAGGTGTTTGCGCAATATAAAAAGGTATTGGACTATGTGGCAGAGCTGTATGTTGACACCATAAATATTATCCATTATATGCACGATAAATATGCTTATGAAGCAAGTCAAATGGCATTGCACGATAGGGACGTAGAACGTCTGACCGCATTTGGCATTGCAGGCATTTCTGTGGCAGCAGACTCTCTTTCTGCAATGAAATATGCAAAGGTTACGCCAATCCGTGATGAGCATGGTGTAACGGTAGATTTTAAAGTAGAGGGAGATTTCCCCAAATATGGTAATGATGATGATAGAGTAGATGACATCGCCGTGGAAATTGTAACTTATTTTTCTGACGCATTGAAAAAACATCCGATATACCGCAATGCAAAGCACACTTTGTCTGCTTTGACCATAACAAGCAATGTTATGTATGGTAAAAAAACAGGAACCACACCAGATGGCAGAAAATTTGGGGAACCCCTTGCACCCGGCGCAAATCCGATGCACGGACGAGATGAAAACGGAGCCCTTGCGTCTTTAAATTCTGTCGCAAAAATTCCTTACAGAAATGTATGCCAAGATGGTGTATCCAATACATTCTCTATTGTACCGGATGCATTGGGAAAAGAAGCGGAGCAGAGAATTGAAAATCTCATTCATATTTTAGACGGATACTTCCTGCAAGGTGCACATCATTTGAATGTAAATGTAATGAATAGAGATATTTTAATTGATGCAATGGAAAATCCTGAAAAATATCCTACGCTTACCATTCGTGTTTCTGGATACGCAGTCAACTTTAACCGATTGACTCGTGACCAGCAAATGGAGGTAATTAAAAGAACCTTCCATGAAACAATTTAAATAGGCCTTCCCTCTTAGGGCATTGGCGGCTTGCAAAAATTTTGTAACCACCGCCCATTAAGAGCAATATAATAAAATTTTTAGGGTGAGATTGATTTCAATCTCACCCTTTTCTTTGCATCATAAAAATACCAAATACAGTGGATAAAAAAGCTTTGCTAAGTAGAGTTTCCCCAAGATTACAGATTCCCTTTCAGCCCTATTTCCTGCGCTTTTTCTTTCATGCCCTCAATCGTTTCTTTAATAACCTCATTTAATTCCAATCCCAACATTTCACACCCATTCAGAATGACATTCCTGTTTACACCGGCAGCAAAAGACTTGTCCTTGAATTTCTTTTTTACTGATGCCACTTCCAAATCCAATACACTTTTAGATGGACGCATAAGGCACAGCGCATTAATCAGACCTGTCAACTCATCAATGGTATACAATACCTTTTCCATCTTACTTTCGGGTTTTACGTCGGTGCATATACCATAACCGTGGCTGTTCATCGCACGAATATATAAATCGTCAATGCCACGCTCTCTCATAATTTCTTCCGCTTTGCAGCAATGCTCTTCTGGAAATTTTTCATAATCCAGATCATGCAGCAAGCCTGCAATGCCCCACATTTCTTCATTTTCTCCTTCAAGCCTCGCAAAATGGCTCATAGCAGCCTCAACAGCGAGTGCGTGCTTCCTCAAAGCCGGGGTTACGGTATACTCAGTTAACAAATCCCATGCTTCTTCTCTTGATAAATTCTTTTCCATACTTTCATCCTCCTTAAATTTAACGATATATCGTCGCTTTTTTATGTAGCGATTTGGCATAAACCCCAGAATGGGTAATGCTGGCGAAAATAAATTTGTACCAAAAAGATATATACAACAGTTTCTGTTCCCATACCCAACAGCGTATTCTCCTTCCACTTATGAAATATCCCAATGAAATGTTTCCTGCTCATTTCGAACCCCATAGGACACTCCAAGAAAAAGAAAGCCTATTCAAATTGGTATGGTATACAGCAACGCTGCTTTAAATGCCTTTACTCTCATAAATCGTTTTCCCCCTTCCATTTATAGCTTGATTTTTCTTAAGGAATATCATATAATATGCCATATTATACTTTACGCTTGTTTGATATTTCGAACGATTCGTTTTTTATATCTTACACTTGTTCGTTATATCTGTCAATCCCAATAGGAGGATAAAGATGGAATTAGGCAAAATCATTGCAATCAATTTGAAGGAATTAAGAAATGAACGAAATCTAACCCTAGGTCAATTATCAAAAATATCTGAAATTAGTAAGGCAATGCTGTCAGATATTGAAAAAGGAAACAGCAATCCAACAATTAATACCATTTGGAAGATTGCAAACGGGCTTAATGTGCCCTACACTAGGCTATTGGAGCAAATTGAAAAAGAAACAACGCTGATTCGCAAGGCAGAACCCGCAATGCAGATTGGTGAAACAGCCCATTATCGTGTTTATTGCTATTATCGCAATACCCCTGTGCGAAATTTCGAACTTTTTTATGTGGAATTGGATGCAAATTCATCAAATTCTTCTATTGGTCATTCTGAGAAGGCGCAGGAATATATCTTTATCACCCAGGGAGAACTGATCCTTCGTACGGATGCTGGCGATTATATCCTGAACGAGGGCGATTCTCTAACGTTTGACTCATCCATTGGGCACACCTATATAAATGAGAAAAACGTACTTCTCACTTTTTTAGTAATCAATTTTTATTCAAACTAATACTATTGATTTTATGATCGTATAAGGAACTTTTAAACAGCAAGAGGCACGCTTCTCTTTGGCACAAAATTGGTTATTCAATAAATTTCTTAAATGCCTGCTGCCCTGCTTCATACACAAAAATTATGACCTGGTCATCCTCCGCTGCATCTGCTGTTTTGACATAAAAAAGAGGCATCGTCTTTTGGTCGTTTCATTTGACCTAAAAACTCTGCCTCATAATTATTCACTCATTCAGGATTTTTTTTGTTCTTAAAATCCAATACAAAACCATTTTTTACAAGATTACTCGGTGGATGGGTCTTCTTCACCCTAACTACCAAAAAGTTTCTCGCTATGTTAAGAACCATTGATTCTTTCCGTGCACACATCTAATCGGCACATTTTCCTACCATCTGCGCTCCCTCCATGAATGTAGCGTCACCTTAAATTTTTTTTTGCATTTACTCTGTTGCATCTTCGAGCTGGATATAACAAACCCGATTTCTACCACTATTTTTTGCCTCATACAATCCCGCATCTGCTTTCGCTACCAATTCAACTGCACTAAGGCTTCCTCTGGTCTGCGCAACACCGAAGCTTGCCGTAATATGCCCAACCATTAAAAAGGAATGCTCGGCAATTCTCGCCCGCAGCTTTTCGGCAAGGATAATCCCTTCACTTAGATCTGAAAGCGGCATAACAACCATAAATTCTTCCCCGCCCCAGCGTCCGACTGTATCAATTGGGCGTATTCCATCCCTTAATATCTGCGCAACTTCTTTGAGCACAGCATCGCCCATCAAATGTCCCCACGTATCATTTACCCGCTTGAAAAAATCAAGATCCAATATTATAACAGAGCATACAGATTCACTTCTGGGTAATCTTTCTAATTCCAAATTCAGAATTGCATCAAGCTTAGAACGATTATTCAACTGTGTTAGCCTGTCGGTTTCAGATACTCTTGTTATTTCTTCCTCCATCCGTTTTCGTTCAGTTATATCTTTTGAAACACCCAGAATTCCAATAAAACGATTCTCTTTGTCATAAATGCCTGACATAGTCAAATCTATCCATACCGTTGTTCCATCTTTACAAGGTTGTTCCACATCACCACGAAAAATATCAAATGGCAGATTGTTTTCAACTAAATGAACTGCATTTTGCATCCAATTCTCAAGAAAACCACGTGAGGACGGACATAATAATTCTTCTTTCGGCTGTGCAAACACTTCTTCGACCGTGTACCCTCTTAACTTTTCTACCGAAGGACTAATATAAGTAAATTTCCGATTCAAATCCATTGTCCAGATAACATCACTGGCATTGTCCGCCAACAATCTGTGCCGTTCTTCACTTTCCTTTAGATTTTGTTCCAATTTCTTCATTTCCGTAATATCTTTGATTACGCTCAGGATGTACCTTTCGTTCTTGATTGTAACCACATTCGAAGATAAAAGTCCATACACTTGAGTTTCATCCCAAAGCCTTAATTCTATAAGAATGTTATTCGATGTGGTATCCACATGAATAGAATTGAAGAATACCCTCTCTTGCTCGCTGTCTTTAAAAAAATGGAGTTCATTGAGCCGTTTGTAACACAATTCTGACTTTGAATATCCCATCATGATTTCAAAGGCACGATTGCAGTTCAATAGCATTCCTGTTTCCATGGAAATAATCATCGTCGCATCAGGAATTGTTTCAAAAAGCATTTCACACAAATCTTTTGCTTCTTCCAGTTCCAAAATAGCGGCTTCCAGTTTGTTCACCATATGATTGAATGCCTCAGAAAATTCCCCCAGAAAGCTTTCGGTCTGGGAAAAATCACCAAATGAAATCGCTTTGGTCTGCCATATAAGGTTTCTTAGCGCAGACTGAAGCGTTTTTAAAATACCAACGATATACCCCTTTCCCTCTATCATCTCAGAAAGATCGCCGATTCCTATTTATTTGATTGCCGTTCGGATTCCACGCAGTGTATCATCAATCTCCTTGATTCCATCTATTTTGTTCAATTCCTCCGGCATATCTGCGGACAGTTTAATGTCAAAAAGAAGTGAATTTATATATTTCACAATGTTCTGTTCTTTACTCATGCTGCTTAACCCCATTTTTATTTAACTGAATTGTCTTCGCTTGAAATCTACAAGTTCTGTCACCAGTACACCAACAGTCAACTTCCCTTACCTGAAAAGGAATACCCGTAAAGCCTTCTAGCAATGAACTGATAAAACCTTCATCATAAGTGCATATTTCTTCTCCGGTTTCAGGCAATCCAGAACAATCCAAATCTTCTGAAACTGTCAAAATCAATTCTCCTCTGTCCATATCAATCTGCTCAATCCGTAGAATTCCAATCCCTAAATCCCGCAGCAAAGTCTGTAATTGACCGACAAAATCGGAAATATCCTTCACTGATGTCATAAAATGTTTGTAAAACTCTGCCCCTGCCAATTTGCCTGCCTCATAAAAAATAGAGTCAGTCATTTCTGAACCAAGCACCTTTTCCGTTACATCTCGAAAAGTAAACTGCATCAATCGGTAAACCTCTAACCGTGTCATATTACCCAAATTTGGTCTTCCAAGCTCAATATCTCCGATTAGACTCCATGAAAACTTATATTTTCTTTCATCTGGAACCATTATGTTTCACCTCCATTGCACTCCTTGGCATTAAAAATGAACCTTTGACTCCAAGTTACTGGATAAAAGCAGAAGAAGAAACATACTGATTAAAACTTTTTTCTTTTTATTATTATGAACTCCCCCAGTTATTTTTCGGTTATATTCAGTTGTTTTTTAGTTATTATCGTTTGATTTAGCGATATTTCTTTTTTATTGTCAAAATTTTAGCAAAAAAGTGCATTGAATATAAATGATACATCAATAGTAAAAATAGAGATTGTAGTGACAACAGGTGAAATGTGCAGTGTCCATTTTTCCCTACAAGCACCCCGAGGTTTCGAAAATGATACTCCTGCCATAAAAAGAGATGGCGCATTAAGAAAAACTTTCAAGCAACCTTACTTTGAAATTGAGGTTTTGTAAACCAGATTGCAAACTGCGCATTTTTTTCTGCGCAAAAAAAATCGCCACAAAAAATGTGCCGAAAATGTAAATTTTATCAATTTACTTTCTTTACTATACCACAAAATGGACAAAAATTCAAGTCTTGTACTGGGTGAGCTTTGGGTATATGAAATATAAGAGGTGATTTATAATGGAACAAAAAAGTATGACAGCACTTGTTAGTGCATTCTCAAGAGCGTACCACGCTGAAAACAACAAAGTTAAAATTTTCGATGACTGTATTGCACGCTTGCTTCTGACGGACGAAGAATACCATCAAATTTCAAAAAGTATGGCAGACGGTATTGATTTTTTCAACCCTGCCTTTACAGGCACACAAGAGGCTGCACTCAGATGGGTAGTAGATAATCAATTGTCTCCTTCTACGCTTGGCAGAGCTGCTTTTGCAGAGAAAGCACTTCAAACAGCTGTCGCAATCGGCGCAAAGCAATATTTGATCTTGGGTGCTGGGTATGACACTTTTGCATACCGCCAAGCAGCTTGGGCAGATCAACTACAGATTTTCGAGATTGATCATCCTTCTACTGCAAAGGATAAGCAGATGCGTCTTGAAGCAGCGAAGATTAGAATACCAAATAATGTTCACTTTGTTTCTGCCGACTTCACGAAGAAACAGTGGTTAACACCGTTGACAAAAAATACTGCATTTAATCACGCTCAAATTAGCTTTTGCAGTATCCTTGGCGTTGCTTACTATCTTACCAGAGAAACATTCGAGGAGCTCATTTCCGTACTCAGCTCAATTTTACCTACAGGAGGTGCCGTCATATTTGACTATCCAGATGAAAACAACTATACGGACAAAGCTGGAGATCGTGCAAAAAAGCAAGCTTTGTTGGCGGGAGCTGCAAATGAAAAAATGCTCACCGGTTATTCTTATGAGGAGATGGAAAAAATCCTTTCGTCTTTTGGTTTTTTCATCTATGAACATTTAACGCCAACGGAAATGACGAAGCAATATTTTGCAGCTTATAACCATGCAAATCCCTCATTTCCGATGACGGGTTTTGACAATGTGAATTATTGTCTTGCTGTGAGAAAAAAATGAAATATTTTATAAGTTCACTTTTTTCAGTCAATTTTGTTTTTTGTTTGCCATTGCCATACGCATTTTAATATCCTAGTCATCGCTTGCAGTATTCTTGATACAGCAAAAAAGGCAGATGCACAATGCCATCTGCCTGAATTTGTATGTATTAGAATTTCTTTCTTGTTAAAAAATCAGGAATTTTAATTTCCGACTCAAAATCATCTAAATCCGCAAATCTTCTGGGACGTACTTCTTCCTCTTCTTTGTCTGCTTTGTCCTCTGCCTCAGCTGTTGTCGGAACCACTTCAGGCTTTTTCACTTCAAGAACAGGCATTTCACCATCAAGCCCAGTTGCAATGACGGTTACAATAACCTCATTATTAAGCTCATCATTAATGGTTGTACCGAAGATAATTTCCGCATCTGGATCAATTGCTTCTCTGATTAAATCAGCAGCCTCCTCTGTTTCCATCAAACCAAGGTTCATGTCACCGCTAAAGTTAATCAACACGCTTTTTGCACCTTCAATCGTTGTTTCCAGCAGAGGGCTTTGAATTGCCATTTTTGCAGCAATTTCAGCCTTGTTTTCACCGCTGGCACGACCGATACCCATATGTGCAATCCCCTTATTCGCCATTACTGTACGAACATCGGCAAAGTCCAAGTTGATTACACCGGGTTTAGAAATCAAATCAGCAATACCCTGAACGCCCTGACGCAAAATTTCGTCAGCTTTCTTAAAGGCTTCGGTAAGGGTCGTTTTTTTATCGATAATGCTCAATAATCTTTGGTTTGGAATAATCACCAAAGTATCAACATTTTTCTTTAATTCCATAATCCCTTTCTCAGCATTGCTCATTCTTTTCTTGCCTTCAAAATTGAACGGCTTTGTTACTACACCAACTGTTAGAATTCCTAATTCTTTGGAAATCCCAGCAATTCTGGGCGCTGCACCTGTACCAGTACCACCACCCATGCCTGCAGTAATAAATACCATATCGGAACCACGCAAAGCCTGCGCAATTTCATCCTGCGTTTCATCTACGGATTTTTCGCCAATTTCAGGGTTGCCGCCTGCACCAAGACCCTTTGTCAGCTTTTCTCCAATCTGAATTTTTGTTGTGGCTCTAGCCTTTGCAAGGGCTTGTCCATCTGTGTTAATTGAAATAAACTCAACGCCGTCTAAGCCGTCTTCAATCATTCTGTCAACAGCGTTGTTGCCGCCGCCGCCAACGCCGATTACTTTTATCTGTGCCATACTGCTCAATGGGATATCAAATTCGAGCAAAAAAATCCCCTCCTAATTATCAAGAAATACATAATATAAAATTATACACGAAAAAACCCATTTTTTCTATAGTAAATAAAAACAATTCAGAAAATTTTTGGTTTTTTCACCGCATTATTCTTCTTTTTCCTTAACTACTATAATCTGTTTTTGTGATTTATTCAATAAGAATCTACGAATCTGACTGAAATTATTGAAAATTCGGGAACCATACACTACCACCGCCGCAATAGAAAGATCAATATTTAGCTGATTCCCCAGCCATACCAAGCCAACGGCAAGGATACCGTTGCAAAAAAAACCGCTTGCAAAAACTTTTAAATCAAACTGCTTTTGCAAAATAGCATAAATGCCTCCTAAAACAGAATCAAGGCAGGCCAAAATAGCAATTGCAACGTAGCCGGAATAGCCATAAGGAATCACCACTTTGCTGGCTATGCCAATTAGCACACCGCAAATCAAGCCAAAAATAGGTGCAATCATCATCCGTCTACCTCCTGTTCCAAAGCAGGTGCTTTCCAAAGCACTGTTTGTGTATATGCCGGAATCAACACATTTGCTTCCTCTCGAATGGTAATTTCAATACCCCACGGCGCCAAGTTGTCCACAACCCCACCCGGAAACTTCAAAGCAGACTGCAAAATATCACCATCTCCAACCGCCAATATTTCAAAGGGCGCAGCAACCCGTTCCCCGTTTACCATAACAATAGAACCGGCGCAGCTTACGCAGCTTTTTCCTACAATACGCTGTCCATTGATGGAAATCGCCTCAGCACCTGCTACATTCAACTCATTGATTACCGATAAAATATCCTCGGCATGAACCAAATAGGCATTGCTGTCACCGCCTTTTTGGGTACTGCTGTCATTCATGGTTATCATAATGCCCGCCCCATGAACCTCAGTCAATCCGCCAAATAACTTTAATTGCTCTATTTCGCTTTTCAGATTTTCAATGGTTGCACCATAATTCTGTCCATTTTCATAATCCTTAATTATTTTTTCTTTTTCCTCCAAATGAGCTTGCAGGGCTTCGTTCTCCTCCTGCACCTTTTTTAAGGTTGCAGTCAATTCTGTCAGACGTTGGTTTTCTGTCAAAGCGTTTTGTTTTTTTACAGTATTATACTGAATGCCAATAATGACGCCTAAAAGCATACAAATTAACGTAAGTGCATATACATAGTGGTTCTTTCTCATAGCTTGTCCCCTTTTTTCTTTTCAGCTTATGTGAGATACTGGAAGATAATAGGTTTTTTCAAATCCCGCAAATCCAAGGTGCCTCTGTCCTCCTGGGGAATTGTTTTCATAATTTCTCCCAAAATACAAACCTTTTGGTCTGCATCCTTCATATCTCCCAAGCGGATTTCCACCTTATTGACATAGGCATATACATCCTGAGGATCTGTTACATCAATTTCCACCACAATATCCAAAAGATTATATTTTTTCATCATTTGTGACATTTGCAAAACCACCTGAAGAGCGTCCTTATTTTCCACGGGCAATACCTCACCCAAAAGGAAGCTGTCAAACTTAAGCCCTGTTACAATGGGCAATGCCTCATGATAGGCGTTTTGTGTTTCCAAAACCCGACCTTCCTTATCTATGTAAAGGTATGCACCCATATAAGGTACATATCCTCTCACCTTGCGCTCCTTCACCTGAATCACCATCGTATGAGGCAAGGCAATTTTCAGCTTTGCTGTTTCAATGTAAGGATCCTGCTCCAAAATTTCCCTGGCTCTGCCCTTTCCAAATAAAATCAAATTTTCTCCATGAGAAAGGGATATCATCTCCGCCAGTTCCGTTGCGGTATAATGCTCCGCCCCTTCTTCCTTAATTTCTTTGACAGCAAAAAGAGGAGAAAATAAAACTCCTGCAACCATAATTACAAGCAAAAGAAACCCGATGATTAATTTGGGGGTGAATCTCCGCCCTCCTTTAGGCCTTTCAAAATATTCAAGCTCTTCGATTAATTCCACACGATCCATCTGTTTCTTTTTTTTTCCTGCCATTTTTTTCACTCCATCAACCGCACGCTTCCGCCCAATAAAGAAAAGGCGTGCTCGATTTTTTCGTAACCACGTTCTACATATTCCGCACCGTGAATGACACTTTTCCCTTCCGCTGCCAAGGCCGCAATCAACAGTGCCGCTCCTCCTCGTAAATCCGTTCCGAAAACTTCCGCTCCTATGAGTCCTTCACAACCCTTAATCTGCGCAACTCTATCCGCTATCGTAATATCCGCTCCCATCCGGCAAAGTTCCTCCGCATGGCGAAAACGTGCCTCAAACACCGTTTCACTAATCATACAAGTTCCCTTTGCCAATGTCAATAGACTCATAATTAGGGGCTGCATATCCGTTGGAAATCCGGGAAATGGGCCCGTAGTCAATGAAAAATCGGATTTCAGCTTTTTCGGTGGTTTCATCCAAAGACGATCTGATGCAAAGATGAGTCTGCATCCTGTTTTTTCTAAAACGTCGATAGTTGTTTCCATATCATCTTTTTCCACACCGCTTAAGCAAAGCTCCCCACCCGTCATAGCGGAGGCGCAAAGAAAGGTTCCCGCCTCAATTCGGTCAAAAGGTATGGAAAAATAGGCTCCATGAAGGCTTTTAACTCCTTCTATCATAATAGATGGTGTTCCTTCGCCGTAAATTTCTGCACCGCAGGCACGCAAAAAACGAACGAGCGCAACAATTTCAGGCTCTCTTGCCGCATTATGGATTACCGTAACTCCCTCGGCTTTCACTGCCAAAAGCAAAATATTCTCTGTTGCGCCTACGCTTGGATACTTGAGATAAATTTGGTAACCCAAAATATGGGGTGCAGAACAATAAAACAGTCCTTCTTCCTCTTGAATTTCCACGCCCATTTTTTCAAAAGCACTTAAGTGAATATCAATGGGTCGCTTTCCAATGGCACAGCCTCCGGGATGCCCCAAAACTGCTCTTTTTTCCCGCCCCAAAAGTGCACCCAAAAAAAGGATGGAGGAACGCATTTTTTGCACCGTTTCCTCCCGGATTTTTACATCATGGATTTGCCTTGTATCGATGACTGCTGTCCTGCCGGTAAGCTCCACCCTACAGCCTAACGTCCTTAAAATATCCAGCGTCAAATAAAAATCTCGAATCATCGGGCAATTTTCCAGCACCACTTCATCCTCTGCAAGAAGTGTTGCTGCTAAAATAGGTAACGCTGCGTTTTTACTCCCTCTCACCGCAAACTCTCCGCCAATGGGTTTTCCGCCCTCAACCAAGTAGTACCCCATGCTGACCCCTCCAAAAAGCATCTTACTCACATTGTATAGGCGGACATTTTTATTGGTGCATATCCAACTTGCAAGTGTTTACAAAAACTTGAAAACCTTGTAATATGTAAGAAAAAACTACGGAGGAACAACCGATGAAGCATACTATTTTAGATATAGAAGGTATTAAGGTCGGACACGCACAAAATGATGCCGGAAAAACAGGCGTAACCGTTGTTATCGCTGAAAACAGTGCCGTTTGCGGTGTGGATGTAAGGGGTGCCGCCCCCGGGACAAGGGAAACCGACTTGTTAAACCCGATCAATGCCATGGAAAAAGTATCTGCCATTGTCCTTTCAGGCGGCTCTGCCTTTGGACTGGAGGCTTCCTGCGGCGTAATGGATTATTTAGAAGAAAAGGGAATCGGCTTTGACGTCGGCGTCACAAAGGTTCCTATCATTCCTGCGGCTGTTCTATATGATTTGGAAAACGGCGATGTGTTTTGCCGCCCCGACAAAGAAATGGGCAGACAGGCCTGTGAAAATGCCACCAATGAAAGTTTATCTGAAGGAGATGTGGGTGCAGGCTGCGGTGCAACGGTTGGCAAACTGCGGGGAACTGAAGGGTGGTGTAACAGCGGCATCGGCTCTTGGGCGGAAACCACAGAAAACGGCATTACGGTTGCCGCTTTGATTGCCGTAAATGCCTTTGGTGATGTGTTGGAAAACGGTAAAATCATCGCCGGTACAAGGGATGAAAACGGCAGCTTTTTGGATACTGCACAAGGAATCATAAATCATGCTTCCACCCTCTCCTTCAGCGGAAAAAATACCACCATCGGTGTGATCGCAACAAATGTAAAGCTTACAAAAGCGCAGGCGGCAAAGGTGGCAGGTATGGCACATGACGGTCTTGCAAGATGTATCTCACCTGTCCATACCACACTAGACGGGGATACCTTATTCTGCCTTTCCACAGAAGAAATTGAGCTTTCCACTGCTCCCGTGGACTTGGTGGGAATTATGGCGGCAAAGGTGACGGAACAAGCCGTTATACGTGGCGTAAAGGCGGCAAAGCCTTTTTGATTTTGACAGACTAAAATTCTTTATAAAATACACATGTCTTTAAACTATTTTAGGGTGTCATCCTTTTTAAGCGATGATACCCTAAATTTGTGTATTGCCCATAAATGTACGGATAAACTGCATCTGCTTAATCCATTTTATTGAACATAACTGTCTGCGCTTTTAATGATATTTTACCGACTTGATACCCATATTCCGTTAATTCTTTTTTGTAATTCAAGAAAGAATGGTCTATGGGTATTCCTGCGATATCCTTAATTTCATCAAAGGTCAATTGAAGCGATTGACTTCCACTTTTTTGAACATATTCCCATAATAAATTAAATTTACTCATTCTGTTTTCTCCTTTTCAAATTCTAAGGCAATATGGTTTCATTCTGCGTGCCCAGATGTGCAGTCAGATGGGCGGACCGATAATTGTGCGGTGTTGCCGAAACTGCTTGCGCAGATAAATGATGTGAATTACCATTTTTTTGATTATAACATATTCGTTTTGTTCAGGCAAAGGAAGCTTCGCTTTATGAAAATATGCTTATAAAAAAGAGCCTTCGTTCACAAAAAAAAGGTAACCACATTGTTTTGTGATTACCTCAAGAATATCCCTATTGTGCTTTGGCTTTTGTACCTTACAAACAGACGATAGCTTTTAATTAGTGATTTCCACATTCGTCGGCGTGCATATGATCATGACAAATTGACCCTGTGGATTTTAATTCGCCTTTCAGATAGCTTTCCACAGCATCCTGCGCATTGCCTTCTGCACCCACGATTACCTCAATATTTCTTTCATTGAAAATTTCAATTGCGCCGCCGCCCATTCCGCCGGAAATAATGACCTCAGCACCCATGTCCCCCAAAAAGTTGGGTAAAAATCCTGGTTTGTGTCCAGGGTTGGCAACGCTCTTCGACTCCGTTATTTTTCCGTTTTCTGTTTCAAAAAGACAAAAGCTTTCGCAATGTCCAAAATGCTGTGCTACCAATTCACCCATACATGCTACTGCAATTTTCATATTCATTCTCCTTTTTTCGTAAAAATTATTTTGTTTTTAATCAACATATCAAATAAGCCTCTATTCATACATCATGTTGCATAGGACAGACGATTCCTAATTTCTTATGCTTTCATATAATCGACCGCCACATAAAACCCTTTTATATCATTTGGATTCTGCAAAAACTTCCATCACATTTTCAAAAACCTGATGCAATGCATCCCTTGCGGGGCAATTTACTTTCGCCAGACTGTGTCCTGCGTTAATGGCGTCGGAAGCCTTCTTATCGTAGGGAATACGCCCGACAAAAGGGATTCCCTCATGCAAGCACAACTTTTCAATTTCCTCCGTGTTCTCTACGCAGGTGTCAAATTTATTGACACAAACAGCCGTCCTCGTTTGAAAGATTTCTGCCGTTCGTAAAATACGTTTCATATCGCTGATTCCCGAAAGTGAAGGCTCAGTGACAACCAGCACCATATCCACGCCGCTGATTGAGGCAATGACAGGACAGCCAATTCCCGGGGAACCATCAATAATGGCAAGCTCCGCTGTAGCTGTGGCATATTCGAGCTTATTTTTCACTTCCGTTACCAATTTACCCGAAGTTCCACGTCCCATTTTCAGCTTGGCGGTAGAAAATAACCTTTCCTCTTGATAAAGCATCAATTCCCCTGCAATATCCTCCTCCATGGTGACGGCATCTGCAGGGCAAGTATACATACAAACCCCACATCCCTCACAAGCATAGGGGTTTACAGAAAACTTCGTTCCCGCTTTGATAATTGCATCAAAACGGCAGTTTTTGTAGCACGCACCACAGCCAATGCACTTCGTCTGGTCAATGACCGCTTTTTCGGAACCATAATAGTCCATCCTTCTAGGTTCACTCTCAATGCCTGCAACAAGGTGCAGATTTGGTGCATCTACATCGCAATCAGCGAAAGCTCTTGCTTTTGAAAAATCTATGAAGGCAGCGGCAGTTGTTGTTTTTCCTGTACCACCCTTGCCGCTTAAAATCAGGAGTTTTTTCATTTTCCCACCTCCTGTTTAATTGTTTTTAAAAGCAGGGAGAATTGCTCCTTCGTTTCTTCATCCTCTTGACAGGCTATGCCTGCCTTCGCCCCAATCTGTGCCAGTTTTTCCCGATAAGGAATACGACAAAGCACAGAAATATTTTTTTCCTGGCAAAAGCTTTCCAGCTTAGCATATGCCTGATCGGCTTTATTTATCACAACACCACAAGGCTTTTCTAAAAGAGAAACAAGTTCATACACCATCTTAAAATTATGAAATCCAAAAGCGGTTGCTTCGACTACAAGAATGCAGAAATCAGCGGATTGCACGCTTTCCATTACGGTGCAGGCACTTCCTGGAGGGCAATCGATGACCGTTATATTTTCTTCATCGGTTTTTGTTTCTAAAGCGCTTCGTATAACAGGTACACCGCTTGCCTCCCCTACATTCAAAACGCCCGTAATAACTTGAACCTGTTCATAAACGCCAGATTCCACAACACCAATGGGACGCTTTATTTCAACAATTGCCCCACTGGGACAGACAAGCGCACAAGCGCCACAGGAATGACAGACTTCTGGGAAAACATGAGGTTTGTTTTTGATAAAGCTTAAAGCATTGAATCGGCAAGCATCCACACACTTGCGGCATCCGATGCATTTTTCTGCAATAACAGCAGGTAACAGTGTATCAACTTCCTCAGTTTTTATGTTCTGCGGCTTAAAAAACAGTCTGCCATTAGGCTCCTCCACATCACAATCAATATAGGTTGCTTTTTTTGCTGTAACGGCAAGGTTTACCGAAACGAAGGTTTTTCCGGTCCCTCCCTTTCCACTTAAAACCGCAATTTTCATGCCTTTCCGTGGAAGCCTGCATGGAACTGCGTCATTACTGCAAGCTCTCCTTTCTCAAATGCTTCAATATTCTCTTTTGCAGTTACCTTCGTCGTTTTGTAAACCTTAATTCCCGCAGCTTGAAAAACCTCAGCCGAATTTTCGCCGCAACGTACCGTAAGCAAAGCCTCGGCATTTTGATCAATGATTGCCTGTGCTGCTTTTATTCCTGCACCTCCATGCGCTGCTGCCGCTGCATTTTGGGAAAATACTGCTTCCTTGCTTTGTGTATCATAAAAAAGAAAATATGGTGCTCTGCCAAAGGAAACACATACCTCAGTATCCATTCCCATCTCATTCATAGGTATCGCAATTTTCATAAAGATAATCTCCTTTCGTCTGAATTCCTTTTTTATAAAGAAATATAATTCGGCATAAACCTCAGTTTAGAAGTTTTAAATACGAAAAACCTAAAAAATTTTTCACATAATGCTCATGGTGATGGTTGAAATTGGTTTTCGTCATATGCCATTAATTTTATTGTACGACCATTTGCGTCATATGTCAATAATACATTCGCAAACGATGAAGGATTTATATTTACACAAGCTTTGCTCTTTTCAAAATGAACATACGCTCTGCCAAATTGATAGACATCTTGACAATTACGCTGTTACCTTTCTATTTTCAATCACTTTAGCAACCGCTTAAATTCTGTTCCTTCAAATATGGTTTTTAAAATTCGTTCTGCTAAGATCAAATGATTCCCCGTGTTTTTATATCACAGTCCAAAAAAGAATACCCTGCACCTTTTTGTGTATATCCAAGTATTGTATCCAGTGAAACTGCATTAATGCTACTGAATCTACTTTTCTCAATATCGAAATTATCTCTTTTTGGTCTGTGAGGCAGTGTTTTTCCTTCTTGCCTAAGTGACACTAAAAAACACAGAAGGCTTAATGCCCCCTGTGCTTTTCTTTTCGTTTTTCTTGCCGCAATGTAAATTGCCGTTCTTTTTCTGCTTCCCGTTGTTCACGGGAGCGTCCTTTTCGTTCCAACTTGCCTTGCTCCTGTTGAAGCTTTAATGCCTGCTGGGCTTTTGTTCCAATACCCGATGAAGCAATCTGCTTTTTTACAAGCCTCTGCATTCGTTTCGGATTCAATCGTTCCTTCACCTTAACGTCTGCTTCAACGGACGGACTGAAACGAAGGCTACTCCAGTGTTCCAGCAAAAACGCAAACACCTCATAATCTTTCGGTTCAGCGCCGAATATGATTTTAGAAACCTCATATCGACCATTTTCCTCTCGCTCATACAGACCGTACCAAAAAGGTACATCAAAATAAATCGTCAGCTTAGATATTATCGTATCCAAAGCCATCCCTCCTTTTATTGCATTGTTCACAAAGAAGGGACAACCAAGGAGGCAGGTTACTGACAACGTTGCCGTTGCTTCCGGACTACCTACCGGAACGTGTTTTTATCTCTGTATCTTTATTTTATCGCAAATATTGTCTGCGTCAAGCACAATCTGACTTTTTCACCTTTCTTCCTTTCCGAATCCATTGTTAAAACCATGAAAGCTGGACAGGCTGACCATATTTTTTATATTCTGTTATAATATCGTCCATTTTATATAATATTCCATATTGATTGCATTTTTCTCTAAAAAAACGCCATAAATCCTTTGAAGCTGGTGACCCACATTCATACAAATTGCCATACGTTTTAATATATTTTTCTTTCACACAAGGAAATGTTTCATCCAATTTTTGGTAATACCATTCTCTTTGATTTTGCCTTAATGTTACCCCAAATGCAGGGTAAATAAATTTTGCTCCATTTTGATGTGCAAGCTCTATCAATTCTCCAATATTTTTTTCCGTATCCTCGATAAACGGAAGAACAGGCATACATAATATCCCCGCAAAGATACCCTCCTGCGACAGCTTCTTGATTGCTTGCAAGCGTTTTGATGAAACCGATACATACGGCTCAACTTTTCTGCATAACGCATCATCAGCGGCTGTAATCGTTATTTTTACAAGAACGGGAGAATGTTTGGATATTTCTTTCAAAATATCAATGTCCCGCTCAATCAAATTGCTTTTTGTGGCAATCGAAACACCATATCCAAACCGATTGATTAATTCCAATGCACCTCTTGTAAGTTGATACTCTCTTTCGCAAGGATTATAGGGGTCACTCATCGCCCCCATACCCACAACTCCATTTTTGCGCTTTGATTTCAATTCACGCTCCAGTAAAATCAGTGCATTTTCCTTTGCCCGTACCTCATCAAAATTTTCAATTCCGTAGCACGAGCTTCTGCTGTCACAGTAAATACAGCCGTGATTACAGCCCTTATAAATATTCATATTATAATTAATTCCAAACCAAAGATTGTTTTCGGCATATCCTGAAAGGATAGTTTTTGCTGGTATCCATTCCATTACAATCCCTTCTCCGCAAGAAATTTTTTAAACTTACTCTCCGAAAAAATTTCGTTGGTGACAAATGCACCATCATAGAAAAAGCTGTAAGTAGTAAATGGAGCCGGTGCGTTTTGCGCCTGTGCCGCCGATTCGATTTTTTTGAGGGTAACAGTTTGCCCTTTTTCTTTCGCAATCTCCGCAATGAGTGGCGCATATTTTTCAGTATGGGGACACTGGTTTGTATAGTATAACACCATCCCCCTGTCATCAGTGGAGGCGTTTTTACAGCAATCCTTAAACCTTGGTTCCGACACATCATCAAGAAAGGGTAAAAAAAGCAACTCATAATAGGGTTTTGCAGCATCACAAACCCGAAACCCCTTATGCTTCAAATACTTGGGGTCTGACAAAAAGGGCATCTTTTTTACTGACGAAAGTACTACCAAACCTTTTTTGTTCTGCGCCTTTGCTTCATCGATACAATCCTTCAACAATTCATTGGCATAGCCATGCCCCTTAAACTGCCCCGAAATCCAAAAACAATTGATGAACATATATCCCACAGCATCAATCGGACACCATGCATTTTCGGCAGGGATATACTCAATAAAAGCCTTTCCTCTGGCATCAAGCCGTTTAAAGACAAGACCGTTTTCAAATTGGTTTTTCATCCATGCTTTTTTAGATGACACGCAAGCATCACCTTTTTTATCCGATATCGCACAACAAATATGTTCCGTTTCGATGTTTTCATGATCAATGCGAATTATATTCATAGCTGTTACCCCTTCTTCAATTCATTGAAATATACATATGTATCTCGGCATTTTCCATGTCATCCCCACCTTGATACTCTTCAAAATCGCAGCCGTACTTTCGGTCTAAGGCCATACCCCAAAGCTTCACCCAAAACTCTTGCACCGCCCTTTGAACATGACCACGAACGATGAATCTTGCGTATTTTCCCTCTGCAATCGTTTCGCTTTGCACATTTTCGGGCAGCGTTGCCCCCTCCTCGACCTCGCAGCAAATCATTACATCATACTTTCCGCTGACACCATTCTCATAATTCGTATAAAGACCGATTGTCTTATCATTTATTTTATTTGGCATAGAAGCATAAATCCCCCCACCAAAAAATATCTGCCACGCCATGCCGATTTGATTGCTCATATTGGCATCGTCATTGCCGGTTCTGATTCTGATTCCCATCACTTTTTTCTCGTGAAGCTGTACCATTTCATAGTCCATTTTCATATACCTCTTTTCTTTTTGTTTGTCGAGAGAAGTATATCATACGAAATCTGACATCAGTATGTCATGTTATAAGTATTTTTTCGTGCTATTTTCAAGTTTTCTTCTAATCCTATCCCGAATATGCGCAGGTGCAAGAACCTCAGCACAATCACCAAAAGATAAAATATATCCGTAAAGCCATTCATTCTCGGGTAAATTTATCGTAACCGTAAAGCTTCCATCTGTATTTTTCGAGATTGCTTCTTCTTCAATCTCATCGTAAACCCTATACGCCATCGTTGATTCCATTTTTAAAACGATTTGTACCATTTGATTTTCTGCATCGGAAACAAGCCTGATATGTTTTTCGGATATTGTTCGGTCGAAAATTTGGTTTGTTACAATAAGATTTTTTATGCGTGTTACTTTAAACATTCTATCATCGTTTCTGGTCGTGCAAAATCCATAAACATACCAAGCCTGCCCCTTAAATAGCAGTTGCAGCGGTTCAATCAACCGCTCCGTCTTTTCGCCATACGAACTAAAATAGTCAAATCTGATGCAATTTTTATGAATAATTGCCATTTTCAGCAGTTTGAATTTTTCTTTTTCATCCTCCCTGCTCCCCCAATGCGAAAAATCCACATCAATCCAGTTCACCTCATCCTTATGAAACAAAACTGCGAGTTTTTTAAGCACAGGTTCTACATCTGGAACATTTAGTGCCTTCATGCCTTGCAAGGACGAAATGATTTCCTGCTGATCCTTGTCTGAAACCATGGATTTTTTTATCACATAATTATCCAGAATACGGATGCCCCCGCCTTTGCCCTTATTCGCATAGACGGGTATTCCGGCTTCGCTGAGCGATTCCAAATCCCGATAGATTGTCCTCTGCGAAACTTCAAAATACTCTGCTAATTCCTTTGCCGTCATGGCTTTCTTCTCCAAAAGAATATAAACCATTTCAAGCAGTCTATTAATCTGCATATTCCATCACCAATTTTATTATAGCACAATGATTTGACAATACGATGTCATATTTCAGGATGAAAATTTCTTCTTTTTGTTCCAGTTTAAAAAAGCAAAGCTTCCAGATAATGATAACCAGAAACTTTGCTTATTTTTTTAAATTTTTTAAACTTCAAACTCTTAGTCCTCAACAATATATGTCATATCTCCAAAATGATAAATTTCAATGATGCACTCTTTTATTGTATCATCCAAATAAAAATACCCTGAAAACTTGCATTGATTGTAGCCATACGTTTCATCAACAATCTCAAAATCAATCTCTGCAAAGCGGCTTATAAATTCCTCCAAGCTGATTTTCTCACCCGAAAACCTACCATGATCACCTTCTAAATCTATAAGATATACCACGCAAAAGTCTAAATCCGTATGTGCAATGCTTATGAGGGGACTACCTTTCACAGGCACACAATCATCATTCATAGGCTTATAGTAGCCTTTGCTGAAATACATCACAATTTTCTCTGCTTCTATTCTAATTTTATGTATTCTTGCATCATGCAGGCTATATGGAAAGTCCACAAACTTTTTACGAATCGTTTCCTTCATGGAAATTTCTCCTTATACATTTTATTTCACAATCATTCTTTAATCAGTTCAGCTTTTATTTTTCGTTTCGGCTTATTCTCCGAAATAAAAAGTCCTGCGATTGTAAGGACAATGCCGCATACGCCAATACCTGTAATTTTTTCATGTAAAATAAGGATGGAAGTAATCACCGTTATGACAGGCACCATATAAATATATACACTGGTTTTTACTGCCCCTAAAATTCTGACTGCCATGTTCCATGTGGCAAAGCATATTGCAGATGCCCCCAATCCCAAGAATACAATGTTAAATAAGTTTATGGGCTGCATAAGCAAGGTAATGCTTGGATGAAATCCAAATATAAATAATGCAGGTATCATAAAGACTAACCCATAAAAGAAAATTCTGCGTGTCGTTTGAACCGTATGATATTGAAATTCGCTGATTTTCTTCGTTAAAATAGAATAGATCGCCCATACAGCCGCAGCCAGAACAGCTAAAATATCCCCAAGCGGATTGAGCTTCAAAACACTTGCACCCTGAAAACTAATCAAAAAGACACCTGCTAATGCAATCAGAAAACCCACTAAAAATTGCAGCTTCAGCCTTTCACCTTCTAAAAATAAATGCGCAAATAATGCCGTAAAAAAAGGTACGATTGAAATAATGACGCCTACGTTGGAAGCAAAGGTATACGTTAAGGCAATATTTTCTAATAAAAAGTACAATGTAATCCCGCTTAGACCGGCTCCGGCAAAATATAATTCCTGTTTTCTGTCTTTGATTTTAAGCCTGTGGGGGTATGCAAGTGAAAGCGCAATCCATCCTATGATAAATCTTAAAAACAGTATTTCAATTGGTGTAAACGCTTTTAGTAGTACCTTTGTCGAAATAAAAGTGGTACCCCAAATAAAAACTGTTGCAATTGCCAATAAATGACCGAATGTTTCTTTTTTTCTGTCCATGATAATCCTTTCTGTTGCAAAATTCTTAAAATATGCTCCTATACTGTTTTGGCGTTAGTCCAATAAATTTCTTAAAAAAATTTGAAAAATGACTTTGATCGGTAAAGCCTGTCTGCAATGCCGCATCAATGGGCAAAACGCCTTGCTCCAACAGCTTCTTTGCTTTATCGATTCGTATTGTTTCCAGATAGCTGTAGGGTGAAATTCCTTTTTGTTTCGTAAAGGAGCGAAGCAAATAATATTTACTCAACCCGGTTAAACTGCTTAATTCATTTAAGGTAATGCTTCTCATATAATTTTTCTCTAAAAACGCACAAATTGCCTTAATCTCCATACTTTGTTCCACTTCTGGCGACGACATTTGATTTGTATGCTCTTGCATTAACTGCTCCAAGAGCAAGAAAAATATTTCTTTTTTCCTAAAATCCCTTTGTTCCTGCATCATCATCAAATGCAGCTCCCGTACTTGGGAAGCCAACTCGCTGTGAAAAACCACCGTTGTTGTAAAATAAGGCAGCTTTTTATTTCCTGTTATTTCTAAAACAGCTTTTCCCATAATTTCCGGCTGTATATTGATACAGCGATAGTCCAGTGCCCTACCCTCCAGTTGTTCACAGGTATGATTATCACCGGGATTAAACAGCACTAAATCTCCTGGTTCTACAATATATTCCTTGTTTTTGCAGGATAAATACCGTCTTCCGCTTTCGATAAAGCCGATAACATAATGCTCATGAAAATGATTCGGAAATTTTTGCATAATCCCTTGAAAATGATATGCTTCCATGCGTAGTTCTGCATCAAATTTTACGGTTCTTATTTCTTTTGTCAAAAGCTTACCTCCTTTCGTTGATCTATTTCTCATAATAACATTTATTTTTCAATCATTCTTGTACGATATTGCTTTTTATAAATATTTTTTGCCCTCAAAATTTTTCATGTATATATTTCGCCTTTATACCTCCGCCTTCGGATAATATTACCCTTAGCTTTTCGCTCAACCTCTCGAAATTCAACGCTGACGCTGTCATTGCAAGGGATGCATCTAATTTTACATATGATTTTCATACTGTCAATATAAAATTGCCGTAATTTTGTCAAAATAAGGATTTCCTACGGCTAAAAGAAATTCCTATTCTCAAAAAATAAGCGGCAACAGCAAATGATTGATTTAACTTACTTTCCACACATTTTTGTAGCATTCAGATTAGATGTAGCAAACGATGCTTTCGGAAACTTTGCAAAAATAGAAATCACCATAGCAAGTGACAGCACAAGCACAGCCAAATCAGTAATCACTGGTGCAAGGAACACACCCTTGATTCCCAATGAACCGATGCCAGGAAGGAGATATACCTATGGAACAAAAAACAGGATTTGTCTGAGCAACATAAGTGCAGCAGCCTTCCCTGCCTTGCCAAGAGATTGAAATAATGTAATAGAAAGAATCATGACTCCCAGCGTAATATAGGTTGAAAAGAGCATTCGCAGCACGCCTGTGCCAGCCATAACTGCATCGGGGTTGTCAGGAATAAACAGCGACAGTATAAAATGCGGGGCAGCCATAACGGGAATATTAAAAACCAAGCAAAGTTGCAATACCGCTGTTGATAAGCGTAAACGGATAGGACACCTTCTCCGCAGTCATGGCGACAGAACTGATCATGTTTCCCAAGAAAATAGCATCCATAAAATTATATAATCCGATCACCACCATGCCGATAATCGCAGGAAGGCTGAAAGACAGCATTAGTTTCCACGGGTTTTCCGTGAGAAGCTGCATCCTTGTATCTTTGCTTTTTTCCATAAAAAATCTTCCTTCATTATAGTTAGTAACAACTAACAATCCACTCCTAATATAGGCGGCTTATGCCGCTCCAGTATGTAGATAAAGGCAAAACCTTGAGCGCTTTGTCCTCAAACACAGAAAGGATTTCCCTTTGACCCATCCAAACCCTTATAATATGGGGGTTTTATAAAAGCTTTTAGTCTTGCTTTTTTAAAAAGGAAGTGGGTTTGTCTACGCTCTGAAGCGGTATATGCTGGCCTTTCAGTTACATTGTTCTTGGAAGTTAAAAATATCAAGCCAACCACATCGAAAAAAACGTTGTATGCGGAAGATACGTTTTTTTGCATCTTTTCGGGTCATATTATGTCTTACTGCTTCAAAAACACCTGACCAGTATGCACTGGAAAGCATATGCAAAAGTACCATGGAAAGCCTGCCGGAAGATACAGCATCATTGTCAATGGAAACGATATACTTTAGCGTTTGTTCTGCTTCAATATCAGCCAATTTCCCGATAAAATCCTCAAATTCTGTTCCGTCGGCACAACAAATCACCAGCCTGAATGCATCAAAGTTGTCATAACTGGCGTCGACAATTAAATGTGTTTTTTCTTCTGTGTAGCGAAACATTTCTTCCACAGGCAATTTTTCGTTTTGCGCAGTAAATTTTTTGAATTCATCCATTAGATACTGCGCAAAGTTTTCTGCAACTGGATGCACAATGGCCTGAAACAATCCAGCCTTATCGCCAAAGCGAACAAAGATGGAGCTTGTGCTGGTATCCGCATTTTTGGCAATCTCCCGCAAAGGCGCATCTTTGTAGCCTTTTTGTAAAAACTCAGTCGCAGCACAAACTAACAGCTTATCTTTTACGCCTTCAATTTTATTTGCCATATGCTGTCCCCCTCTATATAAAACAATGTTTTATTACACCGTTTTGTCAAGGTCAAAATAAAAAATATGAGTTCGCAATGAAATTTTTTCCATTTCATTTAAGGTTCTGTTAAACACAAAAAAAATTGCTTTTATAAAGATATGCAACCATACATCTGCAAAAGCTTTTTTGTTGTGCTTAATGACTTGCTTCAATTAAAGAAAGTTGAAAAATATATTGACAAAAATACACTTGCTGCATATACTGAAAACATATCAAATAATTTTGATTTGAGGTGATGATTTGGAGAATAACCATGACAATCATGCAAAAGTGTTTAAAGCGTTTTGCGACGAAAAACGTCTGCGCATCCTTGCCCTATTGCGGGGCGGTGAAAAATGTGCTTGCATTTTACTGGAACAACTTGACTTAGGGCAATCGGGCCTTTCCTATCACATGAAGATTCTTGTTGAGTCAGGCATTGTTGAGAGCCGACAGGAAGGCAAATGGATCCATTATAAAATCAGCGAAAAAGGAAGTGCCCATGCAGCTGCATTGCTAAAGGAGCTGACAACGCCAAGCTTGGTTGCAGAGCAACAGTATTGCACGAATAAATAAAAACCATCCAAGGATGGTTTTTAAACAGTAAAACACATCAAAAATATTTGATTTGATTATTTTTTTAAAGAAAGTGAGATGTTGCCGTAATGCAAATACTAAAAGCTATTTGGGATTTTTTTCAGAATCAAATTCTGGCCATGAAATGGCTGGATAAGCTGATTGGAAACGCTCTATCCACGCTGGGTATGGATACATCTGCCCGTTTGGGTGGAAGTATAGAATTTTTTCTCTATGATGTGATTAAAATTACAATACTACTATGTTTCCTGATTTTTCTCATCAGCTATATTCAAAGCTACTTTCCGCCTGAACGGAGCAAACGAATTCTCGGTCGATTTCATGGCATCTGGGCAAACTGTGTTTCTGCGCTTCTGGGAACAGTTACGCCGTTTTGCTCCTGCTCGTCCATCCCCCTATTTATTGGCTTTACCTCGGCGGGACTGCCCGTAGGTGTAACGTTCTCGTTCTTGATTTCCTCCCCAATGGTCGATATCGGATCGCTACTTTTGCTGATGAGTATTTTCGGTATAAAGGTAGCTATTATCTATGTTATTGTTGGGCTGATTATCGCCGTAATCGGCGGGACGATCATAGAAAAACTGCATATGCAAAAATATGTGGAAAGCTTTATCCTGTCAGCAGGAAGCGTTGATATTGAATCGCCCGATCTGACAAAAACGGATCGTTTGAATTATGCAAAAGAGCAGATGCAGGCCACCTTTAAAAAGGTACTCCCTTATATTTTAATTGGTGTGGGCATCGGCGCTGTCATTCACAACTGGATTCCTGAGGAATGGGTAGCCCTTGTGCTTGGAACCAATAATCCCTTCGGTGTTGTTCTTGCAACCCTTCTGGGTGTCCCAATGTATGCTGATATTTTCGGCACCATCCCCATTGCGGAGGCTCTGTTATACAAGGGAGCGCAGCTTGGCACAATTCTGTCCTTTATGATGGCGGTTACTACGCTTTCCCTGCCCTCTATGATCATGCTCCGCAAGGCGGTTAAGCCAAAACTGCTAGCACTATTTATTGCTATTTGTACAATCGGCATTATAATAGTTGGCTACTTTTTTAACGCTATTCAGGGGTTTCTTGTATAAAAGAAAACTTGTGTCAAGATACTGCGTATCTGACTTTTAAGAAATGCGAACCCCACTAAATTATGCACACACGTCGTTTCAGGCAACGCTTGCGCATATGCAAGCAAATGTTGTTAAAATATTTTTATCTAAAAAAAGGAGTGTATGAAAAATGTCATTATTTAAACGTGATAAGAAAAAAGAAGAGCCTTCCGTTTGCAGCTGCGGCGGAAACTGCGGTGCAACAAGCACAGCAAAAAACGAGAACGCAGGAACTGAACATTCCACTGTAAAAATCTTGGGAAGCGGCTGCGCAAAATGCAACCAGCTTGAAGCGGCAACCAAAGCTGCACTAGAACAGCTCGGTATGGATACAGCAGTCGACCACGTGACAGATTTTGCTCAGATAGCAGCCTACGGTGTAATGTCAACCCCAGCCCTCGTCATAAACGAAAAAGTGGTTTCCTACGGCAAGGTTCTCAAGGCGGAGGAAGTTGTAAAAATCCTTGAAAAAGTTAAATAACGTTATTTTTCGTTGAGGTGGCTTGAACCTTCACCACAAAAAAGAAAGGAGGATTTCCAATATGAACAAGCCGAAAGTAGCATTTATTTGTGTGCATAACTCCTGCCGCAGCCAGATCGCCGAAGCCCTTGGCAAATATTTCGCTTCCGATGTATTTGAAAGCTATTCTGCAGGAACCGAAACAAAACCGCTGATTAATCAAGATGCCGTTCGCATGATGAAACAGCTTTATGACATTGACACGGAAACATCCCAACGCTCTAAGCTGCTGGAGGATATTCCGCCTATAGATATTATAGTGACAATGGGTTGCAATGTACAATGTCCGTTCTTACCTTGCAAGCACCGTGAGGATTGGGGCCTGGATGATCCTACCGGTAAAAGTGATGCGGAATTTAAGTCTATAATCAGCATGATTCAATCAAAAATCGAGGATTTGAAAGAACGAATCATAAACAAAATGATATAGCAAAAGGATATACATTCCAACTGTTCCGGTGAACCTGTTGAAAAAAAGCTCGCAAACCTTCTTAGCGGTATCATTGGCATAACGAAATATATCCTCGGGGAAAGCTGCTGGGACGACGAACTCAAGTCCGACAGCTTTCCCCTGGGTATTTCTACATTCAGGCTGTGTTTGCTTTGATTTTCATGCACCGCCCGGATCAATTCATTCCCTGTCAAACCTTTACGAAATTTAACCAAAAACATCACCCATTTTTCTCACATACCTCATTTTCAAATTGTTTTTCCTCCATTGTCGTACCCTGCCCCCTCAATTCTTATATAATTTTCTCATAATTTTAAGAATGCTTTACACCCAAGGTAACAAACACAAAGACGTTGTGAAACGATGAAGGCGTTTGTTAAAAGAATGATTTATAATTACAAACACCCTGCAAGTTTCCCTTTTGTTCCATGGCTTTAAATGAAGCTTTATCCGTAAAAGTTATGTTTATAAATCCTTTATGTGCTACGGAATATTATTTATTTCCTTACAAATAGACACAGTTATGTTCTGGTGATGCCAAAAAGCCCATCTAAAGCATTTTTTCTCGTTCGTAAAAAAAAACTGTCGAAATTTAGCATATTTTATTACTTTTGTCTCTGTGATAAATGATTGACAATCAACAGAGAGGCGATATATAATAAAAAATGCCAAAAATTGTCTAAAAATGCGGAACGGTATTGTTTATACTTCGCTTCATGACAACGTTTAAAATATTTTATTTTCCCCATTCAGGGTGCACGATTTGTTCATTAGTACAGGCAGAAGCATCTGAATATTTTTGATCACAATGCACTTGAAATTTTAAATAAAGCCGCTAAATCTTATTCAAAATCAAAGCTTTTGGAAAGGAGGAGATCATCCCGAGTTTCAAAAGAAAATAAAGAGCGAAAAAGAGATTAACTACGGCGTGGGCATTGTGGTTCTGCAGAAGTTGAATGAATTTCGTTGCGATGAAAAAGAGTAAGCTTAATTAACAGGACATTAAGTTGTTCGAAACGAAAACGAAAGAGGGAAAAAACATGAAAAAATGGTTTGAAGATGTAAATGTATCTAAAAAGTTGAATGTGGGATTTTTGTTTACAGCATTTCTTGGGCTTATCATTGGTGTCGTCGGCATAATCAGTATGCTAAGCATGATCAGCAGTCAGCAGAGAACCTATGATGAATGCACCATGGGAATTGTATATTCTTCAGGAGCTGAAAGTAGTTATAAAGATCTCAGGACATCAATCAGAAATCTGTATATCTACTATAATACCGATAATGAAAAATACTATGAAGAAATTTCGAATGAGGCTGACACCGTTCAGTCGCAATTAAATAATTATTCAAAAACAATATCAAGTGATCAGGATCAGCAAAATCTTGATGCAACCCAAACGGCGTATGAAAACTATACAAGTGTAGTTGATGATATTGTGCAAACTGCCAAGGCAGGAGGAACAAAGGATAGCATATTAGCCCTCATTGAAAAAGCTGAATTGGTGGCAGATGAAGCCGCCAGTGAGTTTAATGCTCTCGCACAATATAACGAAGTGCTTTCTCAAGAAAATCTTTCCAGTGAGAAGACGGCCGCATGGACTGCAATTATTATTATGATTGCCATCATCGTAATTTCCATTGCCCTTGCGATTCTTTTGGGTAGATACATATCAGGTATGATCAGCAAACCAATGCAGATGCTTGCCATGGTTGCCGAACATCTTGCCATCGGAGATGTTGATGTCTATGATCAGATAACAGAGGAGGACAAACAGGTAAAGTATCGAAAGGACGAAATTGGCAAGGTTTCCCTTGCATTCAATAAGCTGATTGAAGAAACCGTTGTGCTAAGCGAAGCAGCAGAAAACGTCGCAACTGGAGATCTGACCACCACAGTTGCAGTACGGTCGGAAAAGGACATTTTGGGTAAAGCGCTGAAAGAACTTGTGGAAACACTCCATGGGCTGCTTTCATCAGTAGCAACAACTGCTGAGCAGGTTGGTTCGGGTGCAGGACAGGTTTCGGATGGAGCACAGGCATTATCCTCTGGCACCACGGAGCAGGCGGCAACCATAGAGGAACTGACCTCTGCTGTTACCAACGTTTCCGAACAAGCAGTGCAAAACGCAGCCAGTGTGCAAAATGCAGGTGAATATGTAAAACAGGCGGCAGAAGGTGTTTCGTCCAGTAATGAGCAGATGGACAAGCTCAACCGAGCCATGAGCCAAATTGGACAGTCCTCTCAAGAGATTTCAAAGATTACTAAGCTTGTGGAAGACATTGCTTTTCAGACAAATATTCTTGCGCTGAATGCCGCTGTAGAAGCCGCCCGTGCAGGAAATGCCGGCAAGGGTTTTGCCGTGGTAGCAGATGAAGTACGTAATCTTGCGGCAAAATCTGCGGAGGCTGCTAAGCAAACCGCAGATTTGATTCAGAAATCGGCAGCCACAGTATCCGAAGGGGAACAACTAGCTGATAAGACAATGATGCTGCTGGTTGCTGTGTCGGAAAAAGCGGGTATGGTAGAACAGTCAATTAAGGAAATAGAAGCCGCTTCTTCAGCACAGGCATCCGCCATTGAACAAATCAATCAGGGACTTTCGCAGGTATCTGCAGTCATACAGACCAATGCTGCAACGGCAGAGGAAAGCTCCGCTGCCAGCGAAGAGCTTGCGGCACAGGCGGAGGTTTTGCAGCAGGAAATCAGAAAATTCAAGCTGCATAAGGAATCGGCAAGCTACCTTAAGTCCGAATTTTACAGTTCGTCGTCCGAAACTTACAGCAAAGGAACTCGTACTTCTACCCTCAAAACAGGCAGTTTAGCAAAATACTGATAAGGCAGTCAGAGGAAAAAGGAGAGTCTTTTGGTATGGGTGAAGATGAAACGCAGAACAATCATCCGGAGGATGCGAGGGCTGACAGCAACCGATATTTGACTTTTTGGACTGATAATCAACTTTTCGGACTTTCGATTGCAGACGTGGTGCAGATTGTAGGAATGTATCGTGTAACAAAGCTTCCGGGCTCGTCTGATTATGTCAAGGGTGTGGTTAGCCTTAGGGGAGAACTACTTCCTGTGATCGATGTACGGATGCGCCTCGGAAGAGTAGAAAAGCAATATAATGACCGTACCTGTATTATTATTATAAAAATTCAGCACAGCCTTTTGGGTTTCATTGTGGAGGCGTTGGATAAGGTATGCAATATCCCCGATGAGGCAATTACGTTTCCCATAAATGCTAATTTCTCATCCGAAAATACCTACTTAACAGGGATTGCAAAACTGAGGTCGGTTCAGAATAAAGAAGAAAAAATAATTATGCTTGTGAATATGGAAAAGCTTCTGAGCGACAAAGAGTTCGTGGAATTGGTGCAATCAGTTCATTGAGAATTACTGAAGCCTCAATCATTTTGAACGTAAAACACCCCTTTACAAATCCTAAAGGGGTGTTTTTGCCTTGTCGGCACATTTTTCCCATTTTACCATCATGCACCAGTGTTTTGATCTATATTCCACGCACCTGTGCTGTTGCTAGTACCCATCTCATCTAGCGATGGCAGCACAATTTTTTGGCTGATGTCCATACTCCTTGAAACTTCCATATTCCCATAAATAGCCATATCCTCCTGTTTTGCCAGGGGTAAACGCATCATTTAAAATGTGCCCTTCAGCCACATACAGTGTACTAAGCCACTCCAAAAAACATGCTGGCATTCGTTCACAAGGTGACGCTGTTGGGATTGCTTGCTACAATGTACCACTTTACAGGGATTTTGTTGCATTTTCCAAAATAAACCTTGGTCTGTTTATGTCCACCGCAAACACTGTGTTCGCAGCATAGTCAAAATGATTCACACCACCAAAAACAAACTGCCCATTTTCTTGCACATTTGTTTCATTCTCAGAATCCCACCCTGTTTTTGTGTCTGTTGAAAAGCCTCGCTCAGGGATATTTCTGCTTCCCCAAATGGCGTTGGAATTCGCTTTTTTAAACAGTTCAACATCTCACATCAATCAACCCCGCATCATAAAAAATCCACCATACCTATTGTACGGTGAATTTTTAATTTTTTATGTATTATATCACTCAGGGCGTGATTATGGTAGTTGACAAGAACAGGGTGCATTTTTTTCTCTACCAATCTATATTTTGTTTCGGCATGGCACGTGAGCTGATTCCCAATTTCTCAAAAAAACGCTTAACATGGTTTTAACTGTATTCGTTGACATATACATCTGCCCAATCTCTTTGATGCAGAGCCCATACGCAACGAGAGGCGTAATTCTCTCCTCCCGCTCAGTCAGAACAGGCTTCTCTTGCGTGAAATATTCCGCCTTAATACTGCTGATTGCCTGCTTGTATGATTCGTACCATCCTAAAATTGACGAAGTGAAATGTCTTTGTATTCCGCACTGTTACCGTTCTGCCAATAAAGTTTCTATCCCTCCGCAAGATTCTACAAAGGGCATCAAAAGCAAATGTGGAAGTGACGCTTGCCTGAACCATAAGAAATCAATTCCTTATGGTCCTCATGAAACATACTGTGCCCCCAATCCTATTCCAGCACATCAAAAAGAGCATCCCAATCTTGCGCAAGATAATGATATTTAAAGCAGGAATAGATTTGTCGACTTTTACCTACCACACTACCATTCGGCGGTACATCATCTTTTTCTTGGACCTCCATCCGTTTCAGTCATTCCTGAAATTAGCCCATAATTTCTGTTATCCCAATCATTACATTTATAAAATTGTCCAGTTCTGCCGATCTATCCTCTTGCTCATATGCAGGTTCCATTTCTGGACTTACATAAACACCGTTCTTCTTAATGTTGTTTAAAATGTCCTTCTTTAATGCCTTAAGCTCAGGATAACTGTCAAAAAAGTCTAGCTTTGCCTGTGTTTCTGGTGTTGGTGCTTTGTCCAGCAGCACATATGCTGAAAAACTTTCCGCCATATCCTCTGTACAATCTGTTGAGGCATACCCCGTTATAAAATCTGATTGGTGGCGGTAATAAAAATACGGATTGTCTGAATCGATATACCAATCTGTGATGATGTCCCTCCAAAACAACTTATAAAAAGCCTGAAGATATGAATCTTCCTTCGCTACACACAGCCAATCCTCAAACCTATCCATAGGATAGAGTTCATCCGTATAGTATTCTACTTGCGTTTCGTTGAGTGTAATGTAGTGAGCCATTTCATGCACTAAAGTATATGGATAATAGCCATCTCCTTTAACATCTGCGGGATCCACAACCATACACCAGGTTTTTCCTTCAGAATCCAGCGGCATAACATATGCATAAGTACCCAGTTCACCATCTCCTCCAACTTTAAAGTATTTGAAGTTAGCAAACAATTCTTTCGGCAAAATATTCGTTGTCTGTTTCCAAATCTTCTTTAATGATGCCTGATCCTCAGTTCCTAACAATTTCAATCCATTTTCGGTTCCTTTTTGATATACTGCATCAAATTCCGGTGTTATTTTAAACATTCCCACATTTTGTTGGTCCTTCGCATCTAATACATTTAAAACGATTGCATCTGCATCCATTTCCTTATATTTATTTATAATAGCTCTAATTTCAGAATCAGTATCGACATCATAATCCTGTGCACCATTTTCCTTTGCTGCAAAATACTCATTTCGTATTTTGTTGAGTTCATTCCAATCTTCCTTTGATAACCTTTGTTTTAAATTATCCATCGTTTTCTTTCCATAATCTAAAGTTTGCTTTGTGCTTTCTTTATCATCGTCTGCTTCATAGTAATACCCACCAAGCTGTCTAATTGATTCTTTATCAAGCAAAACTGTGATGTCTTCCCACAGCTTTCCTTCCTCAATTGGTATCAAATAATTACCTTTTTCTTCTCTTTCAGCTATACGTGTCTCCACTTCATATACAAGTTGTCTTAATTCATTTTTCACACTTTCTGGAGCATTCTCATTAAGGTCGCCCAATAGTGCAACTACTTGCGCTTCTTGCTGCTTAGATAAACTTGCATCAACACCTTTTCCTTCTGCACAACCTAAAAAAAGTCCTGATGCTGTCATTGCAACGCATAAAAATCCCGTTAATATAGATCTACTCGTTTGCTTATGAAAGATTCTTATTTTATCTCTTAATATGTTTTGGCAGCTTTTCATATCCCTTGTACCATCCCTTCTAATTGAATATATTCTATTTTACATCAAAATGGATAATTTTTCAAAATAAATTTATACCCCTTTGAAATTGCTCATAGTACATGGATTGCATTGACAGAACAATGTCGCTATATTAAAGAGTGGAAACGTTTTAAGTCGTTGTTTCATCAATGAACGCAAAAGGAAATGAATGCAAGAAGCAGGCAGTTGATGAAACCTTGCCTATCTTGGAAATCCAGCGTTCTATAAGCCACAAAGGCTGTGTTTTAGATAATGAAAGCAAAATTTACAAAAAACCCAACGAAGTGTATCAACTTTTAAAAAAAACCTCCAAACCGTGAAATTTTCCATCGGTTTGAAGGTTCCTAATTTTGCCATTAGCTTTCAGAAAATGAACATAAAGCTAAACAAAATGAATACATTTACATTTAATCGTAAGATTTAGTACTTATAATTATCATCATATTCATTATAAGCATCTAAGTCCCCAAATTTCTTTACGTCTTTGTGATTGGAAAAGCTGCCTTTGTCAAGTTCTTGTGTATCTAAAGAAAATTTAGACAACAGCTCTTTCAACAATTGAGCCTGCGCAGACAATTCTTCACTTGCCGCTGCCTCTTCCTCAGCCGTAGCACTATTCGTTTGGATTACAGCAGAAATTTGCTCTACACCAAGGTTTACCTGATTAATTGATTGCGCCTGTTCATTGCTTGCATCAGCAATATACTGAATAATTTCCACAGAATGCTCAGAACCACGAACAATATCTTCCAAGGATTTTGCAGTTTCATTTACAATGTGTGTTCCCTTTTCAATTGCCCTTAATGCGCTTTCAATCAAAGCAGAGGTGTTTTTTGCACTTTCTGCTGATTTGCTGGCAAGATTACGCACCTCATCAGCAACGACTGCAAATCCTCTTCCTGCATTACCTGCCCTTGCAGCCTCAACAGCAGCATTCAACGCAAGGATATTTGTTTGGAACGCAATATCGTCAATGTTTTTGATGATTTTCCCGATTTCGTTTGAAGTACGGGTAATATCTTCCATTGCATCAACCATATGCTTCATTTGCTCCTGTCCAGTAGCCGTAGCGTCCGAAGCTTCTTTCGCAATTGTCTTTGCCTTTGTAGCGTTTTCAGCTGTTTGCATAATTTGAGTAGAAATATCGTTCATTGTAGCCGATAACTCTTCGATAGAGCTTGCCTGCTCTGTTGCTCCTTGTGAAAGTGCCTGTGCACCGCTCGAAACCTGATCAGAGCCAGAAGCAACCTGTTCCGATGCCAAATTGATTTGCAAAAGCGTATCATTGATCATTTCTGTCGTGGAAACCAAAGCATCTTTAATGATAGCAAACTCTCCATCATAACTTTGTTTAAATTCAAGGCGGAAATCACCAGTACCAAGCTGCTTTAACAGCGCAGCAATTTCATCTATGTAGGCAATATAACCCTTTAGACGAACAACCGTTTTCACAAATGATTCAGCGACAAACGATGTTTCGTCACTCGTTTTAATATCCAATTCAACATCAAGATCACCTGCTGCAATCCTCTCTGCCGCAGCAGATAATTTGGATAAAGGTTTCACCACTTTTTTTGCAGAGATAAATATAATCGCACAGAGTGCCAACATAATTAACCCAATAATGGAAAACAGTATCGCTCTGACTTCCAAATAAGGCTTTTCCACCTCATTAAGGGGTATTGAAGAAATTACCTTCCATCCACTAGTACCGATGGTTGAAGTAAATCCGCATATTGTTTTCCCATCCAATTCATACTGAACAACATCAGTAGAAGCACTCTTTACAAAATCTTTCACATCATCTCCAACAGGAAGGTCGTCAATATTTTGCATAATAAAATCTGCATTCGGATGATAAAGAACGGTATTTTTATCTGTGACAAAACAATAATAACCTGTATCACCAAGTCTTAAGCTGCTCATGATTGTTTCCACTTGACTCAAAGACATATCAACGCCAAAAGCACCAACCATTTGACTATTCTTATAAACCGGTATTGCAATGGTTACTACTAATTTTTGGGTACTTGCATCAATATATGGATCAGAAATAGCTAATCCCTTCTTTTCCATCATAGTAATAAACCATGGACGCTCTGTAATAACCCAATCGCTACCCAGTTCAGCCACATACCCATCTGACATAATCAACTGGCTTGTGTCAAGATCCGCAATCCATGCCGCCTGTATATTTGATGGATCAAGGCTTTGAATGAGCTTCAATTCATTAAAAATACTGGAAAATTCCGGAGTGTCTTTTACATTTATTTCAGTTGTAACTTTTTCCATATAATCCCGAAACTGTGAATTGGTAGACCCTGTTTCAACCAAAGATAAGTACTCCGAAAGATACTGGCTAATTTGCCAGGATGCACTAATTGAGCTTGTCTTAATCACTTCATTGGATTGCGCATTAATACTATTTTTCACATGACCTGAAACAACAAAAATAAGAACCAAAAATAATACTATTGCAGGCAAAATCGTTGTAGCAATCATTTTTCTAGCAATACTTTTTGTAAAAAACTTCATTTTAGCACCTCTTTTTCCCCTGTTTTACCGAACTTCTGTCATAATACTTACTTCCGTGAAATATCGCTCCTTCTTTCCTCAAGGAATCCTATTTCAAAATTACTTTTTTTCGATGTTGTCCACCTTTTCCCTAATTTATAGAGGTATGCCATACCAAAATTTTTGCCCGACAATCCAATCCGTTTTGCAGGGCTCTGCTCTTCTGCATCATAATGTTGTACTAATGTTGACTGAAAGTATATGTCCTATTAAAAAGCAAATTTACTTAAATTAGACGGGTCAACCAAACCGCCTTTAAAAATTTTCTAAGTCCGACATCAGAAATAAATCATTCTAAAAAAATATTTTTATCGAACCCCTCCTTTGTACAAAACTATGTGCAAAATGATTTCTGTTTTTCATTTAAGCATAATATGCAAAATGATGAACGCCATTCTTTCCCCGGAAATACGCAAATAACACATAGTAAATATGAATAACTGCACCTTCTTCGGACAACACCTGTGCTGATCTGATATTCTAAAATAATCACAATATGAAAGCTTTTAAAACTTTCTCATGCATTTTTGAAATTATCTTTTCATTTCATTGTTATCCTAAAAACTTGTAAAAAATTGTATATTATTAATTTAACATAAATTGTGTGTTAAATCAATCAATTTATACGAAAAAAAAAATATTTTCGACACTTTTTTGTTTATTTCATTATAAAAAGACATTTTTATAGACAGAGTTCAAAAATAGAAATTTTTCACAAAAAAAATATTTTTACATTGTGTTCAAAAAATGAAACATGATCTTTCGAACAATTCATATATGTATCCAACTTATGTAAATAAGTTTTTTATTGAAATTTTCAAATGTAACCAGGAGGCTTTTTGCAGCAATCAGTAACTGCAGCTTATTCAAATATATGAATAGATTTTATGAATTTTAAGCATAAAACCCGTATTGATTAGGCCTTTTTATGTTTGACCTACACACTAAGGTATCTATTCTAAAAACTTTTTAAATAAAATTATCTTTGCTTGAACTTTATTGTATGGCTAATTTGAAGCGACATAGAAATTTCAAGTAAAAAAGTGCGGTTTAGTTCCCGCACTCAATACTAATTGAAGTAAATATATTCAAAATATCCTGTACATTCAAATTCTTCTTTTCTTCCTCCGCTGTATCCATAACAATTCCGCCCTTATCCATCATAATCAGACGGTTTCCATATTCTACGGCATACCTTAAGTTATGTGTAACCATCATGGCAGTCAGCTTTTTCTCTTTCACAACCTTTGCGGTTAAATCCATGATGATTTCGGCTGTTTTAGGGTCTAGTGCCGCCGTATGTTCATCTAAAATCAAGAATTCAACAGGTGTTAATGTTGACATAATCAATGCTGTTGCCTGTCGTTGTCCGCCCGAAAGAGCCCCAAGCTTAACGTGCATTTTATTTTCCAAGCCAAGCCCCAAAATGGATAGCTGTTCTTTATAGTAATTTTCTCTCGCCTTATTGATTCCAAAGGACAATCCAAATGGCTTTCCCTTATTGTCCGCCAATGACATATTTTCGAGCATGGTTAAGTTGGGGCAAGTCCCCATAGATGGATTCTGATACACACGTCCGATGGAGCGATACCGCTGAAAATCCTTCAGTTTTGCAATATCTTTGCCGCCAACCAATACTTCTCCGCCCTCAATTAAAATACTGCCGCAAATAATATTAAGCATGGAGGTTTTTCCGCTGCCGTTACTGCCTACGATGGAAACAAACTGTCCATCATCAACCGTAAGGTTAAACTTGTCAAACAAGCACATTTCTGTAACTTGACCGGTATTATAGATTTTTGTGATATTTTTCAACTCAAGCATTTTCTGCACCGCCCCTCTTTTTGTCGCCTAAAACAAGCACAACCAGAAACAGGGCAGCCATAGCCAATTTTAGCAAGTTTGCGGGAAGTCCCATACTGATTGCTATCTGGATGCAGATTTTATAGAAAATACTGCCCGTCAAAACAGCAGTGGTTCCCTTCACAAAACCAAAGCGTCTAAATAACGTTGTACCAATGATAACCGTCGCCAAGCCAAATACAACCTGACCCGTGCCCATTGTGCTGGAGAAGGCTCTTTGCTCCTGACAAACCACACTCCCGCAAAGGGCAACCAAGGCATTGGCTATCACCAAGCCCAAAATCTTCATCGTACCTTTATCCTTTGCTAAGGTAGTGACCAAGGTGCTGTTATCCCCCACTGCACGTAAAAGCAAACCGCTTTTTGTTTTTAGATACAAATCCAGCAAAAGCTTTACAACCAAAGCCAGCACCAAGGCAACCACAAACTTACGAAACATCAAAGGCATTGACCCTAAAACTGCCATCGTAGGCCCTGCATTAAATATTGTATCAACAGCACGTTCTATTGCAAGATTAGAGCCTGCAATTTGCAAATTGATGGAGAACAACGCAGTCATCGTAATAATGCCTGCCAACAGATCTCTGACACCCAATCTAACATGGATGAAACCAGTTACAAGGCCTGCCAAAGCACCAAATGCAACAGAAATAAGAAGCACTAAATATGGATTCATTCCGTTTACCAAAAGCACCGCTGTAACCGCCGCCCCCAAAGGGAAGCTTCCGTCAACCGTCAAATCGGGAAAATCCAATATTTTATAGGTGATAAAAACACCGTAGGATAACAAAGCGTAGATAAAACCCTGCGTAAGTGTACTGATCAATAAGTCAACAAAAACCATACCTCAAACCTCTTTCTATCACCTCTCCATCCCTAAGGATAAAGGTTAATTCGCTGCTTCAATCGCTTTTTCTGCAATGTCAGCGGGAACTGTGATGCCCATGTCAGTCAAAGCCTTGGAATTAATATATGTGTCAAAGCTTGTAATCGTTTCGTAAGGCATTTCCTCAGCTGTTTTCTCACCCTTCAAAAGGTTTGCAGCCATTGCGCCTGTCTGCTTTCCTAATAAAACATAATCAATACCGGCAGAAGCAACACAGCCAAGCTTTACCTGTTCAATTTCACTGCCGTAAACAGGAATGCCTGCTTCGTTTGTCTTTTCTAAAATGGAGGGCAATACGCCAACTACGTTATTATCTGTCAAGTTTGTAATGCAATCCACGCCTTTTGCAATCATGGTGTCAGCAGCCTGCAGCACTTCTGCCTGCTGTGTAACGCCAATCGCTTCAATTGTAAAGCCATACTCGGATGCTTTTTCCTGATATTCTGCAATTGCAGATACGGAGTTGGGTTCGCTTGTTGTATAAAGAATACCAATAGTTTTTGCTTCTGGCTGTAACGCACGAATCAACTCAAGCTGCGCTTCAACAGGAAGCTTATCGCTTGTGCCCGTAATGTTGCCTGTATCAAGCTTTGCCTTTACAGGATCGGTAATTGCCGTAAAAATTACAGGGATGTCTTTATCTTCAGCCGCCGCATAGCAAGCTGTTGCGGATGGTGTTGCGATTGCACACATTAAAGCAACATTGTTTGCGGAAAAGTTTTGCGCAATCTGTATTGCAATATTATCATCAAATCCGGCATTCTGATAATCCACTGTAAAATCCTTGCCTTCCACCAGACCGCTTTCTTCTAATCCCTGCAAAAAACCTTCACGGCAGTTATCCAAAGATGCGTGCTGTCCATACTGAGAAATACCGATTACAGGTATCGTTGCACTTGCGCTTTCTTCCTCCGCTTCGGCACTGTTACTGCTGCCGCAGCCTGCGAAAGCTGCCATACCCAAAACCATTGCCATTGTCATTGCTAAAAATTTTTTCATAATTACTCTCTCCTTTTTTCTCATCTAGTTTTTACTAATCTCATCTCATCTAAACCTATGTAACCGTTTCAACGAATACCCATTTTCTTCCTATTTTCTTTTTTGACAAAAGAAAAAGTCCTATCCCATACTATGGGACAAGACTTGAAAATCCTGCGATACCACCCAAATTGACGAATATAACCGTCCACTCGCTCACTGTACAATGATACAGTCCGTCTGGATAACGGGTACGGTTCCCGTCGGGTACTACTTGCCTAAGCTTTCGCCCGCCCTCATAAGTCCATTCACCTAACATCCTGCTGTTGCAATCCCACCATCTGCAACTCTCTGTAAGTGGATAAAAAAGCTACTTCTCTTAATCATCGGTTTTATTTTAGATATGGTAATTATAGCACGCTTCTTAAAAAAGTCAAGAACATTTCAACTGATTCGTTATACAAAAACAGGAGGATCACCTTTGCAGTCCTCCTGTTTTTTATAACGTCCTTTATTTATTCGGAATATGAATTGCCCTTTTTTCTCCCGCCAAAGCCGCCTCACGCACAGCCTCTGTAACAGTTGGATGGGCATGAATTGTATGAATAATCTCTTCTACTGTTGCCTCTAAGCCTATGGCAAGAGCCCCCTCACCAATCATATCGGTTGCTCTTGGGCCAAGGATATGCACCCCTAAGATTTCGTTGTATTTCTTACCAAACAAAATTTTGATTGCACCAACGCCTCCATTGGCAATCAAAGCCTTGCCATTTGCAAACAAAGGAAAATTTCCCACACCGTATTCAATACCTTTTTCCTTTGCGGCTTCTTCCGTTAAACCTACCCCTGCAAATTCAGGCATCGTGTATACGCACGAAGGGTTTGTTTTGCTGTCAAAGCCTGCTTTATGTCCCAAGGCATTTTCAGCCGCCAGCTCGCCCTGGACAGACGCAATATGCGCAAGCATAATTTGCCCCAAGCAATCGCCGATTGCATAAACATCCTTTACGCTGGTCTCCATAAATTCATTCACTTGAATTTTGCCCCTGTCATTTCGGATGCCCGCTTTATCCAGCTGTAACGCCGCAGTATCCGTTCTTCTCCCCACGGCAACCAGAACCTTCTCAGCTTGAAAAGCTTTTTTCATACCCTTAATATCTACTTGAACCTCTGCTTGTGCACCGGATTTCCCCACAGAAAGAACCTTTGCCTCCGTCAGTATTTCAATGCCTTTTTTCTCCATCAACCCACGAAGCATGGCAGTTAATTCGCCATCCATCATCGGAAGCAGCTTTGGCATAGCCTCAACAATCGTGACCTTTGTGCCAAAAGCATGGTAGGCTGTTGCCAATTCCATGCCGATCACACCGCCGCCGATGACCAAAAGGCTTTTCGGCGGATTTTCCAGGGAAAGAGCTGCCGTCGAATCGATGCAGGCAGGGTTCCCTTCAACGCCTGGAATGGGCGGAATTGCAGGGACTGAGCCTGCGGCAATGATAATTTTATCCGCCGTCAATGCCTCCGTTTTTCCATCCTTTTTCTTTACAGAAAGAGCTTTTGCCCCTGTAAAGAAAGCTTCACCCTCAATAACCTTTACCTTGTTTGCCTTTAATAAGCCAGTTACGCCGCTCACAAGCTGATTTACAATGGCACCTTTTTTTGCCAGAACCTGTTTCCAGTCATACCCCTCTGCCTTTACCCTGATGCCGTATTCTGAGGCATGGTTTATTTCTTCCATAATCTCTGCCGCATGAAGCAATGCCTTTGTAGGAATACATCCAACATTTAGGCAAGTTCCCCCAAGCTTATTTTTTTCTATTAAAGTAACATCTGCGCCCAGCTGTGCCGCACGAATTGCCGCAACATAGCCGCCAGGGCCGCCTCCAATTACAATTACACTCAAATTTTTCGCCATAATGATTGATCGGGCGGCTCCATTGTTTTCAAATAGAGCCACGCCGTTTCCTCCTTTATTTTATACAAAAATTAATTCAGGATTTTCCAAAAGCACTTTCATATCTCCCAAAACTTCGCCTGCTTCTCTGCCATCGAACACTCTGTGGTCAAAGGTCAACATCAAATGCATCATTGTTCTGGGGCAGAATTCGTCTTTATATTCCACTAATTTTTTCTTTGCTGTGCCGAAACCAAGAATTCCCACCTGCGGAGGAGAAATAACCGGAGTGCCAAAGTCGATATGGAACATACCAACATTCGTAACCGTAAAGGTTGCACCCGATTGTTCCCCTCCTGCCAGTGTGTCATCTTTTGCTCTTAACGCAAGATCACGCAAGCCCTTGCTCATTTCCAGCAAGGAATACTGATCCGCATTCTTTAGTACAGGAACTACCAAGCCCTCGGCAAGGCCTACCGCCATACCCAAATTTACATAAGGATATGTGCTTATTGTTTCACCATCAAAGGTGGAGTTCAGCAAGGGGTGTTTTTTCAACATTTTCACGGTTGCAAGCATCAGCATATCGTTTACAGAAATTTTACAGCCCAAAACATCTGCTTTTTCAACATATTTCTGACGCATTGCCAATAAATCCGTTACATCAATTTCCGCAAATACCGTCAAAGGTGCCATTGTTTCAAAGCACTTTCTCATATTCTTTGCAATGGATTTTCTGCGTCCACTTAAGAGCGTCTTGACCACTTCGCCTGTTGCCTGTACGGTCTTCACTTCAGGTGCGGATACAGATGCAGCCTTCACTGCTTCTAAATAGGAATAAATATCTTTTGCAGTAATTCTTCCGTTGGGGCCCGTGCCTCCAACCATAGCCATCTCTATGCCTGCGCTTTTCGCAATATTTCTTGCCAAGCCAGTTGCGCGGATATGTCCGTCCTTTGCCACAGCATTTACGCCTTGCGGCGCAGTCGCTGCCATCGATAACGCTACCGATTTATGGCAAACCTCGCATTCATTTGCACACATTGGCTGACTTGCTGGAGCATTGCCCTTTACCAAGGCTTCATACGCTTCTTTTGTAGGGGCAATATAAGCAACCGTATGTCCAACCTTTACGGCATCACCTGTTTTTGCAACCCGATGCAAAAAACCGTCAGTCGTTGCTTCACATTCCATCGTAGTTTTCTCGTTTTCAAAATCGAAAATCGCCTGGCCTTTTTTTACATTCTCACCATCTACGGCCTTCCACTCGCCAACAACACCTTCAATCATGGTTAACCCAGCCTTGGGCATTACAACCTCTGCCGCATCAACGGATGCAGTAGCAGGAGCCGCCTGTTCTGCCGCCTTTGGAGCAGTATCCCCATTTTTCAAGCTTGCATATTCTTCCTTGCTTTGGGCAATCAAAGCAATCGGTTCGCCCACCTTTACCACCTCACCTGCCTGTGCCGCAATCGCTAAAATACCGTCTGCATTTGCTTCACATTCCATTGTAGTTTTTTCGTTTTCAAACTCCATAACCACATCGCCTTTTTTTACAGTTGCACCGTCTTCCACCTTCCAAGCGGAAATTGTGCCTTCAATCATGGTTAACCCAGCCTTGGGCATTACTAATTCAACGCTCATATGTTTTATCCGTAACCCCTAAGGGATTACAGTTTCCTCCTATTCTTTGGATTTTTTCCTGTAATCAAAATCAGAACAAAGCCTTTACCGCTTCCACAATTTTGTCTGCATTTGGAATGCAAAGCAATTCAAGTGCTACGTCGTAGGGTAAAGGAACATCTAACGCCGCAACTCTCAAAACAGGGCCGTCTAATTCATCATACATTTCTTCTTGCATCATCGCTGCAATTTCTGCTCCAATGCCGCTTGTTTTGTTTCCTTCTTCCACAACAATTGCTCTATGGGTTTTCTCAACAGATTTGCGAATTGCTTCCTTATCCAAAGGTGCAATGGTTCTGGGGTCCAAAACCTCTGCGCTGATGCCTTCCGCCGCCAATTTTTCTGCCGCTTCCAAAGCTTTTTTCACCATTAACCCCATGGCAATAATGGTAACGTCTGTACCCTCTCTTTTGATATCCGCAACACCAATGGGAATTGTGTATTCACCCTCAGGGATGTCTTCCTTTACCTGATATAACTGCTTATGTTCAAAAAATAAAACCGGGTTATCGGAACGAATTGCGCTCTTTAAAAGTCCCTTTGCATCTGCCGCTGTTGCAGGGCTGATAATAATTAAACCAGGTGTGTGCATAAACAAACTTTCCACGCAGTTGGAGTGCTCTGCGCCCGCACCAAATGCAGAGCCTGCCGCCGCACGAATGACCATAGGAATTTTATACTGGTCGCCGTGCATAAATCTCCACTTCGCAATGCAATGATAAATTTCACTAAACGCTACCAATAAGAAATCCGAGTACATCAATTCAATACAAGGTCTTAAGCCTACCAGCGCCGCACCTGCGCCAACACCAATAATAGAGGTTTCAGAAATCGGTGTATTTTTCACTCTATCCTCGCCAAAAAGTTCATATAAGCCTCTTGTAATTCCAAAAATACCGCCGTGCTGGGCAACGTCCTCACCAAACACAACAACCTTTTCATCCTGTTCCATTTCTTCTCTTAAGGCATCTGCAATTGCCTGACCATATGTTACGTGCATAAATAAAAACCTCCTTAGATTTTATCCTTCGAATTTAAGCAAAAATATTTTTGAACAGATCTTCTGCTGTCGCTCTTGGAGATGCTTCAGCAAATTCTACCGCTGCGTTTAACTCGGCATCAATCTCTCCATACATTGTTTTGATTTCATCCTCCGTGATAAAATCGTTTTCCTGCATATAGTTTTCCATTCTTTTCACACAGTTTCTCTTTTTCTGCCACTTTTCTGTAATTGCAGGGTCACGGTATTTGCATTGATCCCCTTCAAAGTGCCCTCTCCAACGGTAGGTCTTTGCTTCCAAAATTGCAGGTCCATTGCCTGCACGAACGTATTCAGACAATTCCTTTGCAGCCTCATATACCGCTAAAACGTCTGTACCATCTACTACCTTAGAAACCATGCCATACGCTGGCGCACGGTCTGCACCGGGGTTTTCCACCGCCGTAGATTCATAAATACAGGTGGAAATCGCCCACTGATTGTTGTCCAAAACAAACAAAACAGGTAATTTCCAAGCTGCTGCCCAGTTCATTGCTTCATGCACAGGACCACGATTGGAGGTACCATCGCCATAATAGCAATATACAATATTCCCCTTATTCTCCAGCTTTAATTTATAAGCAGCTCCTGCCGCAAAAGCCATATCGCAGCCCAAAGTACCACTCATGCCCAAAACACCCTTACTGAAATCCGCAATATGGTTGACACCGCCGCCACCACGGGAGTTTCCATCCTGTCTGCCTAAAATTTCAGAATATATATTGTTAAAAGGAACCCCCAAAACGTGGGAAATGCTAACCACACGATGTGCCAGCTTAAAATAATCTCCCTCTTTTCTTGTGAAAAGCGTACCTACATGGGTTGCCTCCTGACCAACACCGCTATGAATATGACCGGGCACTCTACCCTCTTTGTAGATTGCTACCAATTTTTCTTCAGATAATCTGGTGTACAATAAATTTTTGTACAAATCTGTTATGAATTCCTTTGTATAAGCCATATAAAAGACCTCCTAATTATTGAGCAAAATGAATTTTTACTGATATACAATGAATAAAGCAAATACCATGCCAAATTATTTTATAATGATAATTCCTTTTGTTTTTTGACTCCACCGTGCTTATAAATTAGCCTTTTCGAAAATAATATACTTTTTGTCTAATGAAATGCTTTTCAAAAAACAGAGAAAAAAAGCAAAAAAGTGTAGGATAACTTCAACACATGTTGTTTTTATCCTACACTTTTATTAAACTTGTATTTCTTGTATTATATTTTTGTGCTTTTTACATTGTTTTAACGCAAATACAAAGGATTTTATTATCTATTTTTTTCAAACGAGCAAAAAAGTGTCGTATAAAAACTACACTTCTAATTCCCCTTACCTCAAATGAAACCTTTTCATTTTATCATAGAGAATACTTCTATCTATATCCAACAAATCGGCAGCTTTCTTTTTATTCCCTTTTGTTTGCTTCAAAGCCCTTAAAATTGCCAGCTTTTCAGCATCCTCCCTTGCGGCACGAAGGGTAAAATTATTCTCAAGCGTATTTTCCGATATACTAATCTTTAGCCGCAAACGTTCAAAATCTTCCAACGATAATTCTCCTGAATTGGTATAGTTGAATGCTCTTTCAATCATATTCTCCAATTCACGGACATTCCCCGGCCACTGATAGCTCTCCAACAGCTCCAAAGCTTTTTTATCAACACCTGTAATATGAGAGCCTAACTCCTCGTTCAGCTTTTCAATAAAATGATTGACCAAAGGTGGGATATCTCCCATTCTTTGACGCAAAGGCGGGATGCGCAGCTCAACAACATTGATGCGATAATATAAATCCTCACGGAACTTTCCTTCTTTTACCATTTCGGCTAAATCCTGATTTGTGGTAAAAACAAACCTTACATCAATCACCTTGTTTTTACCGCCGATCACCTGAATTTCTTTTTCCTGAACGACACGCAGTAGCTTTGCCTGTAATTGCAAGGGCATGGAATTGATCTCATCCAAAAGCAGTGTTCCCCCATCTGCTTGCTCAATTTTCCCTTTTTTTCCACCCTTTAATGCACCGGTAAATGCCCCCTCAGCATAGCCAAAAAGCTCAGATTCCAAAAGATTTTCAGGGATTGCCGCACAGTTGAGAATCACAAACGGCATCTTTACTCGCATACTTAAGTTGTGTATCGAATGGGCAAAAAGCTCTTTTCCGGTTCCACTTTCTCCATAAATTAAAATTGCAGAGCGTGTTTTCGCCGCCTTTTTGGTAAAAGCAATTAAATTCTTCAGCTCATGATCCTGCGTAATAATTTGATCTATATTAAATTTAGTACCAGTATTTTCAAAATAATTATCCCTGTAAAACTGCACCTGCTTATTTAAAAAACTCATTTTACTCTCTAGCTGCTTTAAGGATAAACGGCTGCTGGTGGAAGTAAAGGCGGCTCCGCCCAAAACCTCGTCACCTTTGCGGATCAGCAAGCGGTTAATCACCATTGTCTTTCCGTCATGCTCAAAAAATTCCTCAACACTCTCTTTTCCTGTATGGATTACCGCACTTAAGCTTTCACTCGGCACATATTCATACAACCGCCTTCCGATGGGATAAGGCTTCGAAATATCGAACAATTCCGCATATTTCTCCGTCATATAAATAATACGGCTTTCCGTATCAATGATAACAACAACCCCCAAGGATTCTAAAAATTCTTTGGCAATGCCTTCAAAATTAATGCTTTGCTTCATGTTGTAATCACCTTTCTCTTAAGTATGAAATAAAATCAACCAAAAAGCATATACTAAACTTATTCTTTGTTATCATAAGCCTTGAAAAAGCAAAAGCATTTACTGCATAGCTTCAATCGCTTAAACCATAATTTCAAAATAAGTTACCATTTAATAAAAAATTAGTACCAATATAAGTAATGAAACGATATTACGGAAACGAATTAAATAACACAAGAAAGCTTTTTCGCACCCAAATAAACAGAAGCTGATGCGCTTCTTCGTTTTGATTATTATTATTATATCATAAAATTTACGAACAAGAAATTTTTTACCTGCTGATATTTTTCCCTGGCGAATTATATTAACGGATCAATTCATTTATTTTTGCTTAATCATTTTTTCTCTGGGCATAGTATAAAAGAAAGGAGGGAGAAAATTTGCGCGCATTAGAGTTTACAGAAGGAACCTCCCAATTACAGGAAGTTCGCTATAGCACCCATTGCATTAAGCGTCAGCAACACGGCAGAGAACAGCAATTTGTTGATAGCGGCCATGGAAAAACGCAAAATTCTGATTATGAGCCCCTGCACTATCAGGATGTATAAAATGAAGCACCCTTCTTCTTTGGAAGGGTGCTTCATTGACATAGGCTCTCCTTGCAAAATGCAAGAACGCAGAGTTAGAAAAATTAATTTTGCTCTTTCGTGACTGTCCACATAACTTATATCAATTTTTAAGTTTTCATAATTCGTAATCAGTTTCAAAACACTTATGTTTCAAGTTTTTTAAATATACAACGAAAAATTTGATTGTATCACACAAAATCGGTGGTACAAATTTATGAATTTAGACTTTTTTCAAAAAGCAAGTTTTACAAAATAATATATTCTAAAATCCCTTCATTCATCAAACTCTTCCTCATAAAAAGCAGCTTTCTCAATAAAATAAGGCACTCTCCTTTTTTTCGAAGCGTGCCTTATTTTTTCTGCAAGGGTATCAATGCCCTTATTATTTTACGCAATAAAATAACCTCACATCATTTTATTAATTTCTTTTTTCAGTCGACCAATGATCTTTTTTTCCAATCTTGAAATATAGGATTGAGAAATACCCAAAAGATCCGCCACCTCTTTTTGCGTTTTTTCCGCTGTTTCAGGCAAAATTCCAAAGCGCATTTCCACAATCTTTCTTTCTCTGCACGAAAGCTTACCCATAGCGTTATTTAATAACTCCCGATCCACCTCTTCTTCAATATTCTTGTAAATGACATCGCCTTCTGTGCCAAGAATATCAGAGAGCAAAAGTTCATTTCCCTCCCAATCAACATTCAAAGGCTCGTCAATAGAAACCTCTGACTTTGTTTTGCTGTTTCGCCTCAAATACATTAAAATTTCATTTTCAATACATCTTGAGGCATAGGTAGCGAGTTTTATTTTTTTTTCAGGATTAAAGGTATTAATGGCTTTGATTAACCCAATGGTTCCAATGGAAATCAAGTCCTCTACATTCACGCCTGTGTTCTCAAATTTTCGTGCAATGTAAACAACCAGACGCAAATTGCGTTCAATTAAAACAGATTTTACCCTTATCTCATCCTCCCCGCCAAGCTGATCTAATAAAACAGCTTCTTCATCAGGCTTAAGGGGGGGCGGAAAAACATCGCTGCCGCCGATGTAAAAAACCTCTTGACCTTTTCTTCGTAATTTACGCAAAAACAATCCTGTATGATATTTCAGTAAAAACAGCAAGTATTTCCAGTGTTTCATATATCCTCCTCCTCCAGCAAGCAAGGGGGCATTAAGCCTTCATATGCCCCTGTAAAAAAATCAAAGGAAATACCTATGTACAGCCCTTTATAGCCTATAGTTCTTTCCCCATAGCAAATGCGGCATTCCTCAGCAACAAAGCCCCATAATGCACCTTCAGGATTCCCTAAGCTGGTATAATTCATAGGAACAAGAGCATCCCTTTCCCCGTTCATCAGCTTTTCTCCTTCTTCGGCAGAAAACAAAGGCAGCACCGTCCCAATTTCCATTACAATAACGCCCTTACCGTCTCTTTTCAGACCATTCCCTGTATCAATTAACACACGTCCTTCTGCCCATTTGTAATTTTTACGAATGTAAACAGTACAGAAATCCCGTCGTCGTCTGATATGTGCTTCTATCCATTTTGCGCTTATTTTCAGTAATAGATAGCTAACAGCAATCCCCCAAATCAAATATTGCCACGGGAAAAATTTTTGTCTTAATATCAACCCATTTCCTAAAATTTTTTGTGCTTGCGTAGCCGTAAACAATACGTTCAAGCCACCTCCCAGCAAAAAAGACGCAAATAATGCTGTAAAAAAAAGGCGTACAAAATTTTTCAAGCTTTTAGGTAAATATGCCGCCGATAGCCCGAGAATTAGCAGCGCAAAGGACAGAAAAATCCCGCCATTGCTTGGAAAATAGAAAACCAGCAACAGGCAGTGACATAAAGCAGACAATAATGCCCCTAAAACAAGACGCCATTTTTTGGCTTGAAAGCCACTGATTCTTCCTGCTGCCCACAGCAGAAAGAAATCCATAATCCATTCCCAAAAGAATAATACATCTATGTAAATTGAAGCCTCCATTCTTTCCCTCCTGAAACAAATTATAGGCACGTTTCATTGCGAAATCTGTCAAATTTACTGAAAATAAACAAAAAAAGAATGGCAGAGTTCGAGCTTCTTCGACTCTCCATTCTTTTCATTCAATATGGATTTCTTTATTTATTATTACGTCATCTTCCCTTCGTGGTTTTTGGCAGCCACACAGAAAGCAATGGCGTAAAAGCAGTATGGGCATGATTCATGGAATATGAACGAAACACTGCCCTTTTCTCACTGATACTGTCTGTCATTGATACGGTCTTTCCCTTTTCCTCTTTTTAGTGATACACACGAATAATGGAGGATATTTCCGCTACCATTGTCATATTGGAAATGATAGAAATAGAATCCATAAATTGCTTTTCCAAAACATCATAGGTAACAATGACAATATCGGCAGTTTTTCCCTGCTTCGTTTTTTGTAGCAACATGGATATGCTGACATCATTACTGCCAAACACACCCGCCAAAGCTGCTAATGTTCCCGCTCTGTCCTCCAGCTTCATACGCACATAGTAGCTGCTTTTGGTTTCTCTGATGTCTTTTACGGGGATATTCTTGTAGCTGCTGCCGCCAATTCGGCCGGTGCAATGAAACTGCATATTTCTAGCAACGTCTAAAATATCACCAACAACCGCACTGCCTGTAGGCAATTCCCCTGCGCCACGCCCGTAAAACATAACATCACCCACTGCATCGCCATGGACAAATACTGCATTATAAGAATCGTTTACCGAAGCCAAGGGGTGATTTGTAGGAATCATGGTAGGATGTACCTTTACTTCAATGCCGTCCTCCGTATTTTTTGCAATGCCTAATAACTTAATTTCACAGCCAAGCTCATGGGCATAACGAATATCCTTTGCAGAGATTTTAGAAATCCCCTCGGTATATACATCATGAAAGGTTACAGGAGAATAAAAAGCAAGGGATGCCAAAATTGCCAGCTTTCTGCCTGCATCATGCCCCTCAATATCCGCCGTCGGGTCAGCCTCTGCATAGCCCAAATCGGTTGCCAATTGCAAAGCATCGGCAAAATCCATGCCATCTTCGCTCATTTTTGTCAAAATAAAATTAGTTGTACCGTTAATGATTCCCATTACTTCAGTAATTTCGTTTCCTGCCAAGCACTGCTTTAATGGCCTAATAATGGGAATCCCCCCTGCAACAGCCGCTTCAAACAGCAAATCACAATGGTTTTCCTTCGCAATTTCCATAAGCTCGTGCCCCTGTACAGCAATTAAATCTTTGTTGGCAGTCACAACGTGCTTACCTTTTTGCAATGCTTCTTTTATATACGTCCCCGCAGGCTCAATGCCACCCATTACCTCAACGATAATATCAATGCTATCATCATTTATAATTTCACTCCACTGATCCGTCAGCTTTTCAGGTGCAACCTTATCCGCATATTTTTCTTTATTACGAACCAATATTTTTGCAATCTCCAAATCGCTGCCGATTTTATAAATTAAATCAGCTTTTTGTTTTTCTAAAATTTTATATACTCCGCCGCCAACAGTTCCCATTCCCAAAAGGGCAGCTTTACGAATGTTGTAATTCATGTTGTTTTCCTCCATTTAACATATATTGCTTTTCACTGCATTGTCAAAATATGACCGATATTAAGATTGTACGCAGGAAAAGAGGAGCTGTCAATATAAATTTGTCTTTTTTCGAAAAACATTTTTCCCTGTGTCAAACACATTTTTATCTATTTTGTCTATTTTCACTTTAGGAATGCTTAAAAAAGTCTTCTTTCCATGTTCACTTCTTCTAAATGAATCATTTGATGTGCTAATACACTTGAGGATTTTGTATCTATTATAGTACACACAATCAAATTTGTAAAAAGGTTCATTATTTTGTAAAATAACTAAATTTTAAAACCCAGCTAATGAAGCAGGAGCGTTTAAAAATTTAAAAAAAGAACGCATATTTTGTATAAAATGGACCCTATAAGATGGACAGTTAAAAAATAACTGCTTCTTTTATGGGGTCTATTTTTGCGCTATAATTGTCCATAGATTAGGAGGAAATTA
>RZZU01000077.1 GCA_009929735.1 Clostridia bacterium | reverse complement strand
TAATCACGCTGGTAGGTTGTAACAGCCGAAATAGTTAGCAGACTCATAATCATGGAAAATCTCATTAGCCAACTAACTATTTCATATTATATAATATACATATAAATTAATAAGAAATAATAAATATAAGAAACTATCGACCTAAGTGAGAATCACTATCATTTAAGTTATCCACAAGTTTATTAACAGCACAAAATGATTTGACACGATAGGCGGCGATATGGGGACTTATCCACAGACCTATCCACAGGTTATCCTACTGTATAAATATACAGGGTAGAAAGGTAGTGTTAACAACTGCAATCAATTTTAGGCGGCCTAAATCGCTTTCTAACGAGCAAAACGCTGTAGGGTAATACTAAAGTAAAGCCAGCTTTAAGCCTCCTACGGCATTAAATAAGTAAACGCGCGGCAATGCTAGAAATGGTAAAAGGTATTGATATTTCTACTTTTACCACTAACACCGAAAACGAGTAATAGCTAACCTAATGTAAAGTTTTGTAAAGGTCGCCTTTTATGGTGGCCTTTTTTGTTATAATGCCTTTACACCAAAACGGTGGATTGAAAATTTTCCCAAAAATTTGGAGGCTTAAAATGGTACATTCATCATCTTCTGCAATTTTTAATGGTATGGAATGGGTATCCGTTCCCGCTATTGTTAGCGTTATGGTTTCTGAATTTGGGATTGCTAAAACTTACACTACCATTCAGGCGCTTTATGATAATGATCAAATTGATCAGCAAACGGCTGGCTTTTTACTGGATACCCTGAAAGCTGAACATTGCACCAAAAAACAAGTCGCCAAAATCGTTTTAATGTAACTAATAACGGGGCGTTATTTTCGCCCCACTAACTAGAGGAGTATTACAAATGGTTATTTTTCGGTCAATTCTGGCGGGTATCTTGGGCGCTATTTTATCCCTTTTTGCAATAGCTTTCGATGTTCACGCCGTTATTATTGGCGCAGGTATCGCTGTTTTTTCTTATCTGCTGGGCTGCATGAATAAAGGTGAAGAAAAATGATCCGCAACGTTTCTCTTGCACGTTCGAAAGGCTTTAAGCTGGTGGATGTTAACACGTTCGAGCGTCCAGATTGTAAAATCGAATATGTAGCACGCAACAAAAACGCTTTCCGTGTTACAGAAAAGAAATTTGACAAGCGCGGCAATTTGGTAGCCGAAACGGTTAAACATTTTGCCACCTTTTACGCTGCGTTTCGTGGAGTATTATAAAATGGTAATTTATGAGGGCAATCGCTTTATTACTAATTGCCGTCCGGCATTGCTAGCAAATTACTTGAATCAGCTTTCGCCTGAATATAATGGCGTCATTAATATTTACGAGGGAAAGGCGCATTATAAGATTAATGCGGTCGTTGCCCGTGAACTAGCGTTTCAATTTTTGACTTTCGCATCTTGTGATATTCAGGTCATGGGTGAGGCATTAATTGCAGAAAATGAAGATGATTTTATTAATATTTTTCGCAAGGTATACACTGAGCGCCTGATCATGAAGGGCGCATATATTCAGTCAACTGCGGAAAGTATTGAAACAGCTTTCAGAAAGGTGGCGCAATGAATGAAATTACTTGGACTATGTTGCTAGAGGTTAAACAGGTAAAATTAAAGCAAGATTTATGGGGCATAGGTAAAACGGGGGATATATTCAAAGTATTTAAGGACTCGCATCATAGATTTATTAGAAGAAATAACAATACTGGCACAGCGTTTTATTTAATTGATCTAATCAAATTATATGGTGATGGTATTTTCGAGCTAGAATACAAGTAACTAACTATATAATATTGATAATCATTCTAAGGTGGCGCAATGACTAAAGATGAAGCGTTAGAAAAAATGAAACAAGGTTTCAAAGTTAGTAATCAATATTTTACTAGCGATGAATTTTTGTACATGAAAGAAAACGGCGTGATCATGTCGGAAGATGGGTACAATTTTAATGAGTGGTTTTTCAATATTCGCAAGGGTGAGGAGTGGAAGCTAGACGGTTGGAGCGTCTACCGTGAATAGCTGGTGGCGTAAAACACAAAGTCACAAATCTAATAATACCGCTGGGAAACATTTCCAGCGTTTACGATTTGGTAATGGCTTCACAATGTTAATAATAATCATTCTCATTCTAGGAGCAAAGGCACTATGAAATTATATATTTTCGCGGGTAATGTTGAGGCTGCAAATGATTCCGCTGGTGGCGATAACGTTCGCCGCTATTGGCAAAAATATATTTACTAGGGGTTATTATGAGTAATAAAATTATTGTAACTAAAACTACTGTTACCGTTGACACTTTCTTTGTGCCTGATACGCCAGAAAACCGGCAAGCGGTCTAGCGGGGCGAGTATGATAAAGTGATTTATGATCACGATGGTTATTATAAGCATTTGGTAGATTCCTATGGGAAAGATGAGAAGATCACGCATCAATTACCGGACTGACAACAAGCGGGGATCTGCTCCCCGTTTTTCACGCCTCCAGTTAAATCCCCCCTTGTTTTAGTATCCCCATCAAAATTAAACGCGTTAGAATGCGATCTAGGACGTTTTAGCGGTATATTAGAATTATTCACTACATAGGAATACTGTATATTTATACAGTAGGATAAGCTGTGGATAAGTCTGTTAATAACGCCTCAAAATGGCTAGGATTCTGTCAAGTCAAATCGTGCTGTTAATAAGTCTGTGGATAACTTAAATAACAGTGTTTCTCACTTCCATTCTTAAATGAGAATCATTATCATTTGCATTCCACTATCTAACTGAGAATCATTCCACTTTTTAAATGAGAATCATTTCACTTCTTGAATAGCTCTCATTCCCTTTCTTAAATGCGAATCATTATCATTCGCATTCAACTTCTCAAATGCGAATCAATCTCATTATCATTCGCATTCAGGCTAGCATGGCATTTTCATTTTGCCCTGCGCTTTTGTGCAAATCCGACATTTGCCCCCACGGATTACGTGCCAGCGTGTATGTGCGAATCCGACCCATTTTT
>RZZU01000017.1 GCA_009929735.1 Clostridia bacterium | reverse complement strand
AATTAAAACATCACTTGGAAATTTGAGTCCCTTAGAGTACCGACGAAGCCTTGGATTAGCTGCTTAAACTGTCCAAGAAATCGTCCGCACCCCCTTATCAAAAACATTGTTGTAGAAAAGGAGTTAAACTAAAAATTTCCAAACTCTGATCTTAACAATCGTGCAAAAGATAGCCCCAATAAGTACCTTGTTCGGTACCAACGAGGCCAGAATGAAATGATCATTTGGAAATTTGAGCAGTTTGGAGCGCCAGAGAAGCCTTGGATTAGTAGCTCAGGCTATCACAAAAATTGTCCGTCACCCTTTTATGTATTTTTGATACTTTGAAAATAATGAATTTTAACTTTTTTCCCATTCAACTCTCCAATTTTCGCTTTCAAATGAAGCTTTGTATTAGCACCTTCTAAAGTTATATCTGCCTCATAAAAAGCAGTTAAACGGTTTTCATCTTGGAAACAAAAATTAAATTCTTCAATTTTCTCCTCCAAAAACTGATAACAATTTGTTCCAATGCGGCTATTTTTTGTAATATTAAAGATTTTGCAGGCCTCATCGTTAATAAAAATAATCTCACCAGTAAACGCATCACAGATTAGAATGCCGTCCGAAACATCCTCAAAATAAATCAATGTCTGCTGTTGATGCTTCCTATCTATGGGATCCCTCATATCACCATCGTAAAAAAGAAACCGGTTTTTTTGACTTACCCTCGCATTGGAAAGCGCAATATTCGCATGATTATACAAATCTTCAACGCTTGTTGCATATTCAGGTGAAAAACAAACACCCGCCGAGCAAGTCAGGGTAAGATTTAAATTTGAATTATCATATGCAATGGCATGACAAACTTTTTCAAGTTTTTGTTCTAATATTTTCCGCTCAATTTTAAACGGCATGAAAACTGCAAATAAATCGCTGTTTATTCTGCTAATATAATTTGTTTCCACAAAAATAGTTTCTAACATTTTTCCAACGGCACATAGAATTTTATCACCAAGACCATATCCTAATGCAATGTTTATCGATTTAAAATGATCAATATCAATTAGAATAAAAACCGCCGACTTGTTATGCTCTTGATTGTAAAAATCTTGTATTCTTATTTTTAATTCGGAACGATTTAGAAGTCCTGATAAAGAATCAACCTCTGCCCGTTGTTTCATTTCAATAATTGCATCATTAAACTGCATCTCTTTTTGAAGATGAATACATTGCTTTCGACACAAGGTATTATCTACGGTATTTTCAAGTGTTTCTATTACATATGGCTTAAAAATACAATCAAATACACCAAGGGAAACCACTTGACTTACCAGTTCCATAGATGAATGTATCGTAATCACAGGGATGTCATATTGCTTACATAAATGAATAATACATGAAATAAGCTCCATTGTAATATCTTTTGTAACAGAAAAAATCAGAAGAGAAATATTTGACTTTTTCTTATGAATATAATTCTCAGCTTCTTGAATTGTTTTTGCCTGTAATATTGCAAATTTCTGCTTAAACACCCTTTGAAACGGCGCGAACTCCTCAGAATCAGCATCAAGAATTAACATGGATTGTTTCCCTGCATCCAATCTTAAAATATTCTCATCATAAGCTGTTGGTGCTTCCGCAACAGAATCCACATTATTTACATTAACTTTATGAACTAATTCCTCGAAGATATTTAGTGGCAGTGGTTTAGAAAAGAAAAACCCCTGTACCCGATGACACCCTAGACTTTTTAGCAAATTCACTTGATCTTCGTTTTCAACGCCCTCGGCAATCACCGTTAAATTCATCCATTTTGCAAGACTGATGACAAAGCTCATAATATCTCTTTTGTTCCTTGAGCTGTCTTGATTTTGCACAAATCGCATATCTAATTTCAAAACATCAATAGGAATTTCAGATAACATATTCAGCGAGGAATACCCGCTTCCAAAATCATCCATTTCAACGGTAAACCCTAAATCTTTTAGCCGTTTAATTACCGCAAGCATTTGTTCTGCATTCTCTGTATATGCGCTTTCTGTTATTTCAATATAAATATGATTTGGACTTAATCCATACTTTTTAAGCATAGAAAGCAAGATTTTGTCAATGTCAGGATTATAAATATCAGCCCTTGACACATTAACAGATACAGGAATGGGGGGTTTGCCCCTATCTATCCAAGAACGAATCCATTTGCAGGATTCTTCCAATACATAAATATCCAATTCGGTAATAAACCCATTGTCTTCAAAAACTTTTATAAACCGATTCGGCATGATAATTCCTTTTTCCGGATGTACCCATCGAACCAATGCCTCTGCACTGCATATTTTTTCGCTCATTAAATCATACTTTGGTTGAAAATAAACTACAAACTCCTTATTCAATAAAGAGTTTTTCATGTTTGATAAAATAAATTGCTCGTCCAAAAGTTTTTGTCGAATTTCATCGTTAAAATAGGAAAAATAAGTACCATATTTCCCTTTGATGGACGCTAAGGCAAGACATGCACGGGTGCACATAATGCTAACCGGCAAAGTTCTGTCTTCTATTGCGTATATGCCAAATTTAATGACACTATGCAAACTCTCATTAAATTGATTGATATATTCAACGCTTTCCAAGAAGTTCTGTTCCTCATATTCCTCACGATGTTCTACAAGCGCAGCAAAAATATCACCGTTTAGTCTGCCGCAAATTCCTGTCCCTTGAATTTTATCCCGAATCATCTGTGCAACATATTTCAGAAGCGCATCGCCCTCATCGACACCATATAATTCGTTAACCAATTTAAATCGTTCAATATCACTACAAATAATATCATATTTTTTTTCAGGATTTTTTTCCAGAAGTTCCTCAACCAAGTTATAAAAATATTTTTCCGAACTTAACCCTGTGAGGGAATCCCTTTGAACTAAACCCATGATATTTGCCGTTTTTCTTAACATAATGGCATTTTCTACCCTCTGTTTTATCTCCTCCGGCAAGCTTCCCATTTGAATAAAATCCTGCACGCCAAAAGACAACGCTTTTGCTTTCGCTGCTGCGTCCAGCTCCTCGTCTTGAGAAATAGCAATCACAGGAATATTTCGCAAAAAAGCATCCCTGCGAATCTCTGCTAATACCTCATACCCATTCATAACAGGCATAATTAAGTCAAGCAGAATAACAGAAATGCTTGCATATAAATTATGTAAAATTTCAAGGCCTGCTTTACCATTTTCAGCATCTAGTATTTCATATTGACCGCATAAAATGAGCGACAGCATTTGTCTGTTCATTTTATTATCATCAATAATAAGGACATTCTTCGTTAAATACACCGCAATATCCTCCTTGGTTTTTTATAACAACTCCCGAATCCATTCATATTAGTAATTAGTCGTTTATTAAAAAACCGACTAGAATACTTGTAAATATCAATTTTACAACTGCATTTTATAACAAAATTTACCAATAAATTTAATGAAAATTTATTAATTATGTAATATGTTACCATTGATTTTAGCATTTTATTCAACAAAAGTCAATAAGGAAGACCTTTGTATCCATTGTTTTTTAGATATAAAGTATCTCATCAAGCACCAAAAGGCACCCCATATTCATCCATGAAACGATTAATATCATTTCACTTTATTCTATAGAACTGCATCAATAAAAAAACAATAGCTTTTTCGAATTAATTATTGTTAAAAAAGAAAAAGCCCATACCGAAAGGTATGGACTTTTAAAATTATATTAATACAATATCGCTTTAAAAGCTTACTGCAATAACTGCAATACGCCCTGAGGCAACTGGTTAGCCTGAGCAAGCATTGCCTGAGAAGCCTGAGTGAGGATGTTATTCTTTGTGAATTCCATCATCTCTTCTGCCATATCAACGTCACGAATACGGCTTTCAGCAGCTGTCATGTTTTCTGTTGCAACACCCAAGTTGCTGATTGTGTGCTCCAAACGGTTCTGAACAGCACCCAAGTCACCACGAGTGGAAGAAACAGTGTTGATTGCAGCTTTGATTTTGTCAATCGCTGAGGAAGCGCCTGTCTGGGTTGCAACGGAAATGCCTTCAATACCCAAGGATTTAGCACTCATATCATCAACGCTTACTGTAACCTTCTGATAGCTCTCGCTAGTATCGCCTACCTGCAAGGTTAAGCCACCACTTCCAAGAGATTTACCCTCTGTGGAAATACCCAAAGTTTTCGCAACTTCGCCATCTTCTTTATCTTCAAAGCTCAACTTCTTATCTGTTGTGTTTGTAAATTCCAAAGCACCGTCGGAGTTTACCTTAACTTTGATTTTACCAGCAACTGCATCGTCACCAGTTAATTTGTTTGCAGTGTCATAGTTTGCTAACGCTGTATCAATTGCAGACTGCAATGCAGTTTCAACATCGGCAACGGTTGAAGAACTTGATAAACCAGCCGTAGTTACATCTAAAGTCTGATCATCCAACTTCATTGTGAAGGAACCAACTGCATCAGCCGCGCTGAATTTAAGGCTTGACACAGGATCAACAGTTTCAACTGCACCTGTTCCTACTGTCTGACCTAATACGCTGTTTGCAGTGCCTGTGAAGGAAATCTTGGAATCTCCATCCTTCTGTCCGCTTGTGAATGTAAAGCTCTTCGCTTCATCGTCTGCACCACTTTCATCAACCTTAATCTGGCTAATGCTTGTGCCATTTGCAGCATTGTGTGCGTCAATCGCTGAATTAATGGTGTCTTGCAAAACCTTTGCAGCATTTTCACTGTCTTTTTCTGTAACAGTACTATCAACAGCTGTCCACTTTTTCTGAAGTGTAGCCTTGTCAGCATCGCTGAGTTTAGACCAGTCAACACTAACTTCAGTACCATCAACATTGATTGTATCTTTATCAAAGAAGTCAATACCTTTTTCATATACACCTGTAGTTACAGAGGTTACAGCGACAGCTTTAGTACCAGTATCATCAGTTAATGCTCTGGCAGCATCTGTTGGAGCAGCACCTACACTACCTGCTTCACGTGCGGTGGCTGTTAAAAGTTGGGTTGAGCTGTCATAAGACCAAGTGTAATCAGCTGCTGCGACATCAAGATTCAAGGTGTTTGCATTATTTAAATATTCTACAAGTTTCGCACCTTGTTCATCAGCAGTACCGTTAGCAGTTGAGTCAATCACTGCATCCGTTGCATTTGTCATTGCCTCTGGATCACCATCGCCAGCAGTAATGGTAATACCACCAACTTTAAAAGTTTGACCATCTGTAAGTGCTGTAGATACATCATAGGTTGAAACTTGTTTTGCCTCAGCAGTATGTGTTGCAGAAGCATCTGTGCCTGGAACTGCAGCAGTTGCTGCACCCTTGTATGTAACAATCTCAGAACCTGTCAATTCGCCTGCTGAACTGGAACCACTAACAGAACCATCCAACAGCTTAATGCCATTGTAGTTTGTGGATTCAGAAATACGGTTGATTTCAGACTGAAGGGATTCCACTTCCTTCTGAAGGTTTGCACGGTCGGTTTCGTTGTCATATGTGCCATTAGCGGACTGTGTTGCCAATTCAACCATACGGTTTAACATGGAATGAACTTCTGTCAAAGCACCTTCAGCGGTCTGAACTAAGGAAATACCATCGTTCGCATTGTCCGTAGCTGTTTCAAGCCCTGTAATCTGTGCTCTCATTTTTTCGGAAATAGCCAAGCCTGCCGCATCATCACCAGCTCTGTTGATTTGGTAACCGGAAGACAATTTTTCAAGGCTCTTACTTACTGCAGTATTGTTTGATGAATACTGTCTGAGGGCGTTGTTCGCAGCGTTATTGTTTTGAATTCTCATAATAAAACCTCCTTGTTTATCATAGGGAATGCATCCTTACATTCCTCAAGTAAATATGCTAGCAAAACCCGTGCACTGATTTTGCTTTAAACTGGTAATTATATAATTTACCAGACTTATACAACATAATTTTCCTTTTTTTGTTGTACACTTATTTAATCGGACAAATTTTATACTTCTTAATAGTTTTTCGGAATTTTTTTATTATTTTTGAAATAATTTTTTCGAAATGAAACGTGTTTCTACTATATTATATAGCTTGTTTTCGTAGCAGCAACATGGCGTGAATTAAAAAAGACATACGGGGGGAACCATATGTCTTTTTGGGGGGGTAATGGAAAGCAAACTATAACGATAATGATTCGTGTGCTTTCTTTCTTGTTGTTGAATTAAAGATTGGCAAACCGATTAAGGTTAAAACAATACTGCCAATAGCCAATATGCGTGTTGTTGAGCCAGACATAAACAACTGGTTTAAAATAACATAGATGCCACTGATAATCGCAATTGCAGGAATAACAGGATACAACGGAACTTTATAGGTTCTTACAGCATCTGGTTGTGTTTTTCTTAAGCGAATTACTGCAAAGAAAGTCAAGGTATAGAAAATCCAGCAAGCAAATACCGCCAAATCTGTTAATCTGTTAAACTGTCCGCTAATTGCATAAAGACCAGCAAGACCACCAACCAAATAAATCGAATTCGAAGGAACTTGCGCTTTGTTGATTTTAGCAAGGGTACTGCTAAAAGGCAGGGTTCCTTCTTCTGCCAAAGAATAGGTTACACGAGAGCCTGAAAGAATAAAGCCGTTTGCCGCACCCAATACGGAAATCATAATACCCACGGAGATAATTTTGCCGCCCACTTCGCCAAAAATCGCAATTGCAACTGCAGATGCAGGTGCGGATAAATTCATCAGTTCATTTGCAGGAAGCACCCATAAGTATGCTAAATTAATCGTAAAATATACTGCCATAATGCCAGAAACACCACCAACAATAGCAATCGGCAAATCCTTACCTGGATTTTTCATTTCGCCTGCAATGGCACCAACATTCGTCCAGCCTTCAAAAGCAAATAAAATTGCGATCATCAGTTGCCCTAAAACAACCGCAGGGTTTAATCCGTCCGCAACAACAGGGGAAAAAATGGGGTTTGCTCCAGAGCCACGAATAAAACCGAAAACCATAAGTAAAATCAATGGAATCAACTTGCAAATCGTAAATATAATCTGCACGCCACCACCAACAGCAGAACCGAGATTATTCAAAACAATAATAAATATTATACCAGCAATGGCAATCGGTAATTGATAGCCTTCCCCAACAAACAGGGTTGCCTGTTGCGCAAAGATAACCACTAACGCTGCAATCATTGCAGGGTAGAACAAAACACTTTGCATCCAGCCCGCTAAGAAACCGACCTTTTTGCCAAAAGCTTCTTCCAAATATGCAACCATTCCGCCCGTTCTTGGAATCATAATCGCAACCTCTGCAAACGTCATTGCAGCTGCAATACAAACCAAGCCTGTAATGATCCATGCCAACATACCCAGTCCAGGTGCACCGCCCGTTGCAGTATAAATGGCTTGCGGCTTAAAGAAAACACCCGAGCCGATTACACAACCTACTACCGTTGCCATCGCTGTGGACATACCAAGATTTTTTTTCAATTCTTGCTTTTTTTCCATGTTTTAGCCCTCCAATAAAATGTAAAATAGTATTATTGCAATTTTTGCCTGTTTTTTTGCAAAGAAAAAAGGATACACGGGCAGTAAATCTGCCTATGTATCCTCTGTACCTTCACCTGAAAGCATTACTTCGACGGCGGTCTTAAATAAGACACTCTCCAGAGTCCCATCCATACAAGGTCCTTGGTACCTGAAAGTTTCTCCAAAAAACGGCTTTTTTGGATTGCTCCATCGGTTCTTACTTTTTGTTATAAGATCTCCCTCGCATATCAACTGGCTTTATGTAATTTGTAAAGTTAGTATACATTTTAAAAATAAAATTGTCAATAGTTTAACTATATTTTTTTTATGCACGTTACCACATTTTATTTTTATCCTGTTTTGAAAAAAGTATTACTGCAAAGCCATATTTCTTCATAATATGTAACAATACCCGTACATAAGGTGATGGAATGAGCAGAAAAACAATTATTACCGGAACACTGATTTTAACAGCCGCCAATCTAATTACAAAATTCATGGGGTTCTTTTACCGTGTATTTATGTCTAACACCATCGGCGCCGAAGGCATTGGATTGTACCAATTGATTTTGCCGATTTATATTTTGACATGGAGCATTACCTCAGCAGGCTTTACCACAACAATTTCACGTCTGACCGCACAGGAAAATGTTCTTGGGCAATCCGGAAATATTGGACGAATTGTAAAACAATCAATTATCCTATCTCTCATGGTCAGCTTTGTTGTTTCTATATGCTTGTTTCTTTTTGCAGACGAAGTTGCAACCGTCATTCTCAAAGACGGTCGTGCCGCTCTTTCTTTACGTCTGCTCTCGTTTGCAATTCCATTTATGGCAGCGGGCTCGTGCTTCAGAGGCTTTTTTCTAGGGCTGCAAAATGCTTTAGTCCCTGCCTTTTCTCAGGTTTTGGAGCAAGCAGTTCGCATCTTGACCATCTATATATTAGCTGGCATTTTTGTTCCTATGGGTTTAACCTACGCCTGTTGTGCCGCCATTGCAGGTGTTGTATTGGGTGAATTTCTTTCCTTTATCTTTGTGATAATCAGTTATCTTCGCTTTAAAAGACGCAAAAAAATGATTAAAAAACCCACCCTTTCCCCCTATGCTGCCTGCAATATGATTTTAGCAATGGCACTGCCCCTTTCCGCAACGAAAATTGCGGCTTCCTTGCTTTCAACCGTGGAAAACATATTGATTCCCCAGCAGTTACAACTCTTCGGACAGAACGCAAAGGATGCATTAAGCTCTTATGGTGAATTAACGGGTATGGCCATGCCCCTTATTTTCCTGCCCTCCGCCTGTTTAATGGCGGCTTCGGTTTCCTTGGTGCCAGAGATTTCAGAGGCCTGTGCCGTAAGGCAAAATCAGCGTGTCAGTCGAACAGTTTCCGTAACCTTTCTTTTTACGTTTATCGTAGGAATTGGTGCGGCGGCATTATTCGCTGTTTTCCCAAGGGAAATTTGCTATATCGTATATAATCGTCAAGGCTTAGGGGAATTGTTATTTCCACTGGCTTTTCTTTGCCCCTTTTTATATGCGCAGACAACCTTGCACGGACTTTTAAACGGCATGGGCGAGCAATTATTTTTGTTCCGCAATAATCTAATTACCTCAGCAATCACCATTGCGGGAATTTGGTTTTTTATGCCCTTATATGGAATTCCTGCCTTTCTGGTTTCTTGGGCGGCGGGATCGGCATATTCCGTGGGTGCCTGCCTACATAAGTTATACTTACGCACCGGCGTTTTCCCTGATCTTGCAAACTGCTTTGTGAAGCCTCTTTTGGCAGGTGCAGCTTCCGGCTTGATTATTCGCTATATTATCCGCATCTCCACACCATCAAAGCTCTTTTTTTGCCTTTCCTTAACGGCAATGGGTCTGCTTTATCTTGTTTTTCTTTTGATGCTTGGCTGTTTTTCAAAGGAAAATATGGCAACCTTTTTTGGAAAAAAGAAAAACTCATGATTTTTTACCCTTTTAAATTGCAAAAATTGGGGCACCCCCGCTTTCAGGTGGTGCCCCAAAAATATTTATGTTAGCTTTTGTTAATTTCCTCATCATCTGTTAAAAGCTGAAGCTGTTCACGTATTTTTGCTTTAAGATTATCGCTTATCGGATATAAAGACGATAAAAATTCTTCAAATTCATTGATACCTGCTAATGAAAAACTCTCACTTTCGTTGCTTTCATCGCATTTAGCTACAACATTTGCCTTCCCCTTTTTGTATGCCATAAAATCCCCCTTTTGCAGTAAAATACTTCCTAGGCAAAACTGAAATTTTCTCAAAGGTAGCACTGACTTCATGAGGGTATGCTGATGGTCGAGCAAATCTTCAATTCGCAAGGAAAAAAATATAGCGATAGCAACGCTGTTGCGAGGCTTTTTAACGCCGTCCAAGCGGAAAATTTTCCCAGAAGTTAGATGTGCACACGGAATTAATCAGCGTTCCCTAATATAAAGCAATTACCGATTCAGTTCCACCAAATTTTTCTCATACAGCTTCTGTAATGACATCATAATACCGAATTTTGCATGACACCAAGTTAAGCCACCTTGGAAATATACCGAATACGGAGGACGAATCGGCCCATCTGCACTCAGTTCAATGGAGGAGCCTTGCACAAACGCACCCGCAGCCATAATAACATTGCAATTATACCCAGGCATAGCGTAAGGCTCTGGCTTTACATAGCTGTCCACAGGTGCCGCAGCCTGAATTCCCTCGCAAAAAGCAATGACTCCCTCGGGTGTCCCAAGTTCTACCGCCTGAATAATGTCATGGCGTGATTCCGTGCCGTTTGGAATGACACGAAAGCCAAGCTTTTCATATACATTTGCGGCAAAAATTGCACCCTTCAACGCTCCCGCCACCACAGTTGGCGAAAGGAAAAATCCCTGATAAAACGAACGCATAACATCTAAGCTTGCGCCAACCTCCTGCCCCAAACCCGGTGCACTCAGCCGATAGGCACAACGGTCAATACACGCCTGCGTACCGCAAATATAACCGCCGATAGGAGCCAGACCGCCCCCAGGATTTTTAATCAAAGAGCCTACAATCATATCTGCGCCAACGTTAGAAGGCTCAGTGATTTCAACAAACTCTCCATAGCAGTTATCAACCATACAAATTACATCAGGTTTTATTTCTTTTACGAAAGCAATTAGCTGTCCGATTTTTTCCACAGAAAAGGTAGGGCGCATCTGATACCCCTTGGAACGCTGGATGGTTACGACCTTTGTTTTTTGGTTTATTGCCTTGCGAATATTATCATAATCAAAAGAGCCATCTTCAAATAAATCCACCTGACGGTAATTAACACCATATTCTTTCAAGGAACAAGGGGATTGCCGAATGCCGATCACTTCCTCCAATGTATCGTATGGCTTGCCTGCGGGGGAAAGAAGCTCATCCCCGGGCAAAAGGTTTGCAGAAAGGGCGATGGCAAGGGCATGAGTACCACAAGTAATTTGCGGACGCACCAAAGCCGCCTCGGTTTGAAAGCAAGCAGCATATACCCGTTCCAAGGTATCCCGTCCGGCGTCGTTGTAGCCATAGCCTGTACTGCCGGCAAAACAAGTGGCATCCACCCGCTCTTTTTGCATTGCGGCTAGCACCTTGCATTGATTGTATTCTGCTATAGAATCAATGCTCTGAAACCTCTCCTTCAAATCCTCGAACACGCTTTCACAAAATGCCTCAACCTCCGGGGCAATTCCTAACACTTGGTACATACTGCTCATTTAATTCTTCTCTCCTTCATCTGCCTGAGGGGAATCCGTCCCCTGTATCATCGCATCTCTTGTAAAATCCATTAATTCAATACGTCCTTTGCCGTCAGCAGAAAAAATCATGGCTGCTTTCCCTTGCTCCCCTGTTTGGGGCAAAGTGACCTTGACCTCAGGAATTTTTCCATTTTTTAATAATGACTGTAACATTTCATTTGTCAAAGCAATTCCATAGGGTTTCAGGCTGTCCTTCCAAACCGTAAATTTGCATCCTGCTTTCCATTTTCCGCAAAAATATGCCTTGCTATTCTCCAGCACATCCCCATCCTTGCAAACAGGGCATTTCCCCAGGACTTTTCCAACTTTCCGTGTTCCTTTTTGTTCTTCATCAGGAAAAACAACATCTGTTTTTCTTCCGGCCGCATCCTCAACAAGGAAAGCAACATAGCGTTTGATGCTTTCCATAAAACGCTGCTCCTCCATTTTTCCTTTTGCAATAGAAGAAAGTCCCTTTTCCCATTTTCCTGTTGTTTGAGGGGAACGAATTTCTTCTGGCACAACCCGAATCAGCTGTGTCCCTTTTTCCGTGGGAATCAAGTTTTTCCCTTTTCTTGTAATATAACCAACTGCCAGCAATCGTTCGATAATTGCCGCTCTGGTGGCAGGTGTCCCTAAGCCGCTGTCCTTCATTTGCTCTTTCAGTGTTTCATCTTCAACAAAACGCCCTGCATTTTCCATCGCCGACAGCAAACTGCTTTCCGTATATGGCTTGGGGGCCGTTGTTTTTTTCTTTAATACCTTTGCCTCCATGATGGTATGGGTTTCTCCCTCTGCCAAAGGAGGAAGCTTTTGTTCCTCGCCGGGTTTTTCTTTTTTTGTCTTTGTAGGAATCAATTTTTTCTCTACACTTTGCCATCCCTCATCCAAAAGAACCGTCCCTTTTGATAAAAACCGTTCCTTTTGACAGGTAAAGTAAGCCTTCGTTACTTCATAACGAAAATGCGGATAAAAAACACTGATAAATCGAGCAGCAACCAAAAGGAACACGTTTTTCTCATCTTCTGCCAAGCTATCCAAACGTAGCGGTATATCCGTTGGAATAATTGCATGATGGTCTGTCACCTTTGTGTTGTCAATGATTCGTTTCGTAAAAACAAGTTTCTCCCCAGAAAGTAATGGCTTCGCAAATTCTTCAAACGGCTTTGTTTCCGCCAGCCGTTTCATCGTATTTTGCACTTTCCCCTTCATATCCTCGCTTAAATAACGGCTGTCCGTTCTCGGATAGGTAATCATCTTTCTTTTTTCATATAAGCCTTGGGCAATGTCCAATGTTTTTTTCGCTGAATAGCCGAATTTTTTATTACACTCTCGTTGAAGCTCTGTCAAATCATAAAGCAATGGTGCAGGGATCCTCTTGTCTTCCTTCTCTACTTTGGTAACAAGGGAATTTTGTCCTTCTGTTTTCATGGAAATGTCTTTTGCGGCAGACTCATCTTCAATTTTCGTCTGTTCCTCATCGTCAATCCAAAGACCTTGAAAGCCGCCAAAGTCTGCCTGAACCTCAAAGTAATCCTTTGAAAGAAAGGCATCTATTTCCTTTTGCTTTTCCACAATAAGAGCCAAGGTTGGTGTTTGCACACGCCCAATACTTAAAAGAACATTATAGCGCAGTGTATATGCTCTGGTTGCATTCATGCCAACCAGCCAATCAGCCTCCGAACGGCATTTTGCGGAATGATACAGCAAATCGTAGTCCTCGCCGTCCTTTAAATGAGCAAAACCCTCTTTGATTGCTTGCTCCGTCATACTGGAAATCCAAAGCCGCTGAAAAGGTTTTTTGCATTTGGTTATTTCGTAGATATACCGAAAAATCAGTTCCCCTTCACGTCCACTATCGGTAGCACAGATGATGGACGAAATTTCCTTATCATTCATCCATTTATGCAATATTTTCAGCTGGGAACGTGTATTTTTTATTGCCTTTAGCTCCATTTTTTCCGGTAGGATGGGTAAAGAGGCAAAGCTCCATTTCTTATATTTTTCATTATAATCCTCCGGCTCAGCCAACGTTACAAGATGCCCAATCGCCCAAGAAACTACATAGTTCTCGCCCACCAAGCAGCCATCCCCTTTTTGTACTGCACCCAGTGTTTTGGCTATGTCCCGTGCTACTGACGGCTTCTCTGCCACCACCAAAATTCTGCCCATTTCCCCACCTCCTTTTTGCCTTTCCAAAGTATACCATTCTTACCCAAGAAAGGCAAACGCTCCTTTCATTTATTGACATAGAAATAAAATTGATTTAGAATAAGATGACTTAAAAATGTGTTTACTTTTTCATGGAGGTACTCTATGCGACCATATCAAATCATTTCCGACAGCTCTTGCGATATTGCATCGGAATATATTGAAAAAACAGAATTAGGAATTGTTCCTTTCTCTGTTTCTTTTAACGGAGAAAAATACTATAAAGAAATTTATGAATTAACACCAAATGAATTTTACAATAGAATGAAGGAAAGTTCCGTCTTTCCGAAAACATCACAACCTACAATACAAGACTATATGGATGTTTTTGAACCTTATGTAAAAGAAGGGAAAGATATTCTCTGCTTATGCTTAACTTCAAATTTCAGTGGCTCCTTCCAAAGTGCGGTCAATGCAAAAAATATGCTTTCAGAGGCTTACCCTGAGGCTAGAATTGAGGTTTTGGATTCCAGAAACGTTACCGGCGTGCAGGGTCTGCTGGTTTGGGAAGTAATACGAATGCGTGATAAGGGCTATACCTTAGACCAGCAATTGGAAAAAATTGAAGCCCTAAAGGGAACCAGCAAAATAAATTTCACTGTGGATTCCTTGGAACACCTGCAAAAAGGCGGACGCATTGGCAAGGCTGCTGCTTTAGCAGGCACTATTTTAAATATCAAACCAATTATTATTGCCCAACATGGCGAGTTGTTCCCCGAAAGCAAGGTAAGAGGTCATAAAAAAGCCCTTCGCACCATAATGGAAATGACACGCCAAGAAATAGGTGATAAAAAACAGCAGTATCGTTTGCTTTTGCTTTATGCGGAAAAAGAACGGAAGGCTGCAACGGAAGAATTGGCTGAGGAATTAAGAGCGGAAGGCTTTGAACTGATTACACCGCATTTGACACAAGTTGGTATCACCATCGGAACCCATGCAGGGCCTACGGCAATTGGCATTTGCTATATCAAAAAACACGAGTGCGTATAAATAGCTTTTAGCGACAGTTACATATTTATATACATTTTAAATCCGTTAGCGACTTTGAAAAGTCAGTCAAACTTTAAAACTGCACAATATGAGGGTTTGTTGTCTGTAAATTGCGGACAGCAAGCCCCTTTTTTCTCCCAGAACATCCTACAGTCTTGCCTCTGCGGCACAGTTTAGGAATCGAAACTTTGGACTTAGCCGCCTAAAATGATTAGTCATCCATTCCTTCGCTTGAAAAAAAGCTAAATCTCTTTTGCGCAGTATAAATTGTTTTATTTCCGTTAAATATGAATGCCAATGAACAGACAACAGCGAAATATAATGTATTTTGAGCACCAAACACTTCCGCACCAATCAATATGGGTGCAAGCAATGTGTTGGTTGCACTGCCGAACACAGCTGCATAACCCAGTGCCGCAATCAGCATCATCGGTAATCCCAATAAACTCCCCAAAACAACGCCAAGACTTGCCCCAATAGAAAATAGAGGTGTAACCTCTCCACCTTGAAAACCTGCGGCTAGAGTTAAAACTGTCAAAACAAGCTTTAACACCCAATCATACTCATAAATTTGCCCGTTAGTAAAGCTTATGTTGATTAAATTTGTGCCTAAACCACAATATCTTCCCATATGTAATAAAATAAAAAGGACAGACAATATACAACCAATGATAAAAATCCGTTTTACAGGGTTTTCAATCAGCAAAGCAAACTTTTTTTTACAATAGCTTAATAGATAGGCAAAAATACCGCCCACGATACCAAAAATAATTCCCACAAGCACAAGCTTAAACAGAACTTCGGAGGAAAAAGACAACGTGTTTGGGATGTCGACTGAGAATTTTTCCAAGCCTAACAAATGTGAAGTTGTGCTTGCCGCAAACGAGGCAACTAATGCTGGCAGTAGAACTTCATATAAAAAAATTCCTGACACAAGCACTTCCATGGCAAAAAAAGTAGCGGCAATCGGCGTCTGGAACAAACCTGCAAAACCAGCAGCCATACCGATGACCAAAAGCACACGTGAATTGTTCAACCATTTCAGTTTCTTGGATATTGTATGGGCTACCGTTGCGCCAAGCTGTACTGCCACCCCTTCTCTGCCTGCACTGCCGCCAAAGATATGCGTAATCCATGTGCTTATGATAACTAAGGGTACAAGCCTTTTGGGAATATGGTCAATTTCACCATGCCCAGCTTGAAAAATAAGCGTCATTCCTTTTATACTTTCTTTCCCGCAATAACGGTACAGCAAAATAATCATAACGCCTGCAATCGGTAAAAACGGAATCAATTTGATGACATGATTGCTGCGTACTTCCGTAATCTTAATCAGCACTTCACCAAAAACAGCATCAATTCCGCCAATGATAATCCCTACAAACAGGGCAATCAGCGAATATAGAAGGATTTCTTTGTACTCTTCAAATATTTTCCGAATCATTTTTTCCTCCCCCTAAAAATGGCCAACAAAATCTATATACAGAAAAATCATAATTTCCTACTAAAAATAAATCAAATAATATGCTGAATAAAACCACATTGAAAAAACAATCGCTTTTCAAAAAGCTTAATCAGCACACTGAACAAATTATCACATAAGATACGCATAGCAGATCTGTTTCATATTATAAAGGTATTCAGCCAAAATACGCCGACTGAATACCTTTTAAATGATTCACTCAAAAATCGCAAAAACCTTTGGCTAGTTTATTAAAATCTTCTTCCTCCCCGTTTTTTGCTTTTACGGAAAGTGGGCTGACGTAAGGAATATCCTCTTGAGGGCCTCCTTCTTCGTCCGCTAAAGATGCGGAAGCCAATAAAAAGCAATCCGCCGGCCACAGCAATAATTACTAGGGCAATTAAGCTTTTTACAGTGAAAACAATGTCTGCAAAGTTCTTGAAGAAATATTTTATACCGCTCCAAAGGCTCGCTTTAGATACCTCACGCCCAGCATAAACACTCTCTGTCAAAACAGTTTTCCCGTCAATTTGGAAGGATGCTGTTCCTACCTTTGCATCCTTTGCAATCGGTGCTTTCAGCTTTGCAGTGCCATCCTTGCTTTCTGTCAGGTAATCCTGTTCATATGCAATGGTTTTTGAAACCTTGTCAGCAGTTCCCTTTGGAAGATACGTAATAATATCCCGATTAAATACAACATCGAGCGTATCACCCTCCAAACGATTGTGTTTGATTAACGGCATCTCTTCTGCCGCAACGGCTGCTTTTCCAAGCTCGACCTTCTCATATTCATTAAAACCAAACTCAAACAAACTCTTTGCATCCACCCATCGTGCAGGATCAGGCGAATTGAAAATAATCGCAATTAAGGTTTCCCCATCCTTCGTGGCTGCCGCAGATACACAATCCCCGGCTTCGTTGGTAAAACCAGTTTTGATACCGGATGCGTAGCCGTAACTATATTCATTATTCGTAATTAAAAGGTTATGGCTTACCCATGAATAGTCTTGTGTTTTCATCCCCTCGTTTTGCGCAAGCATATTGTCGGCGCCATTGCCAGTAAAGCTTTTTTCATTTGCAATTTCTGTCAAGGTACTATTGTCAAGATAAGCACGGGCAAACAAAGCCATGTCATATGCACAGCTGTAATGGTTTTCATCGTGATACCCATGCGCATTGGTAAAATGGGTATTGACTGCGCCTAATTCCTTTGCCTTTTCATTCATAAGCTTTGCAAAAACTTCCTGACTTTCCGCAAAGGATAGGTTTTGGTTGTTCTGCGTTTTTTTTGCAACCGCCGCCGCCAAAACATTAGCAGAATCATTGCCCGATGGAATAATCAAACCACGAATTAAATTTTTAACGGTCAATGTTTCCCCAATCACATGTCCTGCTTTGCTGGAGTCGAGAGATACCTCGTTGATTTCTGAACCGACGGTAATCAATTCATCCGCATTAAAATGATCCATAACCACGAGGGCAGTTACCATTTTAGTCATACTGGCAGGATACATCTTATCTTTCGCATTTTTGTCAAAAAGAATGGTACCCGTGGACTGTTCCACTAAAATTGCGGTCCCAGCAGAAACCGTCGGCGCATTGTCCGCCTGAACAAAAGCCGTTTGCAGTTGGGGTTCTTCCGAAGCTGCAGCAGTGTCTGCCACTTCCTCAGTCTGTGCTTTATTTTCTCCGTTTTCGGGTAACGGCTCTGCTTTCTTCCCGCAGCCGCTAATACCCAAAGATAAGGTCATAGCTATTAATAAGGCGATCTTTTTGCAAAATTCATTTTTCATTTCCTGTATCCTTTCTTTTTTTCAATTTTCTTTTTATTTGAAATTTCTCTTTTAAACACAGCAAATTCTTCGTTGTATTTCTTAAAACTTAAGCGTGGAAAAGCCCTTGTTAAACGGCGTTCTGTGATATTGTTTTTCTTTAAAATTCCATCTCGACTTTCAAGCTTTTCTTTCATTTCAGATAAAATATATTCAAAGCGAAGCTGCTCTTCGGCTTTAAATTGCATCATTTGCTCGGAGCGTTCTTCCATTTTTTCCTTTAATTTAACCATAGCTTCTGCCATCGGTAAAGTTTCGAAATAATCCAAAAGCTCTTTTTTAGCATCAAACAATTTGACGCTCTCCATTTTTTCTCGCAAAGCCAGTGTTGCCTCTCCAAGCCTCGCCATTTTTTCCTTCATTTGGAAGATATTCATTACTGTAACGCTTGCATCTGAAATGAGATAAATCAGCAGCAATACCCCAACAAATTCGCCGATAGCAGAAGGGATCCACTGCACAAAACGCTGAATAGGCGGTTGAACGATACGCATCATGATGACGGTAAGTCCACCCCATTCCAAAGAACGAAGCAGACAAATTCTTCCTTTCAAATTAAAGCGCATTTGGCTGTAATCCCACCATGTGGCATGAAATATTTTTTCCAGCAAAAAAGAAATAACATACTCCACAATAGTTGCAATTGCAACACCACCGCAAAAAAGCCATAAAGTATTTTCTAAAGCCGGCGTTAATCCAACAATAACCAAAACCGCACCCGTACCATAAATCGGGCAAAATGGGCCGCTGATAAACCCTCGATTTACCCAAGTACCATTAGAAACAGATACAAATAAAGACTCCAGTGCCCAGCCAAGAAAACTGTATATGATAAAAAAAGCATACAGCTCAAAAAAGGGAAATCCCAAAACTTCCGTTGTCCACATAGCACATCACTTCTTTGTTATAAATTTATTTTAACATATTCTTTTCTGTTAAATAATCAAAAATATCTGTTAATGCCATTTGTATGTCGACTTTGGTTAAATCCACCCATAAGCCATCAATCTGACGGCGAAACCAGGTGAGCTGACGCTTTGCAAAATGCCGTGTGCCTTTTTTTAGTTGCTCCACAGCCTTCTCCAAAGAGCATTCGCCCTGAAAATACGGGATGAACTCCTTATAGCCAAGCCCCTGCATCGACACCAGATTAGAGGAATAGCCTTTTTCCAAAAGACCTTTTACTTCCTCCGTTAAGCCTTGCTCCATCATGAGATCAACTCTTTGGTCAATACGCTGATAAAGCTTTTTTCTCTCCATGGTTAAAATGATAACAGCGGAAAGATAGGGGCTTTCCTTTTGCTTTTGCTCGGCATTATGTTTTGAAAATTTTTCGCCCGTCAAAATATAGTACTCCAGCGCACGGGTCACACGCTTCACATTGTTTGCATGGATGGTTTGTGCATATTCGGGGTCAACCGCTTTCAGCCTTGCAAACAAAGCATCCGCCCCTTCGTTTTCCACTTGTGCATAACAGGCTTCACGGAAGGAAGTATCGTTTTCTGTTTCCGTAAAATCATTATCGTATAGCAAAGCATTGATATAAAATCCTGTACCGCCAACCAAAATTGGGATTTTGCCCTTTTCCCATATCTCGTTCATATATGCCTTTGCTTTTTGCTGAAAAACCATAACGTTATACTCCTCATCAGGATCAAGCTCGTCCACCAAGTAATGAGGAATTCCTTGTTTTTCTGCTTCTGTCACTTTTGCCGTTCCAATATCCATATAACGGTACACCTGCATGGAATCAGCAGAAATCACTTCACCATTTATTCTTTTTGCCAACTCAATGGATAGCGCAGTTTTGCCGCAGGCAGTCGGCCCTGCAATAATTACCAAAGGTTTTTTCATCCTATCACCCTTTAATTCTGGATTCGTTTGAATTTCTTTTCCAGTTCATATTTCGTCATTTCAATAATCGTAGGCCGTCCATGCGGGCAGGTAAATGGATTTTCAAGCTTTAACAGCCGTCCAATCATTGCCTCTGCCTCTTGGAAGCTCAAATGGTCATGCCCTTTTACTGCGGCTTTGCAAGCCATCGTTGCCACAGCCAAAAGCTTCATATCATATATGGAGCGTATTTTTTGCTCCGAAAGGCTATCCAAGATTTCCGTGAAAAATCCGGCGCCGCTTGGTTCTTTTAATAAATAAGGCACAGACTTTAGGGCATATTGATTTTGTCCAAAGGTTTCAAATTCAAAACCAAAGCCTTCCAAAAGCGCAGTATTTTCCTTTAAAATTTCCACCTCGGTAGGCGTCAAATTTAACATTTGCGGCAGTAAGAGCTTTTGTGAAATTGCCTGTTCCTCTTGAAAACGGCTCATTAATTCCTCAAACAAAATGCGCTCATGTGCGGCATGCTGATCGATCAAATAGATACAATCTCCCTGCTCAATCATCCAATAGGTCTGAAAAATCTGACCGATTATTTTATACTGCTTGAAAAAAGGCTCTGCTTTCGGCGCTTCTGCCTCTTTCTGTTCTTCCATCCTCTCGTCAAGCTTTACATTTTGTTCTCTCTTTTCACGCTTTTCTCCAACAACCTCAGGTTCAATCAAAAATGCCGCCGGACTTTGATGGATTTGGTTTTGCATGGTAGGCTGCCTTTTTAACAGCTGATCTACCGTTTTTCCCATACCAACGGAAGCGGTTGAAGTTGGGGTAAAAGACAACGGTGCACTTTTATAGGTAGGAATATCCTCCATTTTTTGCTGTTCTACTAAAACGCTTTTCTCTACAGCTTTTTCAGGTGTTTTTTTATCCCAGCTGACTTGCGGAATCAAAACCAGCTGATCCAGTGTTTTGGATATTGCATCATAAAAGAATTCATAAACCTCATCATCATTTTTAAAACGCACTTCCAGTTTCGCCGGATGCACATTCACATCCACTTGACTGGGATTCACCTCCAAATTTAAAACAAAAACAGGGAATTTTCCGATTAACAAACGTGTTTTGTAGGCATCCTCCACTGCTGACGCAACGACCTTATTTTTGATAAATCGCCCGTTGATAAACAAATTTTCATAGTTTCGGTTGCCTCTGGAAAGCTCAGGCTTTCCGATTAATCCAGAAAGAGCGTACTCCTCCTTTTTATAACTTAGGGCAACCATACTGTTAGCGGCTTCTTTCCCGTATACATAAAAAACAGAGGTCTTCAAATCGCCATTGCCTGTTGTATGCAGCATCGTTGTTTCGTTATTGATAAAGCGGAAGGAAACCTCAGGGTGTCCCAATGCTAATTTGTTCATTAAATCAGAAACATAACCACTTTCGGCAGAAGATTTTTTCAAAAACTTACGTCTTGCCGGAACATTGTAAAACAAATTTTTTACGATAATGGTCGTTCCCTCCATACAAGAGGTATCTTGAATATTTTTTATTTCCCCTCCGCTGATTTCAATGAAGGTACCTGTTTCTTCACTACTGGTTTTGGTCATCATCTCAACTTGTGAAACTGCCGCAATGCTGGCTAAAGCTTCACCACGAAAGCCCAGTGTAAAAATACGCTCCAAATCCTCAATTTCACTCATTTTACTTGTAGCATGGCGCAAAAAAGCCGTTTTCACCTGTTCTTTTACAATGCCGCTCCCATTATCCATGATGCGGATATACGAAATACCGCCCTCTTTAATTTCTACGGTTATGGCGGTTGCCCCTGCGTCTATGGCGTTTTCCACCAATTCCTTCACCACGGACTTTGGAGCTTCCACCACTTCCCCAGCGGCAATTTTATTGATTGTTTTTGTATCCAATTTTTTTATAGTTTGCAAGGAAATCCTCCTTCCCTTTACAGCCCTTTTGCTTTCTTTTGCAATTCAAAAAGGGTCTGCAGTGCTTCAATGGGCGTCATTGACATGACATCCAGCTTGGAAATTTCGTCTATCATCATGTTTTCCTTTATAGAAAACATATCTATCTGCTTTGCCGCTTCTTCCGCTTGCGCTTGGGCCTCGACAGCAAGTTTTTTCGCTTTTTTTGTAATATCGGCAGCATTAAGCTGTTTTAAAATTTGTCCGCTTCGTTGGATTACCTTTGGCGGCAAGCCTGCCAGCTTTGCAACCTGTACACCATAGCTATGGTCTGCACCGCCACGCTTAATTTTACGAAGGAAAATAATATCCTCCCCCGACTCCTGCACTGCAATGCAGTAATTCTTTACCCCAGAAAGCTTCCCCTCAAGCTCGGAAAGCTCATGATAATGGGTGGCAAAGAGGGTTTTTGCCCCGATTTGCTTCGCATCGGCTATGTATTCCAAAACCGCCCATGCAATGCTTAAGCCGTCAAAGGTACTGGTACCCCGACCGATTTCATCCAAAATCAAAAGGCTTTTTGCTGTGGCATTATTTAAAATATTTGCAACCTCCGACATTTCTACCATGAAGGTGCTTTGTCCCGCACTCAAATCATCAGAGGCACCAACTCTGGTAAAAATTCGGTCTACAATACCGATATGCGCCGCTTCAGCAGGAACAAAGCTGCCAATCTGTGCCATTAAAACAATTAATGCCGTTTGACGCATATAGGTGGATTTGCCCGCCATATTTGGCCCTGTAATAATTGCCAGTCTAGTTTCTTCTTGATCCAAATAAACATCATTAGGAATAAACTGCCCTTGCATCATTTTTTCCACAACAGGATGACGACCGGCAGTAACAGAAAGAATGTCTCCTTCGTCCACAACAGGCTTTACAAAATTCATGCTTTGTGCAACTTCGGCAAAGGATTGCAACGCATCCACCACAGACACAATATACGCACAATATTGTATCCGCTCAACCTCCGCAGCAACTGCATTGCGAATTTCCGTAAAAATCTGATATTCCAAAGCAACAATTTTTTCTTCTGCCCCTAAAATCAACTCTGCAAGTTCGTTTAGCTCAGGTGTTATGTACCTCTCGCAATTTGCAAGGGTTTGCTTGCGAATATACCGTTCAGGAACCTCTTTAAAGTTTGATTTCGTAATCTCTATATAATAACCAAAAACCCTATTGAACCGAACCTTTAGGTTTTTGATCCCAGTTTTCTCTCTTTCTTCTTCCTCCATCTGCTGTATCCAAGTATTCCCTTTTTCCTTGGCTTGGATAAAGGTATCCAGCTCGCCGTTAAAACCCTGCTTTATCATACCGCCCTCTCTTACAGAAAAGGGAGGATCCTCTACGATTGCCTGTTCAATCAAAGTGTGAACATTTTCCAAGGGATCAAGCTTTTCGCAAAGCTCCACCAGATACGGACTTTTGCATCTTGCTAAAATGCTTTTCAAAAGCGGAAGATTTTCTATTGAATTCTTCAAAGCAGCCAAATCTCTTGCGTTCGCATTTTGGAAGATGACACGGCTCATAATGCGCTCAAAATCATACATGGAATGCAAAATATCCTTGATTTCTTCACGCAAAAACAAATCGCCGCAAAGCTCCTCAACGCCATCCAGCCTTTTTTGGATTTCCTGTGCAGAAAGTAAGGGCTGTTCCACCCACTTTCGCAATAGCCTTGCTCCCATCGCAGTTTGGGTTTTATCCAAAACCCACAGCAAAGAGCCTTTTCGGCTTTTTTCACGCATGGTTTCCGTAAGTTCCAAATTTCTTCGGCTGGAAACATCCAACAGCATAAAATCTCCCGTTGTATAAAATTTTACCGTTGAAATATGGCTTAATTCATTTTTCTGTGTTTCCAAAAGATACCACAGCAACCCCCCCGCAGCTGCAACTGCGGCAGGTTTTTTATTCAAACCGTATCCATCAAGGGTTTTTACTTGAAAATGCTTTAGGATTGTATCCTTTGCTGTCGCAAAATCAAACATACGGTTATCAATATCATTTAAAAAATAATAAAATTTGTCTTTTATTTCACCAGATAATGGATTGTTCAAAAAAGACTCGTTGCAAATCAACTCCGCCGGAGAAAAACGTGCAATTTCGTCCAAAATTTTGTTTGCCGCTTGAATACTGGTAAACTCTGTTGTCTGGAATTCCCCCGTGCTAACATCGCAGGCGGCAATGCCATAGCCTGCGGCACTGCTGTAAATGGCAAGAATATAGTTATTTTTGCGCTCATCCAAAACTGCATTATCTAAAACAGTTCCCGGCGTGATAATCCGAACAACATCACGCTTTACAAGACCCTTTGCCAGTTTCGGGTCCTCCACTTGCTCACAAATGGCAACTTTATATCCCTTTTCCACCAGCCTTGCAATATATCCGTCGGCAGAGTGAAAGGGTACACCGCACATTGGTGCTCGTTCCTCTTGGCCCCAGTCCTTCCCCGTAAGGGTAATCTCAAGTTCTTTTGAGGCGATCACCGCATCTTCAAAAAACATTTCATAAAAATCTCCTAAGCGAAAAAACAGCAGACAATGCTTGTAGTTCTCCTTTATTTCAAAGTATTGCTGCATCATAGGCGTGATTTTTGCCATGACCGTCCCCCCTTTTTTCAATCCCAATATATTCAAATATTGTTTTGCACCGACAGCTTTATCTTAATCGGCAGAATTTGTCTGCCATTCGAAGCTTTCCTTCAAATATATAAAAGCCCGAACCCCGCAAGGGAGCTCGGGCTATATTTAACGCTTTCTCCGTTCAACCAATTAGTGGCAGCCACCGCCGCAAGATGCGCACGAACTAGGGCTACAGCCACTCTCTGCAGGTTCTTCGCCTGTCAAAGTGGAAGTAACAATTGTGAAAATAGAATTCATAAAGTTATTAAAATTCGTTTCCGCAGAAAACAAATCAGCAGCAATCTTGTTGTTTCTGATTTCTTCGCCTCTTTTTGCCATATCCTGAGAAAACGCCTTCTGTTCTTCAGCGGAAATACCTCCACTTTGCATCTTTGCTTCAAATTCCTGATGCAATCTTGTGTATTCCTCTACTGACGCTGCGATTTCTGCATTTTCTTCGTAAGCCTTTTTTGCTTCAAGAAGTGCTTCAACCTGAGGTGTTTTCTTTAATTCGTCCCCTAAACTTCTTGCCAATTCGTAAACAGATGCCATGTTATTCACCTTAAATCCTTTCTGCAATAAAATAGAATGTTTTATTATCAATGACCCGAACGGGTACTAATTTCCCGATTAAGTCTTTACTGCCTTCAAAATGTACCAAAGCATTATTATCCGCTCTGCCTGTTAATACCGTTTGATTATGCTTACTGGTTTCCTCTGCCAAAACGGTAATGACTTTCCCTACCAAATTTTCATTTATATCATGAATGATAGGGTTCAATACATTTAACATACGGTCAAAGCGGTCTTTAATCACCTCTTCGCTTACCTGATTCTCCATCGTTGCTGCGGGAGTTCCTGTACGCTTGGAATAAATAAAGGTATATCCTGTAGAATATCCAACCTTGCGAATGACATCCAAGGTTTCTTGAAAATCCTCTTCCGTTTCCCCGGGAAATCCTACAATAATATCTGTACTTATCGTAATTCCAGGCATTGCCTCTTTTACCTTCCGTACGGTTTCGAGGTAAGACTCTTTTGTATAACGACGGTTCATGCGGCGTAAAATCTCACTGCTCCCCGATTGTATCGGAAGATGCAGATGCCTGCAAACCTTGCTGCAATCCTTCATTGCCTCAATTAACTCTTCGGATAAATCCTTGGGATGAGATGTCATAAATCGGATTCGTTCGATACCCTCAACCTCATTTACCATGCGCAGGAGTTTCGCAAAACTAACAGGCGTGTCCAAACTTTTTCCGTAGGAATTCACATTCTGACCTAACAGCACAATTTCTTTCACCCCGTCAGCCGCCAATTCTTTCACTTCTGTCAAAATATCTTCAGGCGCTCGGCTTCTTTCTCTCCCACGCACATAAGGCACAATGCAATAGGAACAGAAATTGTTGCAGCCAAACATAATATTTACAGAGGCTTTATAGGGAAAATGACGTATATTGGGCAAATCCTCCACAATTTCTTCATGATCCTGCCAAATATCATAAATGGTTTCGCCGCTTTCCATGCGTGTGTTCATTAACTCAGGCAATTTATACAGATTAAATGTACCAAACACAATATCCACATGACGATGTTTTTCCTTTAAGGTTTTCAAAACAGTTTCCTGCTGCATCATACAGCCGCATAACGCAATCATTAAATCAGGTTTATCTTTTTTATAATGCTTTAGCCAGCCTAATTTCCCATAAACCTTTTGCTCTGCATTTTCACGAATGCAACAGGTGTTGTAGATAACAAAATCCGCCTCTATTTCGTCATCTGTTCTCTCATATCCCATCTCATCCAGCATACCTTCGAGCTTCTCCGAATCATGGGCATTCATCTGACATCCCATAGCTAAGCTGTAAAACTTCTTCTTTTTTCCTGTTTTGCTTTCATATTCATCATTCATTTGACGAATGCCATGCATATATTCCAGCTGTCGTGATAATTCTGATTCATTGACAGCGATTTCTCTTCTTATATCCTTCATAGCTCTTCCCTTTCCATGCTATTGTGGGTAAATCCACTGTTTTTTAGTATAACATAGAAATGCCACTGGCTCAACGAATTTTTTCTTAAGTCAATCATATCAGTCATTTTTAATTCGTGCCTAAATCATATAAAAAAGTTGACTGCTAGGCATCAAAAAAAGGCAATTCAACATCCATCCGCAAAAAAACGATACCCCTCACTCTGGCTTCAATTTGGAATCTCAACCACTTCCAGTTCATTGCCATGCTCCCTTATGATGTTTAAAAGGGTTTTTACCGATAAATAGACGGATGCAGTATTGTCATTTGGATGAACGCCAATCTTCTCCATCTCCATGAAATCTTGATCAAAATAAACCTTCACCTTTTTTTCTGTATCATTGAGAATCCCCAAAGGTGTAACCGCTCCCTTTTTCAGCCCCAAATATTTTCCCAACCGCTCTTCTGATGCAAAAGAAAGCCTATTTAAAGTAAACATTTTCCCGAAATTTTTTAAATTAACTTTTTTATCCGCCCGTACGACAATGAGATAATGGTTCACGCCTTTATCGTCTCGCAAAAAAAGATTTTTTGCAACGTCTAAGTTTGTATCCAGCCCCAAACGAACCATATCCTCAATGGTAAATGCTGCTTCATGGTCTATCCATTCATAAGCAATCCCTTTTTCATCCAACAGCTTTCTGACTTGTTCTTTATCGTACATTATTTTCCCCTCTTTCTCTCTCGTCTCACGCTATAATAGCATACAATATTTGTAAATGCAAAAAATCCCTATGTTTAAAAAGCTACCTTTCGCTTTTTTATAAAATGAATATCGACTTTTCGTTATATCCTCACAGCTTGCTGCCTGCAACAAGCATCAAAAGCGTGTTAACGTGCAAATTCCCCCTTGAAAAAACAGCTTGCCAAGCCTTTTGTGTAAAAGTTTTTTTGTAAACCGCATATTCCTTAGTGGGTGCCTCATTTCCATCAATACAAGCAAAGTCCCCTACGTCAAATACGACGAGGGGACTTGTTCTATCAGTAAAAATTAATCTTCATAAATCGGATATTTATCTGTTAACGCTCTGACACGCTTTTTAGCTACTTCCTGCGTTCCCTCAAAATCCTTCAATACCAGGGCAATGACTTCGGCAATTTCCTTCATATCCTCCTCAACCATACCTCTTGAAGTAATCGCAGGGGTACCAATACGGATACCACTGGTTACAAAAGGAGATTGAGGATCGTTGGGAATGGTATTTTTATTAACCGTGATACCAACCTCATCCAATATTTTTTCTGCTTCTTTGCCAGTAATATTCAGTCCTCGTAAATCAAGCAGCATTAAATGGTTATCGGTACCGTCGGAAACAATATCCACACCGTTTTCTTTCAAGCTTTCAGCCAAAACCTTTGCATTTTTAACAACCTGTGCAATATATTGCTTGTAGGAAGGCTGCAAAGCTTCTTTAAAGCATACCGCCTTGGAGGCAATGGTGTGCATCAATGGGCCACCTTGAATTCCGGGGAAAATTGCCTTATCTATTTTTTGTGCATACTCTGCCTTACACATAATCATCCCGCCACGAGGGCCACGCAATGTTTTATGTGTTGTTGTTGTAACAAAATCAGCATGAGGCACAGGTGACGGATGCAAGCCTGCGGCAACCAGCCCAGCAATATGAGCAATATCTACCATAAAATATGCACCAACTTCTTTTGCAACATTCCCCATAAATTCAAAATCAATGGTTCTTGCATAAGCACTTGCGCCGGCAACAATCATTTTGGGCTTAACTTCTAAAGCTTTGCTGCGAAACGCTTCATAATCGATAAATCCATTATCGTCCACACCATAGGGAACAAAGTTAAAATATTTCCCCGAAAGGTTCACTGGGCTGCCATGGGTTAAATGACCGCCGTGGTCTAAATTCATACCCATAACCGTATCGCCATATTGCAGCATTGCAAAATAAACCGCTTGATTTGCCTGTGAACCGCTGTGTGGCTGTACATTCGCATGATCGCAGCCAAAAAGCTCCTTCGCCCTATCTCTTGCTAAATTCTCAACAATATCAACCTTTTCGCAGCCGCCATAATAACGCTTTGCAGGATAGCCTTCTGCATATTTGTTTGTCAACGGAGTGCCCATTGTCAGCATCACCGCCTTGGAAACAATGTTTTCCGACGCAATTAGTTCGATATTGTGCTGCTGGCGTACAAGTTCAGCCTCAATCGCCTTTGCTACTTCTGCATCAACATTTTTGATTTCATCAAAATTTAAACCCATCAGTTTTCCTCCTATTCATCTCCCTACGTTTCTTTACAGTAATTGCAGTAGATTTTATCCCCAAGAAACGTCGCTTTCTACGCAAGAAACCTCATTTTCTTAAAGCGATACCGCATAATTCTGCGTACCCACATTGCAGTCGGATTTTTCGTCAGACAAAACAAAAAGCACAGCGAATACTGGATGTATTGGTGAGCATTTTTGTGCAGGCTGACGGAAAAGATGCAAACAGATGGGTGCGTAAAGCATCAGCTGGGAATTGTGCGGTGTTGCCTTACCCTTGCTCAAGGTGATTCTTCTTGCCTAATCATTAAGTACTAAAAAATGCAAGCCCTGTAAATTGAGTATAACCAGAGTATACCATTCTAATCCACAAAAAAGAACTTGGAAAAATAGATAAAAAAACAATTGCACATTCAGGAAATGCCGTTAATTCTTCCAACAATTAACACACAATCCAAAAAAACCGTCAATATATTTGTTTTACCACTATCACCCATTTTCGACCTTTACATACTATATATAAGAACACCAAACAACTCAAAGGAGGCAATCTTATGGGAGCTTTTGAATTTGATAACAATACCCATCTCAGTGCAAGAAATTGTGGCTGTGGCTGTGGCTGTGGCTCCAATGCAGGAAGCGGCGAAGCATGTATCATCGCGCAAAAAATCTTCGACCAATGCCGTATTCAGAAATGCTTATCGCCTGATATTTTAGGACCTGCAAGAGCTGCAAGAAATCATGTTCCCAACTGCAATGAAATGCTTTGTGAGGGTGACATTATCATTCCCCCTTGCAACGCAACCGATGTTATCATCAAGCATTTGGAACTTACGAAAATCGAGATTATCCGCAAGACACCCAGCCCTTTGCAAAGTGGCTGCTGGGACATCGAACTGAAGTATGTTTTCGAATATACCTTGGAATTCCGTCGCTCTGACGGCTGTTTCATCGGATGTAAGGATGCTACAAACAGTTATACCTTAAAATTAACACTTTTTGGCTCTAATGGAACATCTGTTACAACTGTAAATGACCAGTTCAGCTGCTGCGGAAGCTCCGACGGCGGCCCTTACTGTATCGCTGAAGGCAACGCTCTCGCCTTAGCTGCAGAGTTAAAGTATCCTTCCTGTGGCTGTGGCTGTGGATGCGGCTGTGGATGCGTAAGTGCTTGCAGTTGTGGATGTGACTGCGGTTGCGGCGACTGTGGCTGCGGTGACATGACAATGGGCGGACCTGTTGCTGTAAATGTAACAATCGGCCTGTTTACAATTGTTCAATTGTACCGTACCGTAAATATGTTGGTTGAATCCGCAGGCAAATGCTTACCCGAAGCCTGCATTCCGCCTCTTTCCAACAACGACCCTTGCGCAAACTTCGAAGCTTTGAGTTTCCCTTGGGATATGTTCTCCCCTTCTGAGGAGCACAAATCCTGTTGTGCATTTGGTCCGGGGTACAGCTCTCCAGACTGTGAATTTGAAAACAATTGCAATAACGCCTGCAATAACGCCTGCAACAATGCTTGCAACAATGCTTGCAACAATGCTTGCAACAATGCTTGCAACAATACCTGCGGATGCAACAACAGATCAGGCTGCAGATAACAAATTATTCTTTTTTATCCCTTCCCCGACTTACAGTCGGGGATTTTTGCATCCTTCATTGCAACCCCTGCAATAAAGGGTAGAAAAAAAGAACCTCCTATGTTTCTTGAGTCTTGGCAGACTCATCAATTCCAACATAGGAGGTTTCTTTTTGTTAAATCACGCAAGCTGATTCAAAATGGATGGCAGAATACCTGATCTCAGTCAAACGAACCATCTTCGTTTCAAAGCATAAATCAGTTTAAAAAAATCTTTCCATGTCATATCCAACAGCTATGAATCCATTCTTAATTGCTTCATTGTCAAATTTCATAATTTTTATTGTCTCATCTGCGCCAAACGTTCCTCAATCTGAGCCAGAATTGCTTTATATTTTTCTCCCTTTGCTTTTTCTTCGTCAATCAAAGACTGTGGTGCTTTTGCAACAAAGCCTTGATTTGCAAGCTTTTTCTCAACACGTTCAATTTCCATAAGCATCTTTTCACGTTCTTTTTCCAGACGCTCCATTTCCTTGGAAATATCAACCAGCTCGGCCAAAGGCATATAGATGGTTGCATTGGAAATTACCACTGATACAGCGTCCTCGTCAATGCCATCACGGTTGCTTTGTACCATAATCTCGCTGGCATATGCCAATGTTTTAAAGAATACTTTTGCGTGTTCAAAAATATGGCAAATTTCTTCATTTTCAGACACAACATAAACCTGAACCTTTTTAGAAGGCGCAACGTTCATTTCCGCGCGGATATTACGGATATTACGAACCGCTTCTTTGATTGTGTCAATTTCAGTTTCATTTTCTTTGTAATTCCATTCTTCCTTATATACAGGCCACTCGGAAATCATAATGCTTTCCTCCATATCCTGAATATGCAAAAATAACTCCTCTGTAATAAAAGGCATAAATGGATGCAACAGCTTTATGGCGTTAATCAATACAGTTTTCAATGTCCAAAGAGCCGCTTCTCTTGTTTGGTCTTCCTTGTTGTACAAACGTGGCTTAACCATTTCAATATACCAGTCGCAGAATTCATCCCAAAGGAAATCATAAACCTTCTGCGCCGCCAACGCCAATTCGTAATGCTCCATGTTGTCAGCAACTTCTTTCGCCAGAGTGTTTACCTTGGAAATAATCCATTTGTCTGCGGAGGTCAGCATCAATAGCTTTGTTTCAACCTTTTCATCCATATTCATCATCACAAAACGGGTTGCATTCCAAATTTTGTTGCAGAAGTTTCTGCAATTATCCAGTCTTTCCCAATAAAAACGCATATCGTTACCGGGAGCGTTCCCTGTAATCAACATCAAACGCAGAGGGTCGGCACCGTAGTTTGCAATAACCTCCAAGGGATCAATGCCGTTGCCCAAGGATTTGGAGAACTTACGTCCCTGATCATCACGAATCAAGCCATGAATCAATACATCATGAAAAGGTATTTCCCCAATTTGTTCCAAACCGCTGAATACCATCCTGATAACCCAGAAGAAGATAATGTCATACCCTGTTACCAACGTGCTTGTAGGGTAGAACTGCTGCATTTCCTCGGTGTTTTCAGGCCAGCCCAATGTAGAAAAGGGCCATAAAGCGGAGCTGAACCATGTATCCAAGGTATCCTCATCCTGCTTAATTTTTGCAGAACCGCACTTCTCACATTTGTCGGGTGTGTGCTTGCTTACGGTAATATGTCCGCAGTCTGCGCAGTAATATGCAGGAATACGGTGACCCCACCAAAGCTGACGGGAGATACACCAGTCACGGATATTTTCCAGCCAGTGCATATAAACCTTACCAAAACGATCAGGCACAATGCGCAATTGCTGGTTTTGATATACTTCCATAGCAGGCTTTGCCATTTCATCCATTTTAACAAACCACTGCAATTTAATCATAGGCTCAATGGGAACGTTGCAGCGTTCGTGACAACCAACAGCATGGGTTATATCCTCAATACGAACCAAATAGCCTTCTTCCTTCAACTTCGCAATAATTGCATCTCTGCATTCATATCGATCCATACCTTCATATTCGCCTGCTAATTTATTCATGGTGCCATCGTCATTCATAACGCTGATACAAGGTAAATCATGACGCAAACCAACCTCAAAGTCATTCGGGTCATGGGCAGGTGTAATTTTAACAACACCTGTGCCGAATTCACGTTCAACATATTCATCAGCAATAATCGGAATTTCCTTGTTCACCAAAGGCAAAATACATTTCTTTCCAATTAAGTGCTGATACCTTTCATCCTCAGGATGAACGGCAACAGCCGTATCTCCCAGCATTGTTTCTGGTCTGGTTGTTGCCAAACGCAGCTTTTCATCAGAACCAACAATGGGATAATCAATGTGATAAAAATGCCCTGCTGTATCAATATGGTTTACTTCTGCATCAGAAATAGTCGTCTGACATTTCGGGCACCAGTTGATAATCTTTTCTCCACGATAAATATAGCCCTTTTCGTATAAACGGCAAAAAGTTTCCAATACAGCGTCAGAACAACCCTCGTCCATGGTAAAACGAACTCTGTCCCAATCGCAGGAGCAGCCCAATTTACGCAGCTGATTCAAAATAATACCGCCGTATTCTTCCTTCCATTCCCAAGCACGATCCAAGAACCCTTCACGGCCAACATCGCTCTTCGTTAAGCCCTCAGACGCCATTTTCTGAACAACCTTCAACTCGGTGGAAATACTTGCATGGTCAATGCCGGGAACCCATAATGCGTTAAATCCAGCCATTCTTTTCCAGCGAATTAATATGTCCTGCATGGTATTATCCAATGCGTGTCCCATATGCAGCTGCCCTGTAATATTGGGGGGCGGCATAACGATACAGAAAGGTTTTTTGCTTTTGTCAACCTCTGTGTGAAAATATTTTTTTTCCATCCACTTCTCGTAAAGTCTTTCTTCTACGATTGACGGATCATAACTCTTAGCTAATTCCTTCATAAACGCTCTCCTCCTATTGTTTTCTTAAGTATGCCTTTTCTCAAACTTGCGGAAAAAATAATTTTGCTTTTTAAAATAGTTCTTGATTACAAGCGCATATTTCATTCTAAAAAGGTAGAACTATACTCGTTGTATCCAAAGAATGAAACAATTTTCAAAAAACAAAGACCATTGGTTCCTAAAGCTGATTTCCAATCCTAATTATCCCTAATGACGGAATTTTTAATCTTATCACTGCAAAGTTGCACAACGACTGAAATCCGATAACAAAAAAAAGCGTTCATCCTGAAAAAGGACGAAAGCTCGCGGTACCACCTTTATTTCTGTCCAAATGGACAGACACTTGATAACCGGTAACGGGGTCAACCGTTTTTGCCTACACAGAAATATTCCTTCAGCAAAACAACTCAAAAGCTACCTTCTGTATCCTAACTTGAAAAGGGCTTACAGCCGATGACCCTTTCTCTCTGCCAATGATCAGATACATACTCCTCTTTTTCACTGTCTTTCGCAGTTTCTATATCACAAGATTTTAGTCAATTTCGCCAAATTTGTCAAGCATCTTTTTACAAAATGTCTAAAAGCCTGAACTTTTCCATCCAAAATTCTAAAAAATCCATCTGATTGTCTGTTTTAACGAAAACAGTATACAGCATTAAGGCATAAGACAATACCGCTTATTTCTGCATATCCAGACGTGCAGGCTTACAAAAAGGATGCAATCAGATAAGTACGCAAAACACAAGTTGGGAATTGTACGGTGTTACCCAAATATTAAGGTTGAAAAAATAGGGATATTGTTGTACTATTGAACCAAACAAAACCTTACCATTATTTAGAGAAGCGCTGATTTCATGGAGGGTGTGCAAGCAATTGAGGAAATTGTTCGTTTGGCAAGGAAAAACGCAGCAATAGAAGCTCTATTGCCAGGCTTTTTGACGCCGTTCAAGCGGAAAATTCACCTAGCCATAAATGTGCACACGGAATGAATCAGCATTTCCTTAGAAAGGAAACTGCGCATATGACGGATAAAATTGATACAAAAACAGAAAAAAATAATTTGTGGCTTACCATAAAGCTGCAAACCCAGCTATATGCCATTGATAGTTCCTATGTTGAGTCAATTTCCCTTTTGGATCAGCCCATCAGCTTGCTGCCCGAAAGCACTGTAATTAAGCCTGGCATCATGAATTCAAGAGGAAACGTTGTTCCAATCATTAATTTAAGACCAGCTTTAGGCTTAAAAACCCTTGAAGAGGAGCAAACCGCTTTTGAAGAGATGTTGGAGCAACGAAAAAAGGATCATATGCATTGGGTTGAAGAAATGGAGCGTTGTCTTAGAGAAGGCACTGCTTTCCATTTGACTACCGATCCTCATAAATGTGCCTTCGGCAAATGGTACGACTCTTATCATACAGAAAATCAGACGATTACTTTTCACCTTAAAAAAATTGATGAGCCACACAAAAAGCTTCATGAAACGGCTCATCTGGCTTTTGAATGCCCTCGCCAATGTGACGATTGTGAAAGAGAAAAGTGCCTGCAAAATCAACTAAAGGAAGATGCTCATACTTATATGAATATTGTTGTTGGCTTGCTGGAAGATGCAAAAAAAATATTCCGTGAAAACACCAGAACGATGTGTATTGTCACGAAGGATAAAAATAATGCATTGTTAGGTTTGCTGGTTGATGAAGTTCTGGCAGTCGAAACTCTTGAACTGAAAAATCTGCCTGTTAGCTGTATGAATATTTCTGGTCCTCAAATACTTTCACACATTGGTGAAAAACAAGATTTAGCGGCAACAATTCTTGTTTTAGACATGGAGGGGATTTTCAGTTTATAACGCCTTTTGCCCACCTGTCACTGGAATTGCCAAACATTTTCTAAAAAAATAATCCTACATAATAAAGACAGCACAGCCCATATTTTTATGGGAACTCTGTGCTGTTTTTATTTTTTATTCTTTTTGGTACCTTGAAATATTCAAAAGCAACCCAATCATAACCGTTAAAAACAAAAGAGAGGTACCACCATAGCTGATAAAGGGCAACGGCTGACCTGTGTTTGGAATGGTGTTTGTAACAACACCGATATTGATAATCGCCTGAAAAGCAATCACCGAGGTAATCCCCGTAGCCATCAGCGTACCATATGTATCCTTGGCATCCATTGCAATCTTGATGCCACGCCAAATAAGAACCGCAAATAACGTAATGACCAGTGCCGCGCCGATAATCCCAAGCTCCTCACAAATAATTGCAAAGATAATATCATTATGAGATTCGGGAACGAAGGTTTTCTGACGGCTTTGCCCAAGACCAAGACCAAAAATGCCTCCTGAAGCGACTGCATAAAGTCCCTGAATGGTTTGAAAGCCGTCACCCGTAGGATCAGACCAAGGATTAAGCCAAATTCTGATTCGGTCAAGGCGATAGGGAAACACCACAACTGCAAGTATACCGGCTGGAATCATCGCTGTTGCTCCAGCAACAAAATACCAAATTTTCGGGCTACCAATGAACAACATAGTAAGGCCCATCATCAAAATCAATAATGCCGATGAAAAGTTTGAAATAGCGATTAAGCCAACAGGCAATGCCAAAACCGCCAAAGCCTTAAAAAATCCTTTAATATTAGCTAAATCCTGACGATTGCTTACAATATAATGGGAGAAATAAAGCACCAAAGCAAGTTTTGTAAACTCCGAAGGCTGAAATTGCAGCATGCCTACCCCAAGCCAGCGTTTCTGACCACCGATCTTAGTGCCGATAAATGGCAGCAAAATCAAAAAGAAGTTGGAAAGCCAATATGCCAGCAAAGCAAATCTTCGCCAAAAACTATAAGGTATGTTCATTAAAAAAACAATTGCTCCCATACTTAAAAGCACCCAAACACTCTGTCGTTTCAGAAAAAAGAACATATCATATGAATATTTTGCGCTGGTCATCGTTGTATAATAGCTGGCACTGAAAATCATCACAACGCCAAACAGCATAAGCGTCAACACCACAAACAGAACCGTAAAGTCGAAGGAATCAGGTTTGATACGTTTTCTTTTTGCAGTGATCGCCTTTCTTTGGCTATTACCTTTTCCCATTTCCTCACTCCGTTCATTTCAAATTAGAACAAGACCTTGAGGCTCTGCCTCAATCTCCGCAAGGGATTTCATCCCTTGACCCTTTTTTCACTTCATTTTTTTGAATGAGTTCGATATTAATGGCATTTTGTTCGAGACCTTCCCAATTTCTTTTGGGAAAACGTAGTTTTCCATATTGGGTCTTAGGGATAGCATCCCTAAGGTCTTGCCCTTTAATGTCTGGCCTTTTAAGGTCTTGCCCTTTAATGCCTTGTCTTTTAAGACCCAGACCATTTTACTATTTTGCAAAACCTCTTACCTGTTCTTTAAACATATCCCCACGCTGCTCGTAATTGTCAAACATCCCCCAGCTTGCACAGGCAGGCGAAAGCAAAACGCAATCCCCCTCCTCAGCCTTTTCTCTACAAAGATTCACGGCCTCCTCAAACGACTGACAAAAGGAAACCTCCTGAAAACCGAATTTTTCCGCAGAATCCTTAATTTGCTGCGCTGTAATGCCAATCAAAACAAGGTGTTTCACTCTGCCTTGGAAAAGCTTTGTCCATTCGTCAAAGGATACCCCCTTGTCATAACCGCCGCCAATTAATACAATCGGTTTTCTCATGGCAAGCACTGCACGGATAGAGGCATCTGTATTGGTGCCTTTTGAGTCATTATAATAATCTACGCCGTCAACCGTCGTAACATACTCAATTCTATGTGCAACACCCGTGAAATTTTTCAGAACCTTTCGTATTGTATCAAGAGGGACTTTTGCGACAACTGCCATCGCCGCCGCAGCCATAGCGTTTTCGTAATTATGAACACCTAAAATTTGCAGGTCATGAACGGAAATTAAATCTTCCTCAATGCCGTCCCAGTGAAGGCAAAGGGTATCTCCATCCAGATAAATCCCCTCTGCCAACGGCTCCTTGCTGCTGAAAAAGAATACCCGTGCCTTTGTTTTGTCCGCCATTTTACGACAAACATCATCGCTGTAATTTAGGATGCAATAATCTCCTTCTGACTGATTTTCAAAAACCCGTTCCTTCATGGCAATATAATTCTCCATGGTTTTATGACGGTTTAAATGATCTGGGGAGATATTTAGAACTGCGCTGATATGTGGACAAAAGGTTTTAACTTTTTCCATTTGAAAGCTGCTGATTTCTGCAACTACCCAATCATCCTTGGTTAAACGTGCAATCTCGCCGCTATAGGAAACGCCGATATTCCCCACCACTGCGGTATTCGGCTTTACTGCCTGCATAATTTCTCCGACCAAAGTCGTTGTCGTGGTTTTTCCGTTTGTTCCCGTAATCGCCGTAACAGGGCAAGGCGTTAAACCATATGCAAGCTCAACCTCGCTGATTACGGGTATCCCATTTGCTTCAGCTTTTAAAATAAAGGAAAGGTCACAGGGAATCCCGGGGCTCAGAACAATCAAATCCTGATTTAAAACGATTTCATCGGGATTAGCCCCCAAAAACAAGGTGATCCCTTCCTGTTCCAAAAGCTGCGGCTCTATTATTTCCTCACGCTTTTTCATATCCTGTAATGTGACGTTTGCCCCCAGTGTATTTAAAAGCTTGGCAGCAGAAATTCCGCTTTTGGCCATGCCGCATACCAAAACTCTTTTGTCCATATATTTCAATGTAGATTCCCTCTTTCCGTATATTTTTCAATCTCAAAGATTGACCGAACTTTTGTAAAGAAAATTCCATACTTTCTTCTGTTTTGCTTTTCATAAAAAACAGAAGCCCCTAAAAAATATTTTTGCAGCCCAAAAATCCAATCAAGCATAGCATTGCCGTTACCACATAAAACAGGGTAACAACCTTTGTTTCTCTCCAACCGCTCTGCTCCAAATGATGATGAAAAGGCGCCATTTTAAATAATCTTTTTCCTGCACCGTACTTACGCTTTGTGAGCTTAAAAAAACCAACCTGAAGCATTGTACTGATGGATTCCAAAAGGTAAATGAAGCCAACAATCAAAATGAAAACAGGCATCTTCAAAATAAAAGCCGTAGATGCAATGAATCCGCCTAAGGCAAGGGACCCTGTATCTCCCATAAACACCTTTGCGGGATAAGAATTGAAAATCAAAAACGCTAATAAGCCACCGATAATCGCTCCGCAAACAGGGGAAACCGTACTGCCTGCCGCCCAAGCAACCACAGCAAAAAAAGCTGCAACAATCAGCGTAACCCCGCCTGCCAAACCATCCAGTCCATCGGTCAGATTAACCCCGTTTACCGTTCCCAAAACTGTAATAAATAAAAAAGGAATAAAAAGAATCCCCAAGTCTATCGCTGTGCCATTGCCAAAAGGAATATAAACCTTGGTACCGATGCCGCTTTTGTATATATACCAGCAAAAAACACCTGTTACGATAAGTTGAAGGAAAATCTTCTGTATCGCCTTAAGTCCTAAGGAGCGCTTTTTCACAACTTTGATATAATCGTCTAAAAACCCAATAATTCCGTAGCAACCCGTTACCAAAACGATCACCGTACCATCGAGATTTCCTTTCATGAAAAAAGCTGCCGCAATGGTAAAAGCAATTAAAAACGCAATGCCTCCCATGGTCGGCGTACCTTGCTTTTGCAAATGACTCTGGGGCCCGTCATCTCTAACATTTTGTCCAAATTTTAATCGATGCAGCATAGGAATCATAACGGGACAAAGGATAACCCCCACCACAAATGATATGATAATTGCATATACTGCCTGTTCCAAAGACCCCACTTTAGTTCACTCCCTGTATTTTTTCTACGGTTTTTTCCAATGCCATGCTTCTGGATGCCTTTACCAAAATTGCATCGCCCGTTTTCAGCATTGCCAAACCATCCTTCCAGAAATCCTCCTGACTGTCATAGCAGTGGACTTCCTTTATTCCGCCGCCCTTTGCACCTTGCTCCATTTGATCGCTGAACCTACCGATACAAAACAAAAGGTTTATCCCTTTTTCGGCTGCATAAGCACCTATTTCCTGGTGCATTTGTGGGGCATATTCACCCAATTCGCCCATAAAGCCTAAAATTGCAACCTTACGTCCTTCACCATTTGCAAGAATATTCAAGGAAGCCTTCATAGATACGGGATTTGCGTTGTAAACGTCGTTTAAAACCGTTATGCCGTTGTCAAGCTTCATTACGTTCATTCTGTTTTTTGTTGGCACAAAGCTTTCAATGCCAGCCTTCATTTCTGCAAGACTAAGACCCATTTCAAGCCCCACGGCCACTGCGGAAAGCGCATTCAAAACCATATGTTCTCCCGGCATCGGCACTACAACGTCAAAGGAACCTAGGGGTGTATGCACGCTGCATTTTGTTTTTTCCATGCCCAAAAGCTCAAGTTTATCAGCATAAACGTCTTTTTTGTTCTCCACACCAAACCAACGTAGCTTTTGGGGAAGCTTTCCGTCTAAGGTGATAAGCATATCGTTATCCGCATTTAATACTGCAACACCATCTTCTGGCATAAAATCGAACATTTCGCATTTTGCCTTCAGAATCCCTTCTCTGCTGCCTAAATATTCAATATGAGCAACGCCAACATTGGAAATCAACCCCAAATTAGGACGAACCACTTCTGTCAAGGCATGAATTTCACCAAAATGGTTCATGCCCATTTCGATTACCGCAACTTGATGATGATCCTCTAAGCGGAATATTGTCAAGGGAACGCCAATGTCGTTATTATAATTGCCTTGTGTCCAAAGCACATCGTATTTTCGCCCTAAAACCGAAGCAACCATATCTTTCGTTGTTGTCTTTCCAACGCTGCCCGTGATTCCAATAAAAGGAATATCAAACTGATTCCTGTAATGAGCGGCTAATTTCAACAAAGCCTTTTTAACATCGGGAACCAGTAATAATGCACTGCCCTTTTTCGGTGCAATCACCTTTGAGGATAAACAGGCGGCAACGCCTTTTTCAAAGCATTGTTCAACAAACTGATGTCCGTCCAAACGCTCACCTTGAATGGCGAAAAATAAGCTATTTTCCGTAACCTCTCTGGAATCCTGTGTAATATGAGAAATGGTTTTATCTAAAACCTTATCCAACCCGTCTACTGCAATAATCTGTGCATCTGTTACCTGAATGATTTCTCGAATAGTCATTTTTTTCATAAACAATCCTCACCAAAAGCCTTTCGTATCTCTTCCAAATCGTCAAAATGAATGGTACCATCCTTGAAAATCTGGTAATTTTCGTGTCCTTTTCCTGCAATAATAATCACATCGCCTGCCTTCGCCATGTTTGCGCCTTCCAAAATCGCTTCTCTTCTGTCTGCAATTTTCTCATATGGGCATTGGGTTTTCTGCATCCCTGCTTCCACTTCGCTTAATATAGTCAAAGGGTCTTCTGTTCTGGGATTATCGGAGGTAATAATGCAATAATCAGAACCATTGCCTGCAATTTCGCCCATAATCGGACGCTTCATTTTATCTCTATCGCCGCCGCAGCCAAAGATGGTAATAATCCGTCCCTTTACAAATTCTCGAGCAGTTTTCAAAATATTGTCCAAGCCATCTGGCGTATGTGCGTAATCCACCACCGCCTGATAGCCTTTTTTACTGCGCACTGCCTGAAAACGCCCTGCCACACCGTGGTTTTCCTCTAAACCTGTAATAATGTCCTCCATGGAAATATCCAATAATAAACACGCGCCAATTGCCCCCAAAGCGTTGTAAACGCTGAATCTTCCCGGGGTGCTTAAATGCACATGATATTCCTGTTCCTCCCAAGTCAGAGAAAACTCCGTGCCCACGGCAGAAATCTCTATATTCCATGCCTTCAAATCGGCATCCTTCTCAACAGCAAAAGTTAAAACCTGACCTTTCGCCTTGTCTCTCATAAAACTGCCTGCAGCGTCGTCCAAATTGATCACGCTTTTTTTCGCACGCTCAAATAGCTTCGACTTGGCCTCTTTGTAGCTTTCCATCGTCTTATGATAATCCAAATGATCCTGCGTTAGATTTGTAAAAATCCCAATTTCATATTCAATGCCGTCAACCCGGTGCAAATCCAAGGAATGTGAGGAAACCTCCATTACCACATGACTAACACCCTCTTGTACCATTGTATTTAATAATTCCTGCAATTCTTTGGCTTCTGGGGTAGTTCGCTCTGTATGAAGCACTCTGTCCCCAATACGGTTTTCAATGGTACCCACTATACCAACCTTTTTTCCGATATGGTCTAAAATCGACTTCATCAAATAGGTGGTGGTCGTTTTTCCGTTTGTTCCCGTAACACCGATGACGTGCATTTTTTTGGAAGGCTCTTCATAATAGTGTACCGCCATCAAAGCCAATGCTGATCGGCAATTTTCCACCTGAATGACTGTAACATCTTCCTCAATGCCCTCAGGCAAATGCTCGCATATCAAAGCAGCAGCACCCTGTTTTGCCGCCATAGCCGCAAACCTATGCCCATCCGTTTGAAACCCTGTGATGCAAACAAAAACATCTCCCTTTGTTACCTTGCGAGAGTCAAATTCAATTTTTTTTACATCAATAGTCAAATTTCCTTGAAATTGTTTATAAGAAATTCCTTCCAACAGCTTTTTTAATTCCATGGCTGTTTCCTCCTTTGGATAACCGATGGGGCACATCCTTCATTTCGTGCAGAATGCTTCCCTATCATCGTTCAAAACGATTGGCAAAATCACCTAATAATTCTACGCATAACGAGTGGTAATTTCAACCTTTTTGTTATTTTTCAAGTCTTGTATTTCAAAAAAAACACTGAACTATATTTCTTATTTCATAATCAAAACAAAATATCGAAGTTGCCAAAAATGCTTCGGGAAAAGTATACCACATTTACGCAATCCTACCAAATATTTTTACCATATTATTGTTTTTATTTCAATAGAACGTTAAAAATGCGGCATTTTATTTTCAAAACCATTTTTTTTGAAAATCAGTGTGTGCTTCCCATTCTTGAAGTGATTTTATTCCAAATAAACAATAACCTCTGTGCCCTTGTTTATCGTTTCTCCGCAGGGTGGCAGTTGCCTTTGAATGGTTTCTCCTTCACCTCGAACACTCACACCAAGCCCCTCTTTCTGCAAGGTATTTTTCGCCTCCTGCAAAGTCATCCCAATCACGTCAGGCATAATCGCCTGCTCCTTGGCCGCCTCTTTTGCTTCTTCTTCACTATAAACAGGCTGTATTCCCAAATATGGCAAAGTGTTCTTCAACAAGTCCTGCATGACAGGCCCCGCAACAGTCCCACCATAATAGACTCCCTGCGGCTCATCAATCAATACCAGTGCCATGACCTGCGGATTTTCTGCCGGTGCAAATGCCATAAAGGATGCGATGTACTTACCATTTTTTCGTGGCAGCTTTTCAGATGTGGCTGTTTTACCCCCGATGCGATACCCTGGGATATATGTCTTACTGCCCGTACCCTGAGAAACAACGCTTTCCAGAATCATTTTCATGGTTTCAGAGGTTTCTGTAAAAATAACCTGCGCCCCTTTATCATACTGAAATTCCTCAATTAAATTTCCTTCTTCATCAGCAATTCCCTTTGCAAAATGTGGCGTTATCAAATATCCACCGTTTACAATAGAGGATCCGGCCCTTAAAAGCTGCAAGGGCGTAATCTGGAAAGACTGTCCAAAGCTCATTGTTGCCAGTTCCACAGGCCCGATGTTTTCAAGCTTATGGATTATCCCAACTGCCTCTCCGGCAAGGTCTACTCCTGTTTTTTGGTCAAGCCCGAATTTTTTCATATACGTTAAAAATCTTTCTGCCCCCAAGCGCTCCGCAACCTCCATAAACACGGGGTTGCAGGAGTTTTGCACACCTTGCACAAAGGTTTCTGCACCATGGGTGCGAGGATAACGCCAGCATTTAATTCGTCTGTCACCTGCTATGTAAAATCCGTTGCAGTAAAAGGTACTTTCGGGAGTAACAACCCCCTCCTCAAGCCCTGCCGCCGAGGTCACAATTTTAAAGGTACTGCCCGGCTCGTATGTATCGTTAATGGCGGTGTTGCGCCACATAGCGTTCAAATAATCGTTGCGTTCTTTTTCTGTAAAGGTATCCCATACTTGCGCCAAAGCATCATCATTAATGGTAAACGGATCGTTCAGGTCAAAATATGGGTAATTTGCCATAGCATAGATTTCCCCATTTTGCGGATTTAGCACAATAATCAGTCCATGATCCGCCCCCTTTGATTCCACCGCTTTTGCAATCGTTTGCTCCGCATATTGCTGCATCACGACATCAATGGTTGTTACAAGGTTCTTACCATCCTCCGGCGGAATTCTATCCTGCTTACTGTCTACCTCGTTGCCTCTGGAATCTGTAAGGGTCAAAATTTTTCCTTGATTTCCTTCTAAAATATTATCATATTTTGCCTCAAGCCCCAAAATCCCCTGATTATCCTTACCAACAAAGCCAATCACCTGCGCTGCCATCTCCGAAAAAGGATATACTCGTTTCACGTCCTCGTCCACCATAACACCAGGGATTTCCGCCTTTCGGATCTCCGCCGCAAGCGCACTGTCAACCTTTGTTTTGATTCGCACCAAGGCCACGTTTTCCTGTACCTTCTTTAAAACCGTTTCATAGTCCAAATTTAGCTTTTCCGCCAAATAAGACGCCGTTTTTTCCTTATCCGTTGCCTGTACAGGAATAACACTAACAGCGTTTACCGTTTCCGTCAATGCAATTCCCACACCATTTCTATCCAAAATACTTCCTCTTTTCGGCATAATCAGCCTATCTCTTGTCTGCTGCTCATAGGCCATCTCCTGCCATTCATTGGAACAAAAAAGCTCAATATAAATCATTCTGCTAAGCAATAAGACAAACCCAAACATCGCCCCCAGCAGAAAAACCAACAGTTTCTTCTTGACCCCAATGGGCGGTCGTTCCATACAAAACACCCCTGCCTTCTCCATTTATAAAAAATATATGGAAAAAACAGGGCGTGTATGCGTTTATTCCAGCAGGCGGTAGCTAATATCATGAAAATTACACAAAGGAGGCGCCAATTTAATGGAGGGTGTGAAGATGGTTGAAGAAATTTTTCGATTGGCAAGGAAAAAAAGCAGCAATAGCAATACTATTGCAAGACTTTTTGACGCCGACCATGTGGAGAATTTACCAAGCCATTTGATGTACACATGGAATGAATCAGCGTTTCCCAAAATTAAGCTTAAGCAAGCATCTGCTTTAGACAATCGAATTTTCATCCTATCAACTTTGTGGATTCCTAAGTTTTTGGTACAAGCTTTATTTTGACTTCTCCGCCCTTTTCAACGGATACGCCGTATTTGGGTTCCTGAAAAGAAACAACACCGTCGGTATCTCCTTCAAAAACGACCTCAAACCCTGCCTCTGTCAGTATGGATGTAGCATCACTATAGGTCTTTCCTACAACATTTGGCACTGAAACCGCCCCCGCATCACTAGAGGATTTTTCGACGTACAAGATGATTTCGCTGCCCTTTTCAACCGTTTCACCCGCCTTAGGCACTTGATTTGTAATGGTATTGCCTGTCCCTACAACCTTGTAGGTCAATTCCTTGGCATCCAAATCCGTTACTACATCATACGCCGAACTGCCAACATAATCCGGAAGCTTAATTGTTTCCTTTGTCGTCAACGTTGACACTTCCCCAGTGTCTTCCGTTGGCTCCAAATTTTTATATTTGATAATTTTCTCCATCAAAGACTTCGTCATTGGCGCAGTACTCTGTATGCCATCAACATAGTCCTCTGGTAAATTGATTACGGTTAGTACAATATATTGGGGATTTTCCGCTGGGAAGTATGCCATATGGGTCAGCGTCCAAAGGTCATCTCTCTCTCTGGCGCCCTGTTCGGCTGTACCTGTTTTACATCCAATAGAATACCCTGGAATCTGAATTTTTTTACCCGTACCGCTTTCCACCGTTGTCTTTAGCGCAACACGCAAATAATCCGAGGTTTCCTCAGAAATAACCTGCCGTACCACCTCTGGTTTTTTCTCATAGACAACGTCTCCACTTGGGTCAATAACCTGCGAAACCATGTACGGCTTCATAATGTTTCCGCCATTTATTAAAGCGGAAAACGCCGTAATAATCTGAATTGTTGTACAGTTAAAAGTTTGACCAAAGGAAATTGTGGCCAATTCTAACGGCCCAATCCCAGATAAGGAGTGCAGCAAGTTTGCGGCATTCACCTCGCCAGGTAAATTGACACCTGTTTTTTGCCCAAAACCAAATTCCATTTGATACCGATATAGTTTTGTGGCCCCTAACCTCTGCGCAATCTGTACAATACCCAAATTACAAGATTGGGCTAAAATATCCGTTACATTAACAGTGCCATGACCGCTTTTTAAATGGCAATGAATCGGCGTACCGCTCACGTCAATAGAACCGCCGCAGTAAAAGGTTGTTTCCGGCGTAATTACCCCTTCTTCTAATGCTGCCGCCGCAACAAGGGGCTTGTAAATTGACCCAGGCTCATAGGTACTGCTGATACTGAAAGTCTTCCACATATTGTTCAGATACTCCATCTGCTCCTTATCGGTTTTAGCCTCCCATTCTGTCTTGAATGCAGGGTCTGTTTCAACTTGCAAAGGTGTACCCGGGTTATTCAGGTCAAAACTATTGGATTCTGCCAATGCTATAATTTCCCCTGTCGTGGGATCCATGACAATGGCAGCAATATTTTCTGCGGGCCATTCAGCACCTGTTTCTGCAACAACCTCTTCTGCATACTGCTGAATGGTATAATCAATGGTGGTAATTACGGTATCTCCGTCTTGTGCCGGATAATCCTGATATGTAACACCGTCGGCTCCATCGTATAAGATGAAGGAACGCCCCGGTGTTCCAACCATATAATCATTGTATTGCCCTTCAATCCCCCATTGTGTTCCGCCCCGAATAAAACCCAATAAATGGCAGCCTAAAGTTTTCAACGGATATGAGCGCTTACTGGTCTGCTCGTAATAAACCCCCTTTAAATTTAAAGCCTCAAGCTCATCCTTTAAAGCACGGTCGATTCCCTTCACTAAATATTTCCAGTGGTTTGGCAAATTAATCTGTCCCGTCGTGGCATTCACCGTGATATATCCCTTTAAAGTTTCATACTCCAACTCCGGGAAATATTTGCATAAGGTTGTCAAGGTTTTTTCTTGTTCAGCCTCTTTGTTTTCCGCCAAAACCAAAGGGTCAATCACAACATTATATACCGCCGTTGAAATCGCCAGCACCTGCTCGTTGCGGTCAAGAATACTGCCTCTATTTGCGGCAATTACAGTGTCATAACGGTTTATTTGCTGATTTTTTGCCGCTGTTTCATATTCCTCTCCATGAACAACCTTCAAATATACAACTCTCCCAAAAAAAATCCCAAAAACCGCAATAAATACAAAAAGAATAAAAGTAATTTTATTTTTTACTTTTATTCCTGTTGTAGTTTTTCTCATGCTGCATCAATCCTTTTTAAGCCAATTTGTGAATTTCAAAAAACCTGTGTCTTTTTTCTCTTCTGTTGTGTCTGCTGCATATTGAATGGTATAGCTTTGTTTCGGTACATCTATGTATACAACCTGATAGGACTGAGGCTCCGCCATACCCAAACGGGTTGTTGCTTGCTCTTTAATATAATCCAAATCAAGTTGTTCCGTTAGTTCTGCCTCTAAAATTGCATTGCTAGATTTCAAATCTGACAACTGCGTTTTTTCTTTTCTCAGTTCTATGGTTTCATTGGCAGCTTTTACGTGCATTCCCATGAAAGCGATACTGCCCGCAAAAAGGATTACAATGATGGCAATAAATTTAAAAGCTGTAATTCTGCTTTCTCTGTTTTCAGCTTTTTGCGCCTTTTCCTGCGCAATACGGCTTTTTTGTTCCTCTTCCTCCGTATAATACGGGGTATTTTCCGGCTGTATGTCATACGCAACGTTACCATAAGTATAGTAGGAGGAACCTCTGTACAAATTTCGATTTCTTTCGTATCGTTTTGCTGCCATACACAATACCCCTTTCCATTTATTTTTCTACTCCCTCTAAAACACGCAGTTTTGCGCTTCTGGCACGAGGATTTGTTTGCAATTCTCCCTCACTTGGTAAAATAGGCTTTCTTGTAATCACCCTGCCTGTTTGTTTTTTCCCGCAAACACAAACAGGAAATTGCGACGGACAAATACATGGATTTTCCTGCTTACGGAAAGCCTCCTTAACGATTCTGTCCTCCAATGAATGGAAGGTAATAATGCAAAGTCTGCCTTCAGGTTTTAATTTGTTGGCAACGTCATCAATTGCACACTGTAAAACCTCAAGCTCACCATTCACCTCAATACGAATTGCTTGAAAGGTTCTTTTTGCAGGGTGCGGTCCGTCCTTCCTTGCTCCTTTTGGCACTGCTTTCTTGATCACCTCAACCAATTCGGCTGTTGTCTGAATCGGCTTGGCCTGCCTTTCCTTTACAATAAATTGGGCAATTCTTCTTGCCCAGCGTTCCTCACCGTAAGTAAAAATGACACGATTTAATTCGTCCTCGTCATACTCGTTTACAAGCTCATAGGCCGAAAATGAATTTGTCGTATCCATACGCATATCCAATGGTGCGTCCTGCTGATAGGAAAAACCACGCTCCGCTTCATCGAGCTGATGGGAGGAAACACCGATATCCAAAAGCATCCCATCAATTTTTTCTATCCCTAAGCTTTCTAAAATACTGCCGATATTTCCAAAATTGTCATGCACAAATGTGATTTTATCAAGATGCTCTTTCAAGACTTCCTTTGCCGCCTGATGGGCATTCAAATCCTGATCAATGCAAATGAGCCTACCCGTAGACAGTTTTTTTGCTATTTCCAAGGAGTGACCGCCGCCGCCCATAGTGCCATCCACATAAATTCCGTCAGGCTTAATATTCAAATTTTCAATGCACTCCCAAAGAAGTACGGAAACATGATGAAATTCCAAAATGCTTACCCTAGGCAGCCCAAAATATTTTGCGCCGTCTTTACCCTTTCTTATTTTTTCCATTTTAGCCTTTGCTTGTCCAAACCCTTACCGTTTTTAATCAGACAGAGATAAACCTCTTTACAATTCCGAGTAACCCAATAATGTCTAAAACGTTAAATTCCTAAATTCTCCATTTCAAACGCCAACTCATTGCTGATAAAGTTCTCTTCGTTGTTATATTCGTTCCAATTATCCTTGTTCCAAATTTCCACACGGTTATTTACGCCGATGGAAACAACATCTTTTTTCAACCCTGCATATTCTCTGAGGTTTGCAGGCAAATTTATCCTTCCCTGATTGTCCAATTCACATTCAATGGCACCAGCAAAGAAAAAACGTACAAATTTTCTAGCGCCACTGCTAGTTAAAGGGAGTTGTTTCAGTTTCTCTTCGAAAATTGCCCATTCGCTTTTCGGATATGCAAACAGACAGTTGTCCAAGCCTTTGGTCACAACAAAATGCTCGCCTAGACCGTCTCTGAATTTCGCAGGAACAATTAAGCGCCCTTTGGAATCAATGGAATGTTGAAATTCGCCCAGAAACATTTTGCAGTCACCACCCTTCACCCATGATAGGAAAAACGAGCGTTTGAAACCATTCTCAACCACTTTTCCCCACTATTAACCACATTGTAATATATTTAACGTAATAATACAACCCCTTAAACACAAAAACACTATGTTTTTTTTATAAAGAATCCTTGATAATTCAAGGCTTTCAGCCTATTTACTACAAAATGCAGCAACATTCGACAAAACTGAATATTCTTGTTCCTCCCCCACCAAATTAGCGCTGTCACCCACCCAAAAATTAGATATTTTCTTCCATTTGGCTGTTAACCTTCACCTAGATTCACCATCAAAGTCTTACCATTTCTGCAAAATAAAAAAGGCATTGCTTTCGCAATACCTTCCAGAACGTTGACAAACCTTGGGCATTGGCCTCTCACTGCCCAAGATGGGTCATCACTTGCTTTTTGAAAAAAGCAAGACCAAATTTTATTTAGAACCCGCATTCCTTGTGGGTTCAGGTGGGTCAATGATGAAATCCTTGTGGGTGCCTGAAGGCAAAGCCCGCAAGATTTTGACTTTGTCTTGAGTCTAAGGCATTGCTTTCGCAATACCCGCTTTCCTAATTTTATTGATATGCTTTTGCCAGCTTTTCAAAGGAAGGTAATGCCCCCTCAATGGTATCTCTCGACACACAATAGGCAATTCGTGCATAACCCTTACAGCCAAAACCGATGCCGGGCGTCATCAAAATACCAAATTCCTTTGCTTTGTTTACAAAAGCAACATCGTCCTCCTCCAAAGCCTTCACAAACAGGTAAAATGCCCCTTGGGGCTTTGCACATTCAAAACCGTGTTGCATCAAAGCAGTATATAAAATTTCCCTGTTTTTGTCGTAAAAAGCTATATCAGCTTTCTCATCACAGCATTTTGCAACCACCAATTGCTGTAATGCAGGGGCATTTACAAACCCTAGCACACGGTTAGCAACTCCTGCTCCATAAACCACATCCTGAAAATCCTGAACAGAGGAAGGAATGGTTAAATACCCAATTCTATCCCCCGGCAACGAAAGGGATTTTGAAAAAGAATAGGCCACAATCGTGTTGCTGTACAGCTTTGGAATATAGGGCACCGTAACTCCATCAAATACCAATTCTCTGTATGGCTCATCGGAAATCAAATAGATTGAGGTTCCCAGCTCCTTTTCCTTGGCCGTCAAAACCTCTGCCACTTTTTTTAAAGTTTCCGCATCATAAACCACCCCAGAAGGATTATTGGGATTGTTAATAATCACTGCCTTCGTTTTTGGAGTAATTGCCTGTTCCAGCTTTTTGGGGTCGGGCAAAAACGACGGAATATTTGGCTCAATGGCAAGCAACTGCCCGCCTGCATTGGCAACATATACGTCATATTCTGAAAAGTAGGGTGCAAAGGTCAAGACCTCATCCCCTTGGTCTAATAAAACCTTTAAAATGACGTTTAATCCACCTGCCGCACCTGTGGTCATGACAATATTGTCACCTGTGTACTCCTCTTGAAAGCGGCGGTTTAAACTTTCTGCAATGGCCTGTCGCACTGTGGGAATCCCCGTACTATCCGTATAGCTGTGAATCGCCAAGGAATCTATATTCTCCAATATTTCAATTGCCGTTTTATTGACCGAAAGAGGTGCCTTTACATTCGGGTTTCCGATTCCAAAATCAAAAACATTCTCGTCCCCCAAAATCTGGCGCATCCGCTTGCCTTCGGTAAATAATGCGCTGATGGCGGCACTTTTATCCACCAAGATTTTCATATTTTTAGAAATCACGGTCTATTCCCCCTTCGTGTTGCTTCTCTCTTGCAAAAACAGTATCGCTTCTTTGTATCCCAAAATCCCCTTGCCCATTATGGTCTTAACGCAAGCCTTTCCTGCATAAGAAATCTGACGAAAATCTTCCCTTTGGCTCACATCGGAAATATGCACCTCCACCGCAGGCAGGCTTACCGCCTTTAATGCATCCAAAATGGCAACACTGGTATGGGTGTATGCGGCAGGGTTCATTACAATGCCCTCCGTACCGTCAAAGTAAGCCTGTTGGATGCGGTCTACCAAAGCACCCTCGTGATTGGATTGATAAACCTCAACCTCTATGTTTTTTTCTTCGGCAGTTTTTTGAATCAGATGAAGCAAATCCTCATAGGTTTCACTTCCATAAATGCCTTTCTCCCGAATTCCTAGCATGTTCAAATTCGGTCCGTTCAGCACCAGAATCTTCATACCATCGCCCCTTACATTTCAGAATAGCATCCCAAGAAGGAAAGCTTTTCAGCGGACAATTCCATATCCTTAAGCAATGTCAATACATGAGGAGAGAATACAGAGCCATCTATATCGAAATAGAAACGGAATTCAAAATCCTTTCCGGGAATCGGACGGCTTTCCAACTTGCAAAGGTTCAGACCACGGCAGGCAACCTTTCCAATCATTTCATGTAAAGAACCGGGTCTGTGCTCCACGGAAAGCATCAAGCTGATTTTATTTGCACCTGCATAAATTTCCATATTCTTTGCAATACAAATGAATCTGGTATAGTTATTCTGATTATTCTGAACATCCTCTTTTAGAATCTCCAAGCCGTACAGCTTTGCACATTCAGGGGAGGAAAGTGCCGCAATATCCGTGCGGTCACATTCTGAAACGTATTTCGCAGCCGTAGCAGTATTTTCAAACACGGTTATTTTCACGTTTGGCAAGGATTTTAAAAATTCACTGCATTGCTGCAATGCCTGTTCATGGGAAATAATTTCTTTGATTTCGGAAAGCTTTACACCTTTTTTTGTTACAAGGGCATGATTAATATGCAGCTTTAAGCTCTTTACAATATAAAATTTATGGCGAACCATTAAATCGTAAACTTCAGTTACTGAACCCGCCGAGCTGTTTTCGATGGGCAAAACGCCGTATTGGCAAAGTCCCCTTTCTACTGCGTTAAATACACTTTCAAAGCTATTGAAAAACATGGTGTTTGGCATAGGAAACAGCTTGCCGCAGGCTCTTTCAGCATAAGATCCTTCAACACCCTGGCAGGCAACAATGGCTTTTCTTGGAAATTCCATTTTAGGCTCGCTGATATTTGCAAGAATCTCTTGAGAAAGAGGTGTTTCCTTGGTCAACAACCCAGCCTGATAGCTTTTGCTTACTTCAAACATGGTATGATAAAGGGTATTGACATATAATTCAAATTCTTCCCCCGACATTTCCATCACACGCTGTAATACTTCATTTTCTCTTTTTTGGTCTAAGACGGGCAGATTTTTTTCTGCTTTCGCCTCTGCAATTTTTGCCGCTGTCTGCATCCGTTCCACAAATAGCTTCACGATTCCGTCGTCCATCTCATTCATTCTGTTTCTTAAAGCTTCTAAATCCATCTTTTGTTCCTCCTTTTAATAAAGCAATGCGCTTGAAAGCGATCAGAAAATATTTTAACTTAGCTTACGTTCGGTGGTGCATGCAATATGTTTATTTCCCCTTTATTTCATATAAATCCAAAATGGCAATTGCCATAGCCGCCTCCACACAAGGCACTGCTCTGGGAACGATACAAGGATCGTGACGCCCCGTCACACTTAGAACGGTGTTCCCCCCGTCCTTTAGACTCACCGTGGCTTGCTCCTTGCTGATGGATGGTGTAGGCTTAAACGCCGCACGAATTACCAATGGCATACCGCTGGAAATGCCGCCCAAGCTGCCCCCATGATGGTTTGTTTTCGTCTTAACCTCACCTGTTTCTTCTATATAAAAGCTATCGTTATTCTCGGAACCAAAAAGCTCTGCAACGCCAAATCCCTCGCCAAATTCCACACCTTTTACTGCGGGTATGGCAAATAATATGGAAGAAAGCTTGCTCTCCAACCCATCAAACATCGGCTCGCCAATCCCAACAGGCAGTCCAAGAGCAATGCTTTCAATGATTCCTCCAACGGAATCCCCCTGTTCTCTCGCCTTTTGTATGATGTCCTTCATTTCTTCTGCCGCCTTATCCTTAATGACGGGGAATTCCTTTGCAATAACCTCTGCCAATTCTTCCTTGGTAAGACCAACTGCATCAAAGCTTTCGTCTTTCCCTTCATGGATAGACAAAATATGTGCACCGACACAAATTCCTCTGCGCTTCAAAATTTGCAGGCAAACTGCCCCCGCAAAGCAAAGAGGTGCCGTCAATCTTCCGGAAAAATGCCCTCCACCACGATAATCCTGAAAGCCGCCGTATTTTATTTCAGCGGTAAAATCAGCGTGTCCGGGTCTTGGCATATTTTTCAACTGCTCGTAATCCTTGGAACGGGTATTTGTGTTTTCAATCATTGCACAAATCGGTGCGCCGCAGGTTTTACCGTTAAATAACCCCGAAACCACCCGAACCCGATCCCCCTCTTTACGAGGAGTGGAATAAGCATTTTTTCCGGGTGCCCTTCGGTCTAAAAATCGCTGTGCTTCCTCCAAATCAATTTCTTCCCCAACAGGAAGTCCGTCAATCACAACACCGATTGCATCGGAATGGGATTGTCCGAAAATACTTATTTTCACCTTATCTCCAAAATTAGAAGACATCCGCAGCACCTCCCAATCTGGTGAATTCCGCAAAAAATGTGGGGTAGGACTTAGAAACGGCCTCTGCCCTTTCAATCACCGCTTCCACACCCAATGCCGCCGCCGCAACGGAAAGAGCCATTACAATTCTGTGGTCATCGTAGGAATCCAGAACAACCTCGCCCATCGGCTGTTCGGCTCCCCCTTCTATCAATATGGACTCCGACTGTTCTGTGACTTTCACACCAAGCCTTTGCAAGCCCTCTGCCATTGCCTTTAAACGGTCACTTTCTTTCATGCGCAATCTGCCTGCATTGTAAATGACTGTTTTTCCTTCGGCGAGTGCCGCCGCCGTACAAAGAATCGGCACCAAATCCGGAATCTGCGCCGCATCAATGGTTATTCCCTTCAATGCTCCGCCAAAAATCCGAACGCCGTCCTCCTGCCAATGAACTTTGCCACCAAATTGTTCTATTAAACGAATGATTTCTTTGTCACCCTGACAGGATTCCTTACGCAAGCCGGTACAAGTAATATCTCCGCCAATGCCACCTGCAACAACCCAAAATGCCGCACCCGACCAATCCCCTTCAGCAGAAATTTCCACTGGAGAATGGAAAGTTTGACCGCCTTTTATGGAAAACCCCCATGCCATTTCGTCAATTTCAATGCCAAATACTTTTAAGGTTTCCAATGTCATATCAACATAGCCTCTGGACTCCATTTCTGTGGTAAGGCGAATTTCACTATTTTCCTTCAAAAGAGGAAGGGCATACAAAAGCCCTGTAATAAACTGGGAACTAACATTGCCAGGTAGCGTATAAACACCGCCCACAATCCCGCCCACCATTTCAAGCGGCAAAGAATTCTCCTTTATCTGACAGCCATGTTTCCTTAACTCCTCCAATAAAATCCCAATGGGTCTTTCCGGCAATCTGCCCTGCCCTTCTACAATGGCTTGTTTTCCTAAAGCCGCAACAATCGGCAGTAGAAATCGAAGGGTTGAACCACTTTCTACACAATCCAGAACAATATCTGTGGTTTGTAACTCCCAAAGAGGTGTAACCTCAACCACCCCATTCTTCCGCATTATTTTACAACCTAAAGCTTCCAGACAATTTTTCGTTGCCTCTATATCGTTAGACCATCCCTCAACCAAAATCCTCGTTGGCTTATCGGCTAAAGCCGCCGCAATCAGTAATCGATGGGCATCGGATTTGGAAGAAATGACCTTTATATTTCCCTTAAGGGTACTTTTCCCGATTTTAATATTCACTCACTTCACCTGCTTTTCATAGCCTCTGCCACTAACTGTTCCACTTCCTCAACAGGAATTTTTTCAATACGGCATCGTCCGATTTTTTCGGGGAAAATAAAGCTGATTGTTCCCCCTCTGCGTTTTTTGTCCATCAACGCCCCTTGGGCAATTTCTTCAACGGTAAAAACCGCTTTTGTCGGCAACCCGTTTTTCACCAGTGCCTTGCGAATTCGTTCGGCAAGCCCTGACTCACCCATTCCCCTTGCCTCTGCGGCATTGGCAATGAGGTACAGCCCAATTGCAACGGCATGCCCATGTGAAATGGTAAACTGGCTTAGTTTTTCAATGGAATGCCCCAAGGTATGCCCAAGGTTCAATAATTGCCGCTCCCCATTGTCAAATTCATCCCGCATAACAATATCTCGCTTCATCGAAACACAAATTTCTATAATTTCTTCTAAATCCTGAATATAATCCAATGTTTCTACCTTCTCAAACAACTTCTCGTTTCCTATAATGCCATACTTTAAGGTTTCGGCAACACCGTCGGCAAAAATATCCTTTTGCAAGGTTAATAAGGTATTAATATCACAAAGAACAAGCTTCGGCTGATAAAATGCACCTGCCATATTTTTGCCTGCTTTTAAATCTATGGCAGTTTTTCCGCCAACAGAAGAGTCCACTGCCGCCAAAAATGTGGTAGGGAGTTGCACAAACGAAATTCCCCTTTGGTATACCGCTGCCGCAAAGCCTGCCATATCCCCAACAACGCCGCCACCCAAGGCAATAATCACGTCTTGTCTTGTTATTTCCTCTTCGGCAAGGAACTCTAAAATATCGCTTAACGTACTGATATGTTTGGAGCCTTCCCCCTGCAAAAATACAAACTTACACTGCGAAAACCCCGCCTCAGCCAGAGAATGCGACACTGTGGCAGAAAATAATGAATCCACCTTGTTATCCGTAATAATTGCTGCTTTGCAAGGTGAAATACGCTTTGCAAGCTCTTTTCCAACTTGCGTGAGCAATCCCTTACCGATTAAAATATCATACTCTTTTGATGTATTTACCTTAACTGTTCTCATAGGCAACCCTCATTCAAATTCTTTTATTTCGTCAATTGCAAGGCGTTTTTCCTTGCCTTCTTTTAAAATTGATTTCAACTTTTCCCGGTCTTTTTCACGTATTGCCTTACTATATCCCTGTAAGCGTGCAATCAGACTGTCAATTTCATTGGCTAAAAAATCGCTGTTATCCAAAAATAATTCCGTCCACATCGTTTCATTGAGCTTTGCCACACGGGTCATATCATGAAAGCTGCCTGCGGAAAAGCCTTTGAATTTAGGAGATAATTCACTTTTAATATATGCACTGGAAACAACGTGCGCCAGCTGAGAAGTATATGCAATCATTTGGTCATGCTCTGCATCAGTAGCCACCTGCATTCTGGCAAAACCAAGGCTTTTGAAAAATAAGCTTAATTCATTCATCGGCGCAATATTCGTCCCTGTATAAGGCGTTAAAATCATCGTCGCCCCCTCAAATAAGGAAGGTGTTGAATAGGTAAAGCCGCTGCGTTCAATCCCCGCCATAGGATGTGCACCGCAGAAAATGAATCCATTTTCCTCTGCCACTGCTTGCAAAGGCTGGCAAACTGCACGTTTGATGCCTGCACAGTCAACTACCATTGCCCCTTTTTTAAATTTGGAGGCAAATTGCTTCACATAATCCACAGTTGCTCCCGGATATAAAGCAATCAAAACCAAGTCGCAGCCAGAAGGATCTCCTTCTTCCAAAATACCATGCACCGCTTCCGCCAGCTTTACGCTGTATCGAACGCTTTCCGATTGATCCCAACCAAAAACCATGTGCTCCGTTTTCTGCTTTATCGCTTTTGCCATAGAACCGCCAATCAGCCCCATGCCGATCACGCCAATCTTCATATGCTCACCTCAATCTCCCTATTTCATTTTATAAAGGAGGGAATTCTCCGTTTTCCCGAAAATCCCACCATTCTTTATAAAATTCATTTTTAAATTATATTAATTATCAAAATTGCAAGCGAAAGGTCTTATCTGAAATACCGCTTTGGCAACATCGTCAAATGCTTCCGGTGTCAAAGATTGTGCCCCATCACATAAAGCATGAGGAGGATCATTGTGAACCTCAATCATCAGGCCGTCAGCCCCTGCCGCAGTTGCCGCCAATGCCATAGGTTTTACCATGTATGAGTAGCCTAACGCATGGCTGGGATCAATGACCACAGGCAAATGTGTTAATTTCTTAATTACGGGAATAATAGAAAGATCCAATGTATTTCTGGTTCTTGTTTCAAACGTACGAATACCTCTTTCGCAGAGAATAACATTTTCATTACCGCCAGCCATGATGTATTCCGCACTCATTAACAATTCATCAATCGTATTCGCCAAGCCTCTTTTCAGCAGAATTACCTTCTTCGTTTTACCCAACTCCTTCAACAACTCGAAGTTCTGCATATTTCTAGCACCAACCTGAATCACATCAACGGGGTCAAATAAAGGCAAATGGGTAATATTCATGATTTCAGAAACAATAGGTAAGCCTGTCAATCTTTTCGCTTCAACCAAAAGGTCGATGCCTTCGCCATGCAGGCCCTGAAAAGCATAAGGGGAAGTACGAGGCTTGAAAGCACCACCACGCAGGAAGCCTGCCCCTGATTTTTTTACACATTCCGCAACGTAGCAAACCTGATCTCTAGACTCAACAGAGCAAGGTCCTGCTATAATCTGGAAATTTCCGCCGCCGATTTTTACACCATTCACATCGACAATCAATTGCTCATTGTGGAATTTTTTGTTTGCATTTTTGAAAGGCTCCTGAACTCTCTGAACATTTTCTACAATATCCAAAGAACGAACCAAGTCCATATCCACATTGGAGGTATCTCCTACCAGTCCAACAATTGTATGATTGACCCCAACAGACATATGTGTATCAATGCCCATACTTTTCAACCATGCCTTTAAATTATCAATCTGTTCCGGCTTTGTTCCGTTTTTCAATACTACGATCATGTTATATTCCTCCTCGATTCTGTCCCATTGTTTTCTAATTTGAAAGAAAGGTTATCCTCATAAAAATTCATACATACAGTATTGGTTTTTTGATAAAGTTTTTTGATAAAAAAAGAAAGACTCCGCAGCGAATTTCACTGCGAAGTCTTATAAGCCTTCATTTTAGAAAAAACCATCAAAAACAACCGTCTTTTCTCACAGTAAAATTCACTTTGAATCTCTGAAAACACGGTAAAAGTAAAAGTATGTAGTTGCAGCAAAACTGATTCTATTCATATTCGCAACCTCTTCCACAATTATTTTTTGTATTTGGTTATTTTTTACCATACTACCACAAAGATATTTTTCTGTAAACCCCTATTTCATAAAATTTATAAGAATACATAGAATTAAGTTGAAAAACCCTTGAAAAATCAAGCTTTTCGTTAACAAAATAAAGAGCATTCGTAAATTATTAATCGTTTTACTCATCGCGTAGGCTGTTTTATTTACCGAATAAAGAGCCACGCTTCCAAAAGAACATAAAAATTACTTTGATGACCCATCAAAGTAATTTAAAATAAAGCGTAAAGTTTTCCCCATTTCTTTTCCCTTATTAATAAAAAAGATCACAAATCATGAAGTTTGTCAAATGAATTCCTAAGATATATTGTAAAATGAAGTGCGCAATCCGAGATGACCAAAAAATAGCCCACAGCGAAACCTTCCTGTAAAATGGCGTTGTCAATAACAACCTCCAAACGGACACAACATTATGAGCTATCCCTATTTGAGCACAGATGGATACACTGTCACACAGGCCGAGCAAAGAGTATGTTCCACGGGCATTCAGGAACACCTAGGTTTAACACTTTATTTTGCTGATGCCTACTCATCATGGCAGCGCTGTAACAAGGAAAATTCGAACGGACTACTTCAAGAGTTTTCCCCAAAAATGGATTTCGCACTGGTGCGCCAAAAGGAGCAACCACACAGGCTATTTCTCATCAACTCCAGACCACGCAATCCCTAAGATGCAAATCACCACTTCAGGTTTTTCTACCCAAAGTGGTGCACTTGACCTAACAATTGTTCATATCATTCTGGCGCAAGAAATTCTTTGTTTAATATATAAACAGCGTTGGCATTGATCACATCTAATTCCTTCACTGAACGCAATATATTTTTTAAAGCTAATTCCTTATAGCCGTTTTGATAATATAGTGTTGCTAAATCCAAAAGAACCTCATTGCTATTGATTAAATTTAAAACTTCTAAACTTTGCTCAAATAATTCAAATTCTGCTATTTGCAGTATTTCAGATAAAATGCGATAAATATAAGCTTTATTATCATCTTCAAAAACAGCTTCCGTTTTCTCTAAAAAATATTGAAGTATCTGTTTTTCTTTTTCATTCTCTAAAGTTTCTATAAAAGGTTTTATGCGTTCTCCTGCACATTCTTTTGAACCATTTTGTTTGCACGCCATGAAACAAATAACAGCATATTGCAAAGATTTATTTTTTGTTTCAGGCAACATACTTCTTTTATTCGCAGATGATATTACTTTTATAAACGAATCAAAAGCATCTCCATATTCTTTTTTATAAAAAAATAACCGTCCATTTAAATAGTTAATATCATCGATATATTCTTCTTTTTGCAGAATTTTCTTCAGTGTTTCCGGTCTCCACTTAGGCTTATTTGCAGCCGTGAGGATACCGTCATTTTCAAGTCCCCTTGCAATCTGGACAAGGCTTGCCCTCTCCAGATATTCACGATAGATGCGTTTTACCACATCTGCCTCCTCTGGCACAATCACTAGGTTTTTGTTCTCGTCCTTGGTATATCCGAGAAAACGATTGTGGTTGACCTGCACCTCGCCATTTTGATACCGATACTGCAAACCAAGCTTCACATTTTGGCTTAAGGACTGGCTTTCTTGTTGGGCCAAACTTGCCATTATGGTAAGCAGCACCTCACCCTTGGAATCCATGGTGTTAATACCCTCTTTTTCGAAGAAAACGGGGATGTTCTTATCTTTTAGCTGCCTGATGTATTTCAAGCAGTCCAAGGTGTTCCTAGCAAAACGGCTGATAGACTTTGTAATAATCATATCGATATTGCCTTTCATGCACTCTGCAATCATGCGGTTAAATTCCTCACGCTTTTTGGTATTTGTACCGCTAATGCCGTCATCGGCAAATATGCCCGCCATTTCCCACTCTTTGTTTTTCTGTATAAACTGGGTGTAATGCTCCACTTGCGCCTCATAGCTTGTGGCCTGTTCCTCACTATCCGTAGAAACACGGCAGTAGGCGGCAACCCTAAGCTTTGGCTTTTCTTCTAATTGTACCGTATTGCCCACACGCTTTCGTGCAGGAATGACGGTAACATTTCTACCTGAATTCATATTTTTACACCTCGTATTCTATCAAACTATAGGCATACTCTGCCTGTTGAAAGGGATTTTTATATTTCTCCTGAATCTTTGGGATGGTAAAATTCATAGGATTTTCAACCTTTATTGGGTCTGTTTTTTCATATGCCCGCCCCAAGGCCTTTGCCCTTTTTAGGCGTTCCTCCTCTGCTTTGTCGAAGGTTGTGGATCGGCTACAGTAAATTGGACAGAATTAATAAGGTCATGTAAAATAAAAGGGACTAAAAAAGAAGAGGTAAACTTACATGACGGGAAAACGAGAAA
>RZZU01000076.1 GCA_009929735.1 Clostridia bacterium | reverse complement strand
CATAAGGGGCACACCGAGAAAACCTCACTACGAGGATTTTGGTTTTTGTCAAGTAGGGCAAAGCAAATATAAATGAAAAAATTACTTGCTAAAATGGTTGTTTTGATGTTATTCGCGCCCGTTTCATTTAATTTTAGGCAGTCTCTGGACGCGGTGCGGTGGCGTTTGTCTTTACGTTTCTTTACAAAAATAAGGTTGCGCCCTTTTCGGTATTCTCCTATTATTTACCACGTAGGACGGCAAGACGGAAAGCGGAAGCGCTTTTCATAGCAAACAGGGTTAACGTTTGTTCGCCTCATTTGCAAGGCTTCATCCACTTGTTGCGCCGCCGTCCTACACTGCTCTTTAAAAACTAGGGAACATCTTAAAGCCTATCGGCGGTAAACTTATCAATTATATAAGGAATCGCAGATATGAAACAAACTTTATTAATCACTGGTAAACCTAGCAAGGCACTAGATAGCAGAACAAAAAATTTGTTGATAGTAGCGCAAAAATCGGTAAAATACCGATTTAAGCAGTACAAGAAAGGCAAGCAGCAAGGTCTGGAAATGGTCTGGCGCAATATTATGATTGATTTATATAACTCACATCAAATCGAAAAAAGTTTAAAAAACTCTTGATACACCAGCCGATAGGTTTTAAGATGTTCCATAGTTTTTAAAGAGCGATAACTTGATAAAATTTGACGGTCGGCACTTACCATAATGTGCCCCGCCCCCTAACGGGATATAGCGGCCTACGTGGAGTTCTTCAAATTGACTATAATGGCGAGTGGATTTTTTCTTATTATCTGCTAGAAAGTAGCAGATAATGCGGAACAATCCGCTTAATAAACTGGAGTTTATACTATGCAAAACGTTATTACCGCGCCGAAAGTAGGTCAATCTGTATTTATTCCTTTCGTTACTAAAACGGACGAGGCAACCGGAAAAGCCGAACGTATTAAAGGTGCGGCGCTTATGCCGTTCGATGTAATTGATGCGGTATACGCTGAAACGGAACAGAGTAACAACGGGAAAACTGTTTACAGCGTTCGGGTTAAATCTGGCGACGCTGTAAAGGTTATCCAGCGTAACGAAAAATGGGAAGCTGTAGCGTAGTTTAGTGTTAACTTTATATTCCTCTGAAATATGGGGAATATAGCGATTAACATAATGTTAATCTCATCCCTTAAATTAAACTAATTGGAGTTATAATCATGGCTAACGTTAAAACCGAAAAATTTGCATGGAATGAAGAAAACACCCAACAGGCTGTTTCTATGTATCAGCAGTTAATTAATGAAAACGGTTTAGATTTCGCAAATAGCGACGGCCTGAAAGAGATTGCAAAAGCAGTTGGCGCGGCTTCTCCCGTATCCGTTCGCTCAAAATTGACCAGCGCAAAAGCGTATCAGAAAAGCGATAAGCCTCGCAAGGTTGGCGGTGGCAGTTCAATTCGCAAGGCGCATTACGTGCGCGTTATCGCTAAACATGCAATTGATTCCGGCATTATCAAAGACGCCGACGATCTGGCAAGCCTTGAAAGTGCTAAACTTGAAACGCTAGACGCCGTGGCGCAACTGTTAGGCGTTGCCTATGAAGTAAAACAAGCCGCAGGCGAATAAATTTAATTAGTGGGGAATATTCCCCACTATAATTTCCTTAAATCAGGAGTTTTAAAAATGATTTTCTTCCCTACTGAATCTTTGATTCTAGGCTTGTTTATTATGGCGGCCTCATTACTATTCGCTTATTTTCAAAATGATTTAGATTCGTATTATTTTAAACGTAAATCTAAGTTAGCAAAACGTCTGGGCTTACTTTGTTTTATTGCCGCCATTGCTCTTGGTGTAAGTTCAAGCCTAATGCCGATTAGTTAAAACTGTATTTGCTTAACTCCTCCTATTAATGAGATAATATTAGTAGGAGGATTTAAGTAAATGTATAAAGAAATAGATTTTAATAAAGTATCTGAATACTTTATTTATGATGAAACTAGCCCAACATTTCTACGTTGGAGAATTAACAAGGGGAATAAAAAAGCTGGCGATATAGCCGGATATAAAAGAAATAAGTATTATTGCGTTAAATTTGATGGCGATGATTATTATGTGCATAGGGTAATATGGGTATTATTTAATGGTGGCATTGATGCTTCATTAGTAATTGATCATATTGATATGAATCCGGCAAATAATAACATTAATAATCTTCGTTTAGTGCCCCAAAAAGTTAACCTGAAAAATCAGGGTAAACGAATTGATAACGGTTTGCCTAAATATGTTAGACAAATTGAACGAAATGGCAAGCCTTATTATATTGCGCAGATACCAAGTTTATTAACTGGTAAGCGTATAAGCAAATCAAGTGCTAACCTAGATGTAATCATCGAATGGTTAGAAAATAAATTTAATCCCTAAATAGGAGTTTTATTACTATGAATATTTCCGCAGAAAAACAGTCTCAGATCACTAAACTTGCCGCCGACTTTAATTTCTACGGTAAGCGTTTACGCGCTACCAAACTTGAAGTTTGCGACGATATTTCAAAAGCTGTTTATGATACGCCGAAACATTCAACGGCAATTTGTGACTGGCTGGAAGCAAATAAACCAGCGAAACCGAAAGTGGCAAAAGCTGAAAAGGCGATTAAAAACGATGATCGCCCCGAGGCGGCGGGAATTGTTTCTAGCACCGTTGAGCAATGGGAAGTTAAATCTGGTCGCCGTTTTATTCTAACGTCGATTCAGAATAATACTTTCCCGCATAAAAACTTTTTGAAAGCGCTTGAGCAATTTGCTAGTTATTACGGCGCTGAATTGTTGGTTAGTAAATTCATCTACAATAAAAACGGCTTCCAGAATGGGGAAGGCGGCGAAAAAATCAAATATGATCCCGCATTTGACAAATATATTTGCGAGAAAAACGTATTTTTGAACAATCGCCGTTTTGCTTTCATGGCTGAAATTAACGTATTACCAACGGCAGACTACCCGCTTTCAGGATTCGCAGAAACTGCCACCGCTTTAAATATTGAAGGTCTGGCA
>RZZU01000075.1 GCA_009929735.1 Clostridia bacterium | reverse complement strand
TTGTTCTTGCGTAGCAGTACCAAGCAAAATATTTTCATTCATAAAGTAACCTGTCAAAAGTTCAGATTTAATAAGGTCAATTTCATCTTTATTTAAAACAGAGTAATCTTTTTTAAGTTCTACAATTTCTGTCTTGTTATCAACTGGCGTCAAACCGTTGTAACTAGAACCTTCTTGCATGTTCTTTATTGTTGCTAGTGCTTTTTCTCGATACTCTTGTGTATTATCAATATCAAGAAAGGCATTAATTTTCAACAAGCCACGCAATTTACCTTGTTCCAGCTTAGTTTGAATACTAGCCAGAGCATTATCTAAAATACTTGTGTCTTCATTGATATAAAAAGGACTGATAAGCCTTACTAATTCTTCAGGTTTATATTCTTTTTTATCATTAGCAAACAGTAAGTCTAATAGATCGCCCGTTTCACTATCAAATATAGGGTATAGGTCAACATAGCGCGTGCATAGCAACTTTTTAATTACTTTCTGCCAAAACTCCATGCTATTGTGTTCGCCCTTAGAACTCCAGTTTAGAACCTCGTCTAAGTCAGAACCTGCCATACTAATCAAAGTATCAGATCCAACATCGGATTTTTTGTATTTAACATGATTAAATTCTACTTTTGTTATTTCATTAGCGATTTTATTATGAATATTAGTCACAAAGGCACTTGTATATTCTACCGCTTCGTTTTGCCACGCTGTAACTCTTTGAGTATCATTGTTTAGTTTTCCACGTGAAAATGTTACTACTTTTCCGAATAAGTTCAATTTTCCCCCTTTCTACCATAAACTCACGCCCTTCCCTCGTTTATACTCGCCTGTTTTCTTGTTATGGCAAGACTTACAAAGGAGTTGTAGGTTATCAGGGTTTAGCGCTATATTCCAATCATCAAGGTTTTCCCAAGTTAGTTCTATAATATGGTCTACTTCGTACTTTTTAGCACCGAATGCTCCACATCTTACGCAAGTCATTTTGTCACGTTGTCTTACATAATCACGGACTGCCAACCATTCTTTTTTATTGTACCAGCCACTCTCTCTGACTGTGTCAACGTTATACTTCATCTGACACCGCCATTTCTAAAGCCATTGTCAAAGCAACAGTAGGGTCAATTTTATCTTTTTCAAGTTTTTTTGTATACATATAATCCCCGCTTTGTCCGATTTTGACAGCAGTATTATTTAAAGCCCACTGCATGACTTTTTGATTATGGATAAGTTTATTTTCGACTAGCTTAGATTTTAATAGCTTAATATAGTCGTTCATTGAGAAACCTTGTCGAATTGCTCTTTGGTTATCTCCGTCTTTATCAAAGAAATAACGCTCAATCAAACCTTTTAAAATTTCATAGCGTGCTGGGTCATAACCGATCTTTCTAAGTCTGCACCCTGTCTTGGTTCTAAAGTCATTAATATATGGTATTAAGTCATTTACGTTAATATATTCCGTATCAAGTAAGATTAATTCGCCTCTGTCAACGAATTCAGTCCATAACTCTTGTTGTTCTGTGTCCAGTTGCTCATATTGCGACCGTACAGAGAAAGTTAGCGTATGACTGTAAGTTTTACCCTCTAACTCGCAAACGAACGATACAGCGGTTAAATCGCCAATTAAGGATAGGTCAATTCCTACATAAGTTCTATTTTTATTAAATACAGATAAATTGAAGTCTGTTAGTTTAGTATCTTGCGGAGTGAAGTAGTAAGCTGTGTCCTGCATAGGCAAGCCCATATTAAACGCTAAGAACTTATTCTGTAACGCTGGGTCTCCTTGCGCAAGCTCATACTCTTCAACAACTCCTGACCACTTAGGAACGTTACCAATAAGCGGTAAAGCCATAGTCCAATTCTTTTTATCTTTGACCTGCTCATGATTTTCTAGCATGTAAAGCAAGCCGAACGACCTATCATTGTAAAATTCTTCTTCTGATTTGAAACGTTCAACAAGTTTATCATAAAGCCCATCTCGTTTAAGTCCACCTGAAGTAATATAAATACTTTGCCAGTTGTCTTGTTTTTGTCGTGAACCTTTATTGACTGATTCTGTTATATCTTCGCCATAGGTATGAACTTCATCAAATATATTCAGCGAACTGTTACCACCTTGCGCCCTCAAAGTGTCATTTGTTTGCTTTTTGAAAGTGGTTTTAAATGCTGTAAACTCTAGCCCTTGTTTTGTACTCTTGAAAATCTTGTTTTCATTGTACACTCTTAATGTATCGCTTGCTTCTGTTTGATTCCGAACTTGGTCAAATACGTGTCTAGCCTGTGTATTATCGTATGCAATAACTAAACTCTCTCCACCATATTGTCCGCCTAAAATCATCCAGTTAAGCACGCGCGTGGCCATTAAACTTGACTTACCAGAACCACGTCCTAGATTAAGAAAAATTTCATTAACTAAGTTTACCTGAATACCTTTTTCATCAACCATATCATAGCCAAGCATTAACTCGTACCACCATTTTTGAACAGGGTGTAGCTTGATTTTCATTAGGTTACCAGTTGTTAAATAGAAATTATCTTCAATCCATTCAATAGCTTGTGTAACACGGTCATAGCGATAAATATACTTATTATGAATACGTATTTGCTTCTGAATAGTCTTGCGAATGTATTTGTTAATAATAATGCCGTTTTCTTTGTTGTATTCCAACATTTTATTTAAATAATACATTTATTCAAACCCTTTCGGCACTTCAATTTTTGGTGTTTCGTACTTACTTAGTTTATAGTCATCAAGTTCTTCAATCTTAGCTTTAAGGTCATTAGCGCTTGATTCTTCTTGTTGCAATCTACGCCATTCAGTAGGGTTATAAAGTTCAGGGTTTCCAGCCTTAGCAACCATCATCGCCACCAAGCTATCTTTATCCAGCTCTTTTTCTTTAACTTTTACTTTTTCAACGTTTCCGTTAGCGTCATAGATTGTTTCTGTTTCTTTTAGCGTTCTGACTGTCAGTTTACTCGCTAAGGCACTTTCAGCTAGTTCTAATAGATTTCCCCTAGCAATGCTTTTAGCTTCGTCATACGCCTTTATATTGTCATCTCGCCACTTTCTAAAAGTT
>RZZU01000074.1 GCA_009929735.1 Clostridia bacterium | reverse complement strand
TCCCTGCTGTGCTGTTTATGATTTTATCCAAGGGTTGAAAATCCCTTGTTCCAAGAGTGCTATTTAACGCATATTTAATACCCGACCAAAGGCCCATTATACAAACACCTCCGTAATGCTCCCATCCTCTTGAAAGATTGTTTTTTTTGCGATGACAACTCCCTCTGTATTGGTAAAGGTTTCTGTGATGGAACCATCTTCATTGAAGGCTGTTACCAAAGGCTCCCCTGTACCATTCATTTCTGTAATGCTACCATCTTCATTAAAAATAGTTGTTGTTTCTTGAAACCCCTGCAAAGCCATGAAAGCGGCTCTATTTAAAGAAGTGCCTTCTCTTGTGGGGTTATCGGCTCTTTCAATGGTGACATATTTTATGCCACCACCTTCCTCTGCGATTTTGTATCTATTTGGCTGTTGTGCCAATCTATCTTGAAAATCCCTCAATATAATCCGCCTCCTTCTCCACAATGTGTTATACCACAATATCTTTTTGTCTTATACATCTGCTGAATGCTTTTTTCAATCTCAACAAATAATCTTTCTATATTGTTCGCACCAACATAATCTAAGCCATCCATGGTATGTGGCAAGAGAATGCCCAAGTCAAAAAAAGAGTTCCGGCACTTATGCATTTGTGAAAGGTAATATTCCATTTCCTCTAATAGAGGGATTTCTCCTTCTGAATAATTCCTGCGAGAAATACCAACGATAGGATACCCTGCGTCAATACCAATCAACCGCAGTTCTTCCGCAGCAATACCCACACGGTTTAGATCACTCGCGTTATAGGTGCCTTTTTCATTCTGACTAAGTACATCTTCTAGGGTTCTATCTGTTATTAGTTCTATCATTAATCCAGCCCCCTTCCGGTAATGGTTCCTGTCAGACCTTCTATATCAAACGTAAGAACATGGGTCATAACAATCACTTCACTTTTTGTAAAATCATTCTGAATGGTCAATCCATCTGCTGCCTCAATACTCATATCACCTCGATAATCCACGGTGTGGGTTAGGCGAAGGTTCTTGAAATCCATATAAGCCTGTGCAACTTCCGCCGCCTGCGCTTCTGAGCATATATAATAGGAAGTAACACCTAATTGTTGACCGTCATCTTCATTTTCTGCTACCGTTACATCAGTGCCTTTTAAAGTGTTATTAGCGCTATCCCAGTAATAATAACGCACAGTGCAGGAGGTGTATCTTTCACCCATACTGATACTTGGCTTGCTCCACATATTTTCGTAATCAACGTCATTGGTCATAACTTCGGGCAATTTCCACTTCTTTAACGTATAACTCCCATCCCGTTCAAATTTCCAATACCCACAACAGGCAATTGCCAGGTATGCCATGGCCGTATGAATGGGAATATCATCCCCGATGTACTGGTTGACCTGTATATTTTTCAATTCTTCCTCAATGACGACAGGTTCTTGAATATTGGCAAACAGGATAGATACTGCCTCTGCTACCGTTTGCAACCCTCGTCCATCATTCTTATAGTTTCCTAATTCAAAAGCAATGGACGGCCTGCAATATACCTTGGCTTCATTGGGTTGGTCTGTTTTCGGAAAAGAATACAGATAAAACTGTCCCATACCAATACTGTCCGTCCTGGCGCCTACAATTAAATCTAGCTTTGGTACTGTTTTCATTTTCTGTCGCAAGAAAGATGCAAAGCCATCGGGATTAATAATATTAAACTCATGGATTATACCATGGACAACCACTACAAGAGACTGTGATTTTAGCAAAAAACTTCATAATATTCTCAATGAGCAATTTAATCCAGACCGTCCTAATACGGTCTGGTGTACCGATATCACTTATATTTGAACACGTAATAGCTTTGTCTATCTGACAAGTATCTCATGGATCTTTATGCCCGTTAAATCATCACCAGGACACTTTCTGATAACATGAAAGTATCCTGCGTAATTATTACCCTTAATAAAGCAAAAGAAAGACAAAATACAGACCTTCCTTTGATTCTGCATACTGAATGTGGCAGTCAGTATGTTTCAAAAGCATACCGTAAAGCTACTGAAAAGATACAATTAAGTTATAGCCATTACGTTTAACCCATATGATAATGCCTGCATTGAATCCTTCCATTCCCTGATTAAAAGAGAATGGCTTAATCGTTTTGTGATTGTGGATTATATGCAGGCTTACCGCCTCGTATTTGAATATATTGTGACTTTTTATAACACTGTCAGTATCCACAGCCACTGCAACTATATGTTACCTGATGAATTTGAAAAATAATATGCATATGTATCCAATGAAGGCATCCAGAAAAAAGCAAATTTACGAGAGGAATCTCTCATTTTAATTTGTTCTAAATCTTGACAGCGGACCAAAATGACTTAAGCCTTTTTTATGCTTTAATAAGTACCATAAAAAAGGCTTATTTTTGATGGAAAATTAAGCAAGGAATCTCAAATTATTATTTAGATATGGTTTCCATGATATGAGAAAAAAATATTTCGCGGATCAGGAAAACAACCTTTTCCTGAAGAAGAAGGTAGATAGGCTAAGCATGTTAATCTGTTAAACTCATCAGCACCAAGTAAATTGAGTTGCGGGACCTCCGCTTTGCTAATTCTCCGAAGCGTGTTGCTAAATACTGCATTTGTCTTATCCTAATTTAAGGCTCAATGATATATTTTTTTTCTAGTACAAAAAAAGAACTGCATAAAACAGTTCTTTTTTAGAAAAATTTGAATTCTGGCAACCATCTACTTTCCCAGGCAGCTTCCCACCAAGTATCATCGACCGCTCAAGTCTTAACCGTCGTGTTCGGAATGGGAACGGGTGTGTCCCCTGAGCGCATCATCACCAGAAATTTCAGTGTACTTTCATACACCTTCAAAACTGAATACAAGAACATTAGCGCTTTCCTAAGCGCTTATCAACGACCGACCAGACACCGTAGGTGTAAAGAGGTTGTTGATGCGAAGGAAATATAGCGGTCTTTTCCGTTAGGAAAAGAAATTACCTAATGATTATATCATCAATCGATTTATTGGTCAAGCCCTCGGTCTATTAGTATTGGTCAGCTGAACACGTTGCCGTGCTTACACCTCCAACCTATCTACCTCGT